>JBCCLJ010000023.1:0-47990 GCA_039026915.1 Acidobacteriota bacterium
CGCGCCTGCGACGCGCTCTGATCCTGCTCGGCGCCCTCGCACTGATCGGCTCCTCGGTCGACGCGCAGTCCGCGTCCGAAACGCTCGTCGCAGAACCCGGATCCGAGCGGATTGCGGTACCCCTGGGCGTCATCGCCGGCCGTAACGAGCCTCTCGAAGAGACCTTCGGCCTCCCGGAGAAGCTCAATGAGCTGCTGGCCGCGAGTGCTCTTGGCGATGAACTCGAAGTCTCGGCTTTCCCGACCGCGCCGGGCGTCAGAGAGCGCGTTCTGCTACGACGCGTCGATGTTTTTGCCGAAGGTGCGCGCGCCTTCGTCATCGATCAGAACGGGCGCCGAGAAGTTCCGCGCAGCGCTCGCCTCCACTTCGTCGGCCACGCTGCGGACGCTCCGGAGCGGCGCTTCGCGCTGTCGCTGAACCCCAAGACACGGAGCCTCCGTGGGTCGGTTCACACGCCGGCGGGCGCCTCTCAGATCGACGATTTCAGCGCCCTCGACGCTCAGACCTCGATCATCCGCAAGGCTTCGGCAGCGCTCGAGAGCCAGGGCATCCAACTTCAATCCTCCTGTGGCTCTGATCTGCTGGCGGTCGACCCGACGCCGCGGCCAAGCTTTGCCAAGCGCTCGAGGTCGCTGCACACGATTTCTTCCTCGTCGCAGGCGACGCGGCGAATCACCATCGCGGTCGACACCGACAACGAGTTCAACCACTACAAGTTCGGCAACGACACGAGTGCGGCTCTCGACTGGATCGCAGACCTCTTCGCCGAGATGAACCTGATGTATGAGCGCGATCTGCTGCTGAATCTCCAGCTGGGCGACACGTTCCTTCGCCTCGACAGCGGTGATCTCGCCTTCGACGACGATCCGTACGACGTCAACAGCGCGGGTACCAGCAGCGCTCATCTCGACGAGTTCGGTGACTACTGGCAGGCCAACATGGGAGGCGTCAATCGGGTGTTTGCGGCGCTTCTCTCCGGGAAGTCGGGTAGCGACTACAGCAGCTCTGGCATCGCCTGGCTCGACGGTTACTGCGAATCTCAGAGTTGGGGTGGTGGCTACAGCGTGACGCAGATCTTCAAGGCCAACATCAATGTGTCGTACGACGCGAAGATCGTCGGTCACGAAATCGGGCACAACCTCGGATCGCCGCATACGCACTGTTACTCGCCGCCCATCGACCAGTGTTTCAACGGCGAGAACAGCTGCTACGGCGGATCCACTTCGTGTCCGGGGTCGGGTGCCGGGACGCTGATGAGCTACTGCCATCTGCTCTCCGGCTGTGGCTCGACAGCGAGCCTCCACAGCGGCGTCGTCGACCGCCTCGACGACTACCTTCAGAGCCACGAGGGCTGGTGTGTCGTGCCCTACAGTCCTTCGACGATCTTCGGTGACGACTTCGAGTCGGGAAGCCTCGGTACCTGGTTCCTGCCCTGATCTCCTCGTTTCTCCGCTGACTCGAGGGGCGGCGCAGGAGGACCGAGCTCGAGGGCGGCGGACTCGAAAGCGCTCAGGAGCGTCGGCGCGCGCCGACGCGCCGATCCGAGTCGGCCCGCTGACTCACGTTCTGTTCGCTGGAACTCTCCGCGGAAGACACGGTCGAGGCTGGAGATCGATGGCGGGGGTTGAGGTGTCTAGTGCGGAGCGGCCTCGGGAAACTGCTCGCGCAGGACTCTCTTGAGGATCTTGCCGGAGGGATTACGCGGAATCTCCTCGATGAAGTGCACGATCACCGGCTGCTTGAAGCGAGCCAGCTTGTCCTGAGCGAACTGGAGGATCTCCTCGCTGGTGACGGACTCGTCCTCCTTGACCAGAATCGCGGCGCCCGATTCGCCCCACTTTTCGGAGGGGACCCCGATGACGGCGGCTTCGAGGACCTTGGGATGGCTCATGAGAACCGCTTCGACCTCCGCCGGGTAGACGTTTTCCCCGCCGGAGATGTACATGTCCTTGATCCGGTCCTGGATGTAGATGAAGCCGTCAGCGTCGATGCGTGCGACGTCTCCCGAGTGGAACCATCCGCCGCGAATCGCCTCCGCGGTCGCCTCCGGCCGGTTCCAGTACTCCTTCATGATGTGGCGGCCGCGGATGATCACCTCGCCGTCTCCGTCTGCGGGTACGTCGTTTCCCTGCTCGTCGACGACCCGGACGTCCGTGTGGAAGAACGCCTTGCCGGTCGAACCTGCCTTACGGAGCGCGTCGTCCGAAGCGATGAGGCAGGCCGGTCCGCAGGTCTCCGTGAGCCCGTAGACCTGCTGGATCTCGATGCCGAGACCGTCGTACGCCTCGATGAGGGCGACCGGCACGGGGGCGGCTCCGGTCATCAGCCAGCGTAGCTTCTCGTGCTTGCAGTGCTCGGGGTCGTACACCTGCAGCATGAAGTTCAGCATCGCCGGGACCTTGAGGCCCGTCGTGATGCCCTCCTCGTCGATGATCTTCCAGGCGCGGTGCGGATCGAAGGCGCGCAGGACGACACTCGTCGCACCGGCGTGCACCAGGGCGGTACAGGGCGTGAGGGCGCCGACGTGGAAGAGCGGAAGTGCGACGAGGTAGCGGTCGCCCCTGCGCTGGTCCGACGTCGCGTTGATCGTCAGCACGCCCCAGAGAGCCGAGTCGTGAGTGTGCACGGCGCCCTTGGGGAGTCCCGTCGTTCCGGAGGTGTACATGATGTAGAGCAGATCGTCTTCACCGGCATCGATCGGCGGCTCGCCGGTGCCGCTCGCCGCCTGCAGCTCGTCGTAGCTCAGGGCCCAGTCCGGCTTGCCATCGGAGCCGCAGAAGACGTAACGCTCCAGCAGCGTTCCGTTCTTACCTCCGCCGCGCGTGTGGAGATCCTGCGCCGACTCGAGAAACTCGCTGCCAAAGAGCAGGGTCGTGGCTCCCGAATCGCGGAGAATGAAGGCCAGCTCGTCGGGAACGAGTCGCCAGTTCAGCGGAACGCAGACGGCCCCGATCTTGGCGATGGCGAAGAAGCTCTCCATGTACTCGACGCTGTTCATCTGCAGAAGGGCGACGCGGTCTCCTTTGCCGATGCCGAGATCCAGCAGCGCGTTGGCCGTGCGATTGGCTCGCTCGTTGTACTCGGCGAAGGTGAAGCGACGGCCGGTGTCGGCGTCGACGAAGCCTTCAGTGTCGGGCGAGAGTTGAGCTCGTTTGGTCAGGATGAGGCCAACGTTGTTGCGCATGCTTTCTCCTTCGCTTGCCGGCCGAACGAACGACCGGGAGTTCGAGTTTCCGCGAGCTCTGCCGCGGTCTGAATGGGGGGACTGTGCCTACGATCTTCTTCGTGGCGACGGGCTCGCCTGGATGCAGCAACGGCCCCGCGCTGCGGGGCCGTTCGTGGGGTCGGCGATCTCGAGGATCTCGCCGGCGCGGGCTCAGTCGTTGACGGCGTCGCCGATGACGAAACCGAAGCCGGGCAGGTTGGGGATCAGGCCGCCGATGTAGTTGTCGACCCAGGTCGCGAAGTTGACGATTTTGGAGCGCGGCACGTAGATCACGTCGTTGGCGCGGACCATCGTGTTGTAGGCCTGGCCGCCGCCCGCCTGCAGTCTCTTGACGTTGAACACGCGGCCGGTCGGACGCCCCTCCTCGTCGGCGCGAATCAGGATGACGGACCCCGCTCGTGCCGTGGGAGTCAGTCCGCCCGCCATCTGCACGGCCTGCAGGACGTTGATCTCCCCGTGAATGAGATGCACGCCCTGGCTGCCGATCTCGCCACCGGCGAAGAACTGCTGGGGTGCGTGAGTCTGCACGATGACGTTGATTCGAGGGGCGGCGAGCTCACCGGTGTAGAGATCGACGAGCGTCGCTTCGAGCTCGGCGGGCGTCAGCCCGGCCGCCTGGACCTGGCCGACGTAGGGCAGCGAGATCTTGCCGTCGGGGCGGATCGGCTGCGCCTGGTCGAGCTCTTCGTTGCCGTAGAAGCGAACGAGAAGCGAGTCCGCCGGAACGAGGCGGTACTCGATGATCGGTCCCGGGTCGTAGAGCGGTCGCGCCTCGGAGGCAGCTGGAGCATCGACGGGGGTGTTGTGGGCAGCGCAGCCCGACAGCACAACGGCCAGGGCTACCAGGAGCAGAGCGCCGCGGGTCGCGGCAGAGCGGGCTTTCAGGGCATGCAACATGTCAGGAGTCCTCAGGGTTCGAGATGAACGGCGAGAGAAAAGCGAAGCCTCGTTCGAGAGCCGACGTCTCGTTGCTGCGACGGCGGCCGGAGAGGCAAATAGGATCATGGAGAGCTTTAAGCATAGCGGATCGGTTGTCAGGTCTGCTCTCCTGCGCGGGCGACGCTTCGTCGATCGGAGCTTCAGCGGTCAGAAGAGGGCGTAGATGAACGGAGCGGCACCCGTGCTGCCGAGGAAGATCAGGAAGCCGAGGAGAAAGAGCGCGATCACGATGGGTGTCAGCCACCACTTCTTGTTGTGACGGAGAAAGGCGGCCGTTTCGGACATGAGACCCGGAGCCGACTCCTCGGCTGCGCGCTCGAAGGCCTCTCGCTCGTCGCTCATCGCTTCGTTCTCCCCCTCAATACTGGCGAAAGTAGCGCGTGCGGTCCTCCGGCGCGCGCCATGCGTGCCAACGAGTCTGCTCGATGCTCTCGGCCTTGTCGAGGTCGCGTCCGCCGGGAAAGAGCGGGTCGCGGCCGAAAAGTCGCAGCCCGAGGCCGACGGGAGTCAGCACGAGGTAGTACGCCACGAGCAGCACCAGGTGAGACAGAACCCAGCCGATCGGATAGGTGACGAGGAGCAGCCCGACGAAAAGCGGTCGAATGAGTGGCGGCGCCAACGCGCCCACAACGGCGAGTCCTGATGCGACGCCAACGAGCGGAAGGATCGCGCTCGGAAGGCCGAATCGCCAGAGCCCGAAACCGAGAGCCACGCAGAAGAGGGGCCACCAAAGGAGAGCGAAGCTGCGCAGTTGGCGCGTGGTGGGACGGGTGTCGAGTCGTAGCATTTCGTCGTCAGTCCAGGTCGAACTGGGAGAGGTACAGCTCCCGATCTGCGGTCAGCTCTGCCGGCTGACTCGACTTCTCGAGGAGGAAGTCGCCCACGACGAGTGCGTCCATGTCGGTGAGCAGGAAACAGCGCAGCGCGTCGGCAGGCGTCTGCACGATCGGCTCGCCGCGCACGTTGAAGCTCGTGTTGATCAGCACGGGACAGCCGGTCAGCTCGTCGAAAGCGTGGAGCAGTCGGGCAAAGCGAGGGTTGCGCTCCTCGTCGACGGTCTGAACCCGGGCGCTGTAGTCGACGTGGGTCACGGCCGGGATCCGCGAGCGCTCCTCGCCCAGCTGCTCCAAGCCTTCGGCTTGGGGGTGCGTCGAGCCCGTTCTCTGACCCTCAGCGACGGGTGCAACGATCAGCATGTAGGGGCTTGCCACGCCGTCGCCGAGCTCGAAGTACTCGGTGGCGCGCTCCTCGAGCACGCAAGGGGCGAAAGGACGGAAGGACTCCCTGAACTTGATCTTCAGATTCATCGTGCTCTGCATGTCGCGTCGCCGAGGGTCGCCGAGAATGCTCCTCGCCCCGAGCGCTCTGGGCCCGAACTCCATCGGCCCCTGGACCCAGCCCACGACCTGGCCGTCGGCGAGCAGCTCCGCCGCTCGGCGGCACGTCTCCTCCGGCGCGAGCTTCTCGTAGACCGCTTCGGCGCCGTCGAGCTCCCGCTGAATCGCGTCGTCGGTCGGCTCCGGCCCGAGCAGAGAGCCTCTCTGACCATCGGGGCTCTGAGCTCTGCGTGGCTCCTCGAGCAGGTGATGCCAGACGAACAGAGCCACTCCGAGGGCTCCGCCGGCGTCGCCCGCCGCGGGCTGGATCCAGAGCTTCTCGAACGGACCCTCTCGCTGGAGCCGGCCGTTGGCGACGCAGTTGAGGGCGACGCCGCCGGCGAGGCAGAGCGCGCTCTGGCCGGTGACTTCGTGGACGTGATGCGCCATGCGCAGCACGATCTCCTCGGTGACCCCTTGGACCGACGCCGCAAGATCCATGTGTCGCTGCTCGATCGGCGTCTCGGGCTGGCGTGGCGGACCTCCGAAGAGCCGATCGAAGGCGCTGGAAGTCATCGTCAGACCCTGGCAGTAGTTGAAGTACCGCATGTCCAGAGCGAAGGTGCCGTCCTCGTTCAGATGAAGCAGCTTTTCGCGAATGCGGTCGGCGAAGCGCGGTGTGCCGTAGGGCGCCAGCCCCATGAGCTTGTACTCGCCCGAGTTGACGCGAAAGCCGCAGTAGTAGGTGAAAGCGGAGTAGAGAAGTCCGAGGGAGTGGGGAAAGCGCTGCGTCCCGAGGAGGTCGAGGCGATGACCCGATCCGACACCGTAGCTCGCGGTGGCCCATTCGCCGACTCCGTCGATCGTCAGCACGGCTGCTTCCTCGAACGGCGAGGGATAGAAGGCGCTGGCCGCGTGGGACTCGTGGTGCTCGGCGAAGACGAACTGCCGACGGTAGTCCCCACCGAGCCCTCGGCGAAGCTCTCGTCGCAGGTGCAGCTTCTGATCCAGCCACTGAGGAATCGCCCTGCGAAACGAGGAGAAGCCACGCGGCGCGTAGCTCAGATAGGTCTCGAGGAGTCTCTCGAACTTGAGCAGGGGCTTGTCGTAGAAGGCGACATAATCGAGTTCGTCCGGTGTCAGCCCTGCCCGTTGCAGGCAGTAGCGAGCTGCCTGAGCCGGGAAGGCGGCGTCGTGCTTCTTGCGAGTGAAGCGTTCCTCCTGCGCGGCGGCGACGATCTCGCCGTCGCGAACGAGCGCCGCTGCGGAGTCGTGGTAGAAGGCGGAGACGCCGAGAATCGCGGTCAAATCGGCGACTGCCCGCGGGGCGCGCAGCCCAGCTCGAGTGGCCGGATCGAGGCGCGATTCCGTGGTGTAGAGGTAGAAGGGCGCACTTCGAATCGGAGTACCGGGTTCAGGCCGGAGCGGTCCCGTGCCTCTGCTACACTCGTGGGCCTATGTTGCGAGCGTCCTACGCTGTTCACGCTGATTCTTGAGGACGATCTAGGTCTATGTCTGCCCAACCCAGCTTTCCGTGGCGAGAGATCGCTGAAGCCCTGTTCCGACGGAAGTTCATCGCGCTGGCCTTTGCCCTGTTCGGCTTGGCGCTCGGAGCTTACACCGGTTTCACGGCGACCCCTGCGTACGAGGCCAGCGCGACGCTGCTCTTCGAGGTGCAGCGCGGTCGCCTCACCGGTACCGGAATGCAGAACGACAGAGTCGATCGCTGGGACATCACCCAGCAGATCGAGCTGCTGAGAAGCCGCAGCCTCGTGCGTGAGGTCCTCCTCAAGGAGGGCTGGACCGATGAGCAGGCGCCGGAGCCACCACCCTTCACATGGAAGACGGTCGTTTACCTGCTGCCACAACCGCGACGGCTCGCCAACCGCATCTACGCTGAGATTCATCACATTCAGGGGCAGACGCCGCTCGAGCGCTACGTCAGCCGGACGCTGAACAGCTTGGAAGTTTCTCCGGTGCGCGGTGCCAACCTGATCCGTCTCAACTTCAGCAGCACCGACGCGGAGTATGCCGCCTACTTCGTCAACAACCTGCTGGACGCTCACATTCAGAGGTCGATGAAGCTGTCGCCTGAATCGCAGGCGCGCGACTTCCTCATTCAGCAGAAGGAGGAGGCGCTGACGCGCCTCGAGCTCGCCAACTCGGCCCTGCGCGCCTACAAGCAGCGCACCGGTCTCGGAACCGGAATCGTCGATGAGACGTTCGCGAGTGCGCAGATCACGCAGCTCGAGCAGGCTCGGTCGAGTGCGCAGATCAGCATGCGCGAACTCGAAGCGCGCGTGCAGGCGATCGACCGTCAGCTGACCGACCTGCCGAAGGATCTGACGACCGGCTCCGTGGTCTCCGTCAACCCGATCCTCCAGACGCTCGAGGCCGAGCTCGCCAATCTGCAGGTCGAGAAGACGCGTCTGCTGAGCAAGTACGCTCCCGGCAGTCAGCGTATGCGTGATCTCGATCGGCAGATCGAACTGACGCAGCAGTCGATCGCCGACCAGGCCACCTCGACGACGCAGACCACGACGACGCTCAACCCTGCCTTCACGGCTCTGAGCCAGCAGAAATTCGACGCCGAAGTCGAGCTGCAGGCTCTGCGGGCGCGACTTGCCGGACTCGAAGAGAGCCTCGCCGAGTCCCGTAGTGCTCTGCAGGCAGCGCTTTCTACGACGCCCGAGCTCGCCAAGCTCGAGGAGGAGCAGCGTCAGGCGACGGCGATCTACTCGAGCTACTCGGCCCGCGCCGAGCAGGCCCGCTACGCCGGTGAGCTCGACGAGACCAGCATCTTCAACCTGAGTGTCATCGAGCCGGCGGTCGTGCCGTGGAAGCCCCTCGAGGGCAACCGCACGCGGCAGGTGCTGATCTCCGGCGTCCTGTGGATGATGCTCGGCTGCGTCGCGGCGCTCGCGAGAGACTTCCTCGATCCGACGGTCAAGAGTGCGTCTCAGGCGGCCCGTTGTTCGGGCCTCCCGGTGATCGCAGAGATTCCTGCGTGAGCTGGGAACGCTCCTCCGATCGGAGAGCTCTCGCATCATGACCACAGTGAGCGCACCGACGGTCTCGCCGCCGCGCATGTTCGATCTCGATCGATACCTGCATCACTTCTTCCTGATCTGCGAGCCCTTCTCGCTGACGCCGGATCCGAGCTTCCTCTTCCTCAGTGAGAGCCACGAGGACGCGCTGGCAGCGATCGAGATGGGCGTCATGGAGAAGCGCGGTCTGACCGTGCTGACGGGCGAGGTCGGTACCGGCAAGACGACGCTCGCGCGGTGGGTTCTCTCGGAATGGGAAGACCATCTCGAGACGGCGTACCTTTCGACCGGCACGTTCACGTTCGACGACATTCTGCGCAACACCCTCGAGGAGTTCGGACTGCCTTCGGGCGGCAGTCGTGAAGAGCGACTGACGAAGCTCCAGGGCTTCCTCGAGCGCAGCGCCGCGGAAGGCAAGACCGTCGTGCTGCTCATCGACGAGGCGCAGAACATACCCAACGACACGTTCGAGCAGCTACGCCTCCTCCTGAACTTCGAGACGTCGAAGGAGAAGCTCTTCCAGCTCGTGCTCATCGGCCAGCCGGAGCTCGACAAGAAGCTGCGACGGGCCAGTCTGCGACACATCGAAGGTCGCATCGCTGTACGTGCGCGACTGCGGCCGCTGCAGGCGCGCGAGTGCGCAAAGTACGTCGAGCATCGCCTCAACGTGGCCGGCACGACCTCCGAGATCTTTGGCGGTGCCGCGCTCAAGACGATCATCCGAGAGTCGCGCGGTATTCCGCGACGTCTCAACGTCCTCTGCCACAACGCGCTGCTCTTCGCCTTCGGTCAGGACCAGCAGAAGGTCAGCCGCGCGACCGCGCTGCAGGCCGTACGGCAGATGAACGCCGCGACTCCGGGGATGCGTCGTTCTTCGAGACAGGTCCCCGCCTGGCTGGTCCCCGCTCTCGGCGGTGCTGTGGCCGTCGCAGCGCTGCTGGCGATCGGCTGGTTCCTGGCGCGCTACTTCGTCGCCGACCTGCCTTTTCCGAGCGAGCCGACTCAGGCCGAGTCTCCGGCCGCCGCGCCGGCCGCCGCCGTGCCGGCCGCCGCCGCGACGGTCGCCGATCGCGACGAGGAGGAGCCAGACGTCGACACACCGCCGGCGCCCGCACCTGCTCCCACCGCTGCGCGGATGGTCGTGGCCTCGCTCGAGACGCGGACCACGGTCGCTTCCGGAGGGGGAGAGCTCGCAGATCTCGTGGAGGCCCGCTACGGTGAGGTCTCCGACGAGCTGATCGCCGTCGTCAAGAACGCCAATCCCGGCCTCGACGACACGCTCTCGCCCGACCAGTCCGTCCTGCTTCCGCTGCAGGTTCTCGTCGACGGCCGAACGCTGCGTCTGCCGTCCGCCGGCCCGAGCGCCGCGCCTTCCTCGACGCCGACGGCTGCGCCGTCGGTCGCGTCCGGGCCGTCGGAGGCGACGACCTACCTGATGCCTCCGGGCAGCAATCTCTGGGAGGTCATCTCACAGACCTACGGTCGTTACGACGACATCCTGCTCCAAGCGGTACTGGACCAGAATCCAGAAATCACCGACGTTCGACAGATCGAAGAAGGAACACGGATTCGACTCCCCGATCCGGCGGCCGTGCGATCGAGAGGACCTTCCGATGAGTAACTTTGCCAAGGTCGTTCGCCGACTCGAAAAGGAGCGCGCAGAGGGTGCCGCTCCGGAGCCCACCGCACAGGTCGAGGTCATCGCTCCTCCTCAGGAGCCGCTTCATCGCGAGGCTCCTCTGCCTGCGCCGCCGCCCTCGCTTCCGGGGGACTCGTCCTCGACGGCACTCGCTCGCGTCGGCGACGGCGTCGTCGGGGAAGGGCAGCTGACGCGCTCGGGTCTCCTCGATCGACTGCGTGCTCTCTCGGTGACGCAGCGCAACCCGATCGTCGTCGTCGCGGCGGCGTCCGGTCTCGAGTCGGTACGTCCACTGTCCTATGCCCTGGTGCAGCAGGCCTTCCGGCGGTCGCTCGATGTGACCGTCGCCGAGATGGCGATGGAGGGAGGCTCTCGCGTTCTACGCGAGACGCTCAAGTCGATCGAAGACTCCGAACTGATGCCCAAGCCGGTCAAGATCGGACCGCTGGACTTCAATGCAGCGGACCCTCGGCGTGACACGGCTTCGGTGACTCTCGACGTCTGGCTGGCACAGGCCAGCACCCGCCACGACCTGCTCCTGATCGAGGGGCCGCCGCTCTCCACCAGCGTCGATGCCGCGCTGCTCGCCCGGCGCTGTGACGGCCTGATTCTCGTCGCCGAGTCCGAGAGGACTCCGCGTGAGGTTCTGCGCGCCGCTTCGGAACGGGCGCAGGCCGCCGGCTGCAACGTCGTCGGTGTCGTGTTGTCGGGCTCGAAGGACTGGCTGCCCAGATGGGTCAACCGGATCCTCCGCGAGCTCTTCTAGCTCTTCGTTGCGAAGGACCCGGGCCGCGGGCCGCTGGAATCCGCAGCGAGCGCCGAGTCGGGCACGAGCTGCCGCCGTCAGCGGCAGGCTCGGCTCGGATCAGTACTCCTGCCAGGCGAGGATCTCCAGCTCTTCGACGCTCTTGCGTCGAATCGCTTGCGCCAGGCGCTGCGCGAGCTGGATGTTCGTGATCAACGGCACGCCGTGATCGACGGCGGCGCGACGGATGAGGTAGTCGTTGGCCAGCTCTTCTTCCGACGCGTCCTTCGGCACGTTGACGACGAGATCGACCTCACCTTCCTGGATCAGGTCGAGCGCGTTGGGCGACGCTTCGTCCTTCGGCCAGCGCACGGGCGTGATCGGCGTGCCGCTCTCCTGCAGGAACTTGGCCGTGCCCTCGGTTCCACAAAGCTCGACTCCAGCCGCCGCGAGGTCCCTCGCTCCGTCGAGGAAGGCGGCTTTGTCGGCGACCGGTCCGGTGCTCAGAAGTGCGCGTCGGATCGGGAAGCGGAAGCCCACCGAGATCATCGACTTCAGGAAAGCGTCTTCGAAGTCGCTGCCGATGCATGCGACCTCGCCGGTCGAGGCCATCTCGACGCCGAGGATCGGATCGGCGCCGCCGAGCCGAGTGAAGGAGAACTGCGGTGCTTTGACTCCGACGTAGTCGAGCTCGTACGGAGAGTTGGTGATCTCGGGAACCGGACGATTCATGATCACGCGGGTCGCGGTCTCGATGAAGTCGACCTTGCAGATCTTCGAGCAGAAGGGGAACGAGCGCGAGGCTCGCAAGTTGCACTCGATGACCATCACCTTGTTGTCGCGCGCGACGAACTGGACGTTGAACGGACCGTTGATGTGCAGCGCTGCCGCGATCTTCGTCGCCTTGAGCCGGACCTGGCGGATCGTCTCGAGGTACGTGCGCTGCGGAGGCAGAACCAGGGTTGCATCGCCCGAGTGCACACCGGCGTTTTCGACGTGCTCGCTGATCGCCGAGACGACGATCTCACCGTTGCGCGCGACCCCGTCGAACTCGATCTCCTTGGCGCCGACGATGAACTTGCTGACGACCGTGGGATGCTCGGGCGAGACGATGGCCGCTCGCTCGAGGACCGAACGCAGCTGCTGCTCGTTCTGCGCGACGTCCATCGCGGCGCCGGAGAGCACGTACGATGGGCGGACCAGGAGCGGGTAGCCGACGCGCGCCGCGAACTCCTGCACCGCGTCGAGGGACATCGCTTCGATCCACTCGGGCTGATCGACGCCGAGCTCGTCGCAGAGGGCCGAGAACTTGTGACGATCCTCGGCGCGGTCGATGTGTGTCGGGGCAGTTCCGAGGATGCGCATGCCAGCTTCGTCACAGGGACGAGCGAGGTTGTTCGAGGTCTGGCCGCCGACGGAGACCACCATGCCGTAGGGTGACTCGAGGTCGTACAGCTCCTGGATCGTCTCGAAGGTGATTTCCTCGAAGTAGAGGCGATCACACTCGTCGTAGTCGGTACTCACGGTCTCGGGGTTGCAGTTGATCATGAGCGTCGGATAGCCGAGCTCGCGCAGCGTGCGCACCGTGGTCACGCAGCACCAGTCGAACTCGACCGAGCTGCCGATCCGGTAGGCCCCAGGACCCAGCACCATGACCGGCTGTTTGTCACCGAACGAGAGGTCGTGCTCCGCGCCGTGAAACGTCAAGTAGAGATAGTTGGTCTGCGCCGGGTACTCGGCGCCGAGCGTGTCGATCTGCTTGACGACCGGGCGAATGCCGCGCTCCCAGCGCTCTTTTCGCACCCCGTCGGCCGTCGTGTCGCAGACCTTGGCGATGTGCTTGTCGCTGAAGCCGAGCTTCTTGGCCTGCGGCAGAAGTTTGGAGAAGCCCTCGGTGCCGAGTCGCTCGTTGAGCTGCACGATGCCCTCGATGCGCTCGAGGAACCAGGGATCGATGTGCGTCAACTCATGCACTCTGTCGACCGAGTAGCCCTTTTGGAAAGCGCGGGCCAGGGCAAAGGCGCGACGATCCGTCGGCTCGCTGAGCTCGCTCTCGAGGTCTTCGAACTCGTCCTCGGCGATGACGCCCTCGAGGCCGATGTCGAGCATGCGAATCGCCTTCTGGAAGGTCTCTTCGAAGTTCCTGCCGATGGCCATGACCTCGCCGACGGATTTCATGGCCGAGCCGAGCTTCTGCGAGACGCGGCGGAACTTCTTGAGGTCCCACCGTGGGAACTTGACGACGAGGTAGTCCAGCGCAGGTTCGAAGCAGGCGCTGGTGACGCCCGTGACCCGGTTCGGAATCTGGGCCAGGGACTGACCCAAGCCAAGCTTCGCCGCGACGAAGGCGAGTGGATAGCCGGTAGCTTTGGAGGCGAGGGCCGAGCTTCGTGACAGCCGGGCGTTGACCTCGATGACACGGTAGCGCTCCGACTTCGGATCGAGGGCGTACTGGATGTTGCACTCACCGACGACCCCGAGATGGCGGATCGTTCGCAGCGCGACTTCGCGCAGCATGTGGTACTCGCTGTCCGTCAGCGTCTGGCTCGGAGCGACGACGATCGACTCGCCGGTGTGGATCCCCATCGGATCCAGGTTCTCCATGTTGCAGACGGTGATGCAGTTGTCGAATGCGTCGCGAACGACCTCGTACTCGACCTCTTTCCAGCCGATCAGACTCTCTTCGATGAGTACCTGCGAGGTGTGCGAGAAAGCGGCCTCGGCGCGCGTACGCAGCGTTTCTGCGTCGTCACAGATGCCGGACCCCAGGCCGCCGAGGGCGTAGGCGATGCGCATCATGACGGGGTAGCCGATCTGCTCGGCGGCTTCGAGAGCTTCGTCGACGCTGTGCGCCGCGGAGGAGCGGGCCGTGTCGACACCGATCTCAGCGAGCTTCTCGTTGAAGACTTTGCGGTCCTCGGTCGACCGGATCGTCTCGACCGGCGTGCCGAGCACGCGCACGTCGTACTTCTCGAGGATGCCTCGGTCGTGCAGCTCCAGGCCGCAGTTGAGAGCGGTCTGCCCGCCGAAGCTGAGCAGCAGACAGTCGGGACGCTCCTTGGCGATGATCTTCTCGACGAACTCCGGCGTCACCGGCAAGAGGTAGACGCGGTCCGCGAGGGTCGCGGACGTCTGGATCGTGGCGATATTGGGATTGACGAGCACCGTTTCGATGCCCTCTTCTTTGACCGCCTTGATCGCCTGGCTGCCGGAGTAGTCGAACTCTCCGGCCTCGCCGATCTTGAGCGCGGCGCTGCCGAGGATGAGGATCTTTTTGGGAGGCGCCATCGCGCCGGGTGCGGATTGGGCGTTCAACCGACCATCTCCAGGAAACGTTCGAAGAGGTAGGTAGTGTCGACCGGGCCGGGGGTTGCCTCGGGATGGAACTGCACGCTACGGAAGGGCTTCCACTCGTGACGGATGCCTTCGTTCGAACCATCGTTTGCGTTGCGGAACCACTCGCGCCAGCCGTCCGGGAGGGAGTCGCCGTCGACTGCGTAGCCGTGGTTCTGGGAGGTCACGTAGCAGCGCTCCGTTCCGACTTCAATGCAAGGTTGATTCTGCGAGCGATGTCCGAAGCGGAGCTTGTAGGTCTCGGCTCCTGCAGCGCGAGCGAGGATCTGATTGCCGAGGCAGACGCCGAAGATCGGAATCGAGTCGGCCAGGGCGCGCCGCACGTTGTCGACGAGCGGGTCGAGCAGGGCCGGGTTTCCGGGCCCGTTGGCGAGGCAGATCGCGTCGAACTCCTCCGCGTGGAAGTCGTGGTCCCAGGGGACTCGGCGAACGCGCGCACCGGCGCGGAGCAGTGAGCGCACGATGTTCAGCTTGACGCCGGTATCGACGAGTACGACGCGCGGGCCGTCGTCTCCATAGTCGACCGGTTCCCTGGTACTGACCCTGGCGACGAGGTTCTCGAGGTTGGGGTCGTACCAATCCGTCGGCTCAGAGTCGTCACAAACGATGCGCCCGAGCATCGAGCCCTTGTCGCGCAGGTGGGCGGTCAGAGCACGGGTGTCGATGCCGCTGATCCCCGGTACGTCGTGCGACGCGAGCCAGGCGGAGAAGGAGGACTTTGAGGTCCAGTGGCTGTTGTCGCTGCTCTCGGTCGCGACGACGACGCCGGCGACCTGAGGCACATCCGACTCGTACCCGTCGATGATCCCGTGGGCGCCCTTGGCCTCAGGCCGCGTCCCGTAGTTGCCGATCAGCGGGTAGGTGAAGGTCAGTAGCTGACCACAGTAGGAGGGGTCGGTGATCGACTCTGGATAACCGACCATGCCGGTGCTGAAGACAGCTTCGCCCGACGTAGGTCTGACGGCTCCGAAGATTTCGCCGGCAAGCTCGAGACCGTCTTCGAGTTGCAGCTTCCCGCGTGTCATCTCGGGAGCGCAGTGTGTCACAGCAGGATCGGGCCTGAAAGAGCGTTTTTCGAGCCCGGCGTCCTCTTCATCGAAGTTTCATCTTGACGCCCGGGCAAGGACCGGTGGTGCAGTGGGTCGCGCTCCTTCGAGTCATGAGCGCGATGATAGGATCAACGGTTGAAATGCGTGAGTCGCGTCCATGCCTGCGTCTCCCTGTTCTGTTGTCTCCTCTGGAGTATCGATTGCCATGACGACCTCGCCTTCGGACGGCGCCGAAGCCGCCTCTTCTCCCGACGTCTCGCTTGCGACGCCTCTCAACAGCAGTGGGGTTCGCGCCTCGCACTGGTACTACCTTCACGCGTGCCCCGTCTGCGGCTCTGAGGACCTGGTGCACTACTGCCGCGTGAAGTCCTGCTTCAGCCCCGGGGAGTTCATCTGCTACGAGCGCTGTCGCGGCTGCGGAACCGTGATTCGCAATCCGCGCCTCCCCGATCTCGCGCGCCTCGACCGCTACGAGCATGAGGAGCTGCGACCGCAGCAGCTCGAAATCGTGCCCAAGAGTCAGGTCCACTACGCGTACATGATGCGCGTCATCAACCGCTACGTTTCCAAGAGTTCAGGTCGACGACTCTTCGACTTCGGCTGCGGATCGGGAGGGTTCCTGCTGGAAGCGCGGAAGGCCGGCTTCGAGGTCATGGGCCTCGAGCTTTCCAAGTACCTTGCCGAGCACGTCATCGAGGAGCACGAGATCCCCGTTTTTCAGGGCCTGATCACGGACGATGAGTTCGCCGACGAACGCTTCGACGTGATCGTCTCCTCACAGGTGTTCGAGCATCTGCTGGATCCGCGGCAGACTCTGGAGTCCGTGCGAGAGCACCTGAACTCCTCTGGTTTGCTGCTCATCGAGGTTCCCAATCTTCGTGCGATCCAGGAGCGTCTCCGCCGTGGCGCGACGATGGACGACAGCCATCTCTTCTACTTCACGGCGGACAGCCTGAGCCAGATGATGGAGTCCTGTGGATTCAAGGTCCTGCGCGTCGAAGAAGGGCTGCGTCCCTATCGCTTTGGGGCGGCACGGAGTGCGCCGGATTTCGTCCACGCCGTCGGCGAGAGAGTCTTCTCGGCACTTCAGGTGAAGACCGGGCTGAGCGTCCTCGCTCGCCTCGCCTGACGTGACCATGCGAGCGGCGCCAAACGCCTGAAAGCAAGGGGCCCGTGGTACCATCGCGAGTGTCGATTCGGGGCGACGGGAAGGTCGTTGCCGAGTGACTGCCAGCCTTCCTACTGCTCTCCACTCCCCGCCGGAGTCTGCTTTGTCTGCCCCCAGTTCGCGTCAGAGGCCGAAGCTCGTCTTCGTGGCTCCAGGCCGCGGTATCCCGTTCATCGAGAAGGACCGCGAGATCCTGGGACACGACTACGACGTCGTCTTTCTGTCTCGCGCCGAGATGAGCCGACGCGACCTGCTGGCGGCCGTGAGAGCTGCCCTGCGCAGCGGCGAGGTCGCCCTGCTGTACATCTGGTTCGTCGAGCCCTACGACACGCCGCAGATGCTCTGGGAGGCCCACCGCAAGGGAGTTCCTTCGGCCGTCGTCGTCGGGGGCTACGAGACGGTCTGGTATCCCGAGCACGGCTATGGCGCACTCTCGAACTGGCGAAACCGGCTTCGGATGCAGCTGAGCTTCCGACTCGCAGGCGCCGTCTTTCCGACGTCTCGCGTTCTTCACGACGAGGTGCTCGAGCTCGCCCCCTATGTCGAGTCCAAGCTGCAGATGATCGAGCTGGGCATCGACTCGAGCTTCTTCGACCTCCCGGCGGCCCCCAAGGAGCGTCTGGCCGTCACCGTCGGTCGGATCACTCGGTATCAGTGGCAGGTGAAGGGTCTGGACATCTTCGCGCAAGCGTCGAAGGCGCTGCCGGACTGCCGGTTCATGATTCTTGGACCGTGCGAGGAAGAGCCGCTCCGCGAGCGCCTCCTGGGCATGGGTGGACCGAATCTCGAGGTGCCCGGTCAGAGGATGACGAGCGCGGAACTCCGAACCGTCTATCAGCGGGCCTCCGTCTACGCGCAGCTGTCCAAGCGCGAGAGCTTCGGCGTCGCCCTGGCAGAGGCGATGTCGTGCGGCTGTACGCCCGTTGTCTCCGCCGCGGGTGCTCTGCCCGAGGTCGCGGGCGGCACCGGTCACGTCGTGCCCTACGGGGACGTGCAAGCGGCGGCCCGTGCGATCGATTCTGGGCTCGAGGACGACGGGTTGACGGCGCGGAGCCGGGTTGTCGAGCAGTACGCGCCTCGCAACCGCGAGCAGTCGCTGCCGGAAGCCTTGCGACGAAGGCTGGGTGTGTCGTTCGAGGAGATCGCCGCGTGACGACGACGCTCCTAGCCCTCCTGACGCTCGTCGTCGGCTACATCGTCGTCGCACGACCGCCGGTGATGCTCATTCCGCTGGCGCTGCTGGTCTACATCAAGTGGCAGCATCTCAGCCTGGGCGGCATCTTCATCGACGGCTCCGACGTCATCACCGGCGGGCTCGCGACGGCGCTCGTGCTCAGGTCGGAGATGCGAAGCGAACTGCAGAAGGCACGCTTCCCCATGCTCTTACCGTGGCTCTTCCTCGTCTGCTGGTCGTCCGTCGCCTATCTCCAGGCGGACCTCAACCAGCGCTACGTTGCTGGAGCGAGCCCCGTACAGCTGGGCTATCAGCTCTACCGATACGCCTGGAAGGATCTCATCTACTTCCCGATCGCTCTGGTTCTCCTGAGGCAGGCACGAGGGCGGCGCGTGTTGACGGCGTCGATCATCGCTTTCGGCATCGCCCTGGCGGCCTATGCGATTCCCGAGGGCATGAACGGGATTCGTGCCGGCGCGCCTCTCGGTGGTCCGAACTCGCTGAGCCCAGCACTGATTGCGCCGATTCTCTTCGCCTTTGGCTACCTGATTGCCGATCAGTCCATCAAGCGGCGCTGGCTGTTGATCGGCATTCTGCTGATTCTGGTTCGGGCCCTGCTCTTCACTCGATCCCGCGGCGGCATGACCGGCTGCATGGCAGGTGCCGTGGTCATCTTCGGGCTCCTGTTCCTGAAAGGCGAGCGGCGAACGACGGCGGTGAAGTGGGGACTCGCCATCTCGCTCGGGATTCTGATGGTGCTCATGGTCTTTCCGTCCATCCTCGATCGCCCCAACGTCGCCGAGGCCCTGACGATCTTCTCGCCGAGCGACCAGCACACGTTTCAGTGGCGAACCCAGGAGCGCTGGCCTTACTTTCTGGAGAAGATCAAGAACAACCTCTGGCTCGGGGTCGGTACGGACTTCGACAGCTACTTCGGTCCGACGGCGGCCACGCCGCACAACGGCTATGCGTCTCTCTCACTGATCTCAGGCGTGCCGGCAATGCTGACTTGGGTACTTTTTGCGGCGGTCGCTGGTCTCGCCGGGTTCCGAACGACGATGCGGTCGGGTTGGGGAGAGCGGCACGTCTTTTCTCTTTGCGCCATGGCAAGCGTCGTCGGCTACCTGACCCACAACCTCGTCGATCGCGTGCTCGCGACTCCGGTCATTGCCAAGACTTTCTGGATGCTGGTCGCGGTCTTGATGCTCACCTGGCTGGAAGCTCGCGATCCTCAGGCCAGCGAGACGGAGTCCGAGGAGCTGGCGCCTGCACCGTCCCCCGACCTGGTTCTCGCCCGCGGCGGTTCGAGAGCGAGAGGGGCGGAATGGGCCTGACGGTCGGCCAGTGCATTCATGGTCTCGGCCTCGGCGGCGCGCAGAAGGTCATCGCTTCGATCGTGCGCGGCGGCTCCGAGGACATTGAGCACATCGTCTACTCCTGCGAAGACGGAGTCCTCGCCGACGAGGTTCGGGACGCAGGTGCGCAGGTCCGGGTCCTTCCGCGCAACATTCCCAAGTGGGATCACGGCTGGATGCTTCGCACCGCGGCGGCGTTCCTCGATGACGGCGTCGACGTCGTCCACGGGCATCTCTTCGGCGATACGCTGCACGGTTATTTCGCTGCGCGGCGCGCGAACCAGCTGCCGTTCCTGATGACCCTGCACAACGACTACGAGAGCTTCAGCAGAATTCAGAAGTTCGGCTACGGATATCTTCTGCGTCGCGCCGATCTGGCAGTGGGCTGCTCGCGGTTCGTCGAGGAGTCCTTCGCAGCGCATCACTCCGTCAACGGGCGGCTCTCCGCGATCGTCAACGGCATCGAGGCGCCGACGGCCGACGACGGGGCCGGCGCTGCACTGCTCGAAGAGCTCGAGGTGGATCGGGAGCGTCCGGTCGTCATGACGATCGGCCGGCTCTCCGAGCAGAAGGGATTTCGCGTTCTGCTCGACGCCTTCTCTCAGATGGCGGTGGATGCGCAGCTGGTCTTCGTCGGCGAAGGCGATCTCGAAGCGTCGCTCCGGCAGAGGCGCGCAGAGCTCGGCCTCGGCGACCGCGTCTTCTTCGCCGGCTATCGCGACGACGCGGGCGCGCTGACCTACGTTGCCGACGTCGTCGCTTTCCCCTCGCTCTGGGAGGGTCTACCGATCGGACTCATCGAGGCGATGGCGCGGCGCCGTGCGCTGGTGGTGACCGCGCTCCCCGGGATGCTCGAGGCCGTCCGGTTGGACGAAGAGGCGCTCGTTGCGCCGCCGGGCGACGCCGAGGCCTTGGCAGGGTCTCTCGACCGACTCCTCGGAGACGAGGAGCTACGCTCTCGCCTTGGCAGGGCGGCGCGCGCCCGCTACGAATCGTGCTTTACGGCCGCTCAGATGGTGAGCGAGTACGAGGCCGTCTATCGTCGACTGGCCGAGACCGAAGGGCCTCCTTCGTGAAGCTCCTCTACGTCCACTTTCTGTACGGCGAGGACACGGCGCTCAACCACGTCCGTCAGTTTTCGGAGGCCGCCCGCGCCCTCGGCCACAAGGTCGACGTCGAGGCTCTCAATTTTGCCAACGCCGACGGTCGAGGCAGCTCCGACGAGGGCCCCGATTTGCGGGCCGCTGTGAAGAAGCGTTTGGGGCGCTACCTTCATGAGCCGAAGGAGATCCTCTGGAACCGTCGCTATGCGCGCCGCCTTGGTGCGCTGCTCGACGAAAAGGCGCCCGACGTGCTTCTCGCGCGGGATGAAGTGCTGAACTACTCCTTCGCGCAGGCCGCTTCGCGGCGCAGGGTTCCGCTGGTCGTCGAAGTCAACGCTCCGGCGGTCGAATCGCGGCTCTACCTCGATCAGTACTGGCACGTGCCCCTGGCCGCCAATCGGATCGAGGCCTGGAAGCTGCGTCGCGCCGATCAGGTCACCGTCGTCTCCGGCGCCCTTCGAGACCACCTCGTGTCTCGACACGGCCTTGCTGCAGACAAGTTCACGGTCGTGCCGAACGGCGCCGACGTCGACGTCTTCCATCCGGAGATCGAGCCGGCCCCGGAGGTCGCTGCTCTCGAGCCCGGGGTCGTCGTCGGCTTCGTCGGTAGCTTCCAGAAGTGGCACGGAACGGAGATGCTCTCGTCGATGGCTCAGAGCGTTGGCGCCGAGCACGAGCACGCTCGCTTTCTGTTCGTCGGTGACGGCCCTCAGCTCGAGCCCGTTCGTTGCCAGCTCGAGGATCTGGGCCCAAGGGTTCTGCTGACGGGCCGACGAGCGCACGCTGAAGTGCCCGGTCTGGTAGCGGGCTTCGACATCGGCGTCGTTGCCCAGGCCGCCTTCTACATGTCACCGCTCAAGGTGCTCGAATGGATGGCCGCTGGAGTCGCGGTCGTTGCCCCCGCCTATGGTCCGCTGCAGGAGCTGATCGACGACGGTGTGCACGGGCTCCTCTTCGAGCCCGACAGCGTAAAGGCTCTGACGAACGCCGTTGCGCGTCTCGTCGCAGATCCTGAGCTGCGTCAACGACTCGGTGCGGCGGCCACGGCCAGAGTCCGTGAGGAGTTGACCTGGACGGATAACGCGCGCAAGGTTCTCGGTGCCTGTGACAAGGCGCTGGGGCTCAGGGGGAAAGCCGCGTGAAAAAGAGCATTCGCAGACTGGGACTCCACGTCGCCGCTGCCGCGGCGTCGGTGGGCGGCGTGCTGGAGCGGCGCCGTCGTCGTCGGCTCCGCAAGAGCGGCGGTCGCGTGTTCGTGCTCGAGTACCACGACGTCTCTGCCGGCGGCGCCGAACCGGAGGGGACGATTTCTGCGAAGCGCTTCGGCAACCATCTCGATTCGCTTCGCGCCAAGCATCAGGTCGTTCCGCTGAGCGAGGCGATCGGCGCCCTGACCTCTTCCGACCGACTCGAGTCCGATCTCGTCGCCGTGACCTTCGACGACGGCTATCTCGAGAACTACACCACGGCGTGGCCGGAGCTGCGGGACCGTGGGCTTTCCGGAGCGATCTTTCTGACCAGTGGATTTCTCGACGGCGACGAGCTCTGGTTCGACGCGGCACGTCGACTGTTGCAGCAGGTGCGTAGCAGTCCCGAAGTCTTGACGCCGCTCGCCACCTCTTCGCTGGCGAGGATCTTCGGAAAGTGGCCTCTGTTCACCGAGACCGAGCATCTCGTCGAGCACCTCAAGTACGTCGACATCGCGGAGCGCGACGAGCTCCTGCACATGCTGCGGGAAGCAGTGGAGACCGCGCCGGCGGCGATGCAGCCGCTCACCTGGGATCAGGTGCGCGAGATGGGCGCCCAGGGGATGGAGTTCGGCGGGCACACGGTGACTCATCCGATCCTCTCGATGCTCGATGCAGCGGCACAGGAGCGTGAGATCGAGAGTTCCGCGTCGCGCGTGCGGGAAGAGCTCGGGCGCGACGATCGACTCTTCGCGTATCCCAACGGGTCGGAGCGGGACTACGACGGGAACACGCTCGAGATCGTTCGTCGTCTCGACTTCATCGGTGCCTGCACGACGACGACGGGATCGAACGCGCCGGGGAGCGATCCCTACCAGCTGCGGCGGATCGGCGTCGGTCCGGATCCCGTGCACGTCCTCGAAGCTCGCCTGGGTGGCCTCTTCGATGCTGAGATGCGTCGCCTGCTCCCCGTCTGATCTTTCTTTCCCTTCGTTTCATCGCTCAGCACCCCTCGAGGATTCGCCATGAAGTCCAATGCCGTCGGAATCTACCGAGTCGATCAGATGGAGCTCTATGAAGATCTCCGCGCTCCCTACGATCCGGGAGCCGACTATCCTGAGCTGAGCGGCAGGTGTCGCACGAGCGACCGCCCGAACGTCGCCTTCGAGGGCGTTCGCGAGCTCTTCCGGCTGCTCGGCTTCGACGCCGAGAACTACGGCACTCCCGAGTGGAACCCGCTGGGCTGGCTCATCGAGCCCGGTATGGACGTCATGCTCAAGCCGAACCTCGTCGTCAGTGAGCATCCGCAGGGTGAACGCGTCGTGCGCTTCACCGATACGGACGGGCCGGTCCTGCGAGCCGTTGCCGAGTACGCCCTGCTCGCGCTGCGTGACGACGGCAGCTTCACCCTCGGAGACTCACCGATCAAGGAGACCGAATTCGCGACGACAGCGCGCATTCTCGGCCTCGACAAGGTGATGGAGGACCTTCAGGGGCGGACGAAGACCGACGTGCGCTTCATCGACATTCGAGATTTCGTCTCGGCGCGCGCCGAAAGCGCTCCGGTGGCGGGAGAGTCGCAGGCGGGCGATCCGCGGGGCTACGTTCAGTACGACCTCGCCGAGCGGAGCGTCCTCGAGCCGGTCTCCCACCTGGCCTCCAAGTTTCGCTCCACAGCGGCCTACTACGAGAACAAGATGGGCGAGACCCATGCGAAGGGCGTGCATCGCTACGGCGTCTCGGGCAGCCTGATCAAGTCGGACGTCTTCCTGAACGTGCCGAAGCTGAAGACGCACTGCAAGGCCGGCGTCACCGCGGCGCTCAAGAACCTCGTCGGCATGTGCAACGAGAAGCGCTGGCTGCCGCACCACCGGATGGGACGGCCTGCGGACGGCGGCGACTTCTACCAGGACGGTGCCGCAACCAGCTTGCGACTGATCGAAGGCGTCAAGGACACGCTGCAGCGCAACTCCGCGGGCCGTTTCATCTACCCGCGGATCATGCAGGCGAACCGCATTCTGCGGCGCGTCTCCGGAATCGACATCCGACGAGTCGTCCGCGACAGCGACCCCTACCAGAATGGTGGCTGGCACGGCAACGACACGGTATGGCGCATGGTCCTCGATCTGAACAAGGTCCTGCTCTACGGCGACGCCGAGGGTGTGATTCACGAGAGTCCGGTGGCTCGCAAGAGCTTCAACATCGTCGACGGCCTCTGGGCCTCGGAGGGGGAAGGGCCGCTGGTGCCCGACCCCAAGGTCGGCGGCGTACTCCTCGCGGGCCACGACTCGACGCTGGTCGACATTGTCGGAGCCACAGCCATGGGCTTCGACTATCGCAAGATCAAGATGCTCTGTGAGGCGCTGACACAGTCCGATCTGCCGCTGACCCGGCACAGCGTCGAAGAGCTCGAGCTGTTGAGCAACGTGGCCGAGTGGTCCGATCTCGAGGGACTGGGGCAGAACCACCTCGACTTCCGCCCTCCAACCGGCTGGAAGGGCTTCATCGAGCTCGACAGCCCTTCGGGAGGCGGCGCCAGCGAGAGCGAGCGCGCGACCGCCTAGCGTCGAACCGGAGGGGCGTCAGTCGCCGTGTACGACTTCGGCCGGCACCGCTTCGACGGCCCGGGCCGCCTGCGCGCCGAGTGAGGAACCTGGGCTGCGCTCGGGCGGATGCACTTCGGAGACGACGAGACGCCTCTTTCCGGAAGGAGCGAGCGGGATCTCGTCGGTGTACTCGAAGCTGACGTCGAGGGTTCCGTGCGTCACCTCGGAGATCTGGCGCTGGATCGATTGTTCGTTCGCGCCGATGAGTTTCGGGTCCGTACTGACGAGTCGCACGAGCAGAGCGTCCGGTTTCTCCTGCACGACCTGGGATTGACCGATCCCGTCGAGGTGCTCGAAGAGGATGGTGAAGTAGTGAACGACGAGGGCCGTGCCGTCGGGAGCGGTGACGATGTCGGGGACGCGGCCCTGGATGCCGTCGATCAGCGGCAGCTCGCGACCGCAGGGGCAAATCGCGTCGTCGCCTGCGATCGCTACGTCCTGCGTCGCGTAGCGCACCAGGGGCATGGCGCGGTTGTGCAGTTGTGTGATGACGATTTCGCCCATCTCACCGGGCTGCGCCGGACGCCCGTCTTTGAGAATCTCGAAAACGGCGTCTTCGAGATGGAGGTGGTATCGCTCCGCCCGCTCGCACTGCGAAGCGAGGTGAATGCCCTCGCCGCCGGCGCCGTAGTAGTCGACGACGGAGACGCCAAAGACCTCTTCGATCTTCGCGCGGTAAGGCGGGAAAAGCGTGTCACCGGTCGCCAGGATCGAGCGCACTCCCGGGTTGCCGAGGCCGCGCTCTTCGAGAGCTCTGGCCAGGAGGTAAAGGGAGGACGAGTAGCCGACGAGGTGCGGGATCTTGTTCTTCGTGAGGTCGCGAATGACCGCCTCGACGTCGTTGTCGTTGGCATTGAAGCCGTGATACCAGCAGCGGAAGAGGACGTCCTGCAGCCGCTTCTTCCAGGCGTTCCGAGCGTTCAGGTTCAGCGTCAGATAAGGCTCTCCCGGGACGTACCCACCCCAAGACCACATGCGCATGCGCAAGGCCCAGAACCAGGACTCCTGTTCGCGGGTTCGGTGGAAAGTCATCGGATGCCCGGTCGAGCCGCTCGTTTTGGTCACGATCGTCCGGCCTTCCCAGCCCCGCAGCGGGAACTGTGCCGCAGCAGCGCGCAGGTCCTCTTTGGTGACCACGGGGAGGCCGTCGAGCTCTGCGTGGTGGGAGCTCGCGCGTCGCGTGTCGGGGGCGTTCCGCCAGTGCTCCCTGTAGAACTCCGAGCTCTCGCGGGTGTATCGGGAAAGCTCCTCGAGTTCGCTCGCCTGGGCCTTCAGGTGCCGCTCGAGGGGCCACCACTGGCTCTCGTCGAGGTGTCGGTAGGTCTTCCAGACGTGGGTCTTGTTGAGCCGATCGAGACTCGGGAAGACGACGGTGCCGAAGAGGCGGGGGTAGAGCGACATGAAAGAGGAGAACGGAAGGAAGAGGAGAGCCCGCGAGAACCGCGATAAAACGTGAGATTATCACGCGGCTGCGGGCGGCTCCTTCGCCCGTCTCTGGATCACTCGATGCCCCATCGCATTCTCTTCGCCACGACGACCAGTGACTTCGGTGGCGCAGAGGTCTTTCTGCAGGAGCTCATCGGTCGGCTCGATCGGCGGCGCTTCGAACCCCTGCTGCTCTCACTCTGTCCTCCCGGTCGCATGGCCGAGCGCGTGCGGGCGGACGGTGTTCCCGTGCACACGTTCGACTCGGCCGAGTCGACGTCGATCCCCGAGCTGCTGCGCTCGATCGGACGTCTCCGCCGCTTCTTCGCCCGCGAGCGCGTCGATCTCGTGCAGTCCCAGCTCTATCGAGCGAACGTCGTTGCCAACGTCGCCGGGAGGCTGGCGACACGTCGGCCGGTCGTCGTCAATGCGCAGCACAGCCTCTACGCGATGACCGGCAAGTCGGCTGAAATGATGGCGCGCTGGGCGCGTCCGCTGGCGGACGTCACGGTCGCGGTGTCACCGATCGTCGAGGAGTACCTGGTCCGAGACGAGAAGGCGAACCCCAAGCGCATTCGCGTGATCGACAACGGCGTCGACGACGAGCGCTTCCGGCCAAGCGACGACAGGCCGCTGCGCAGTGAGTTGGGACTCGAAGACGACGTCCTGCTGCTCGGAGCCGTCGGTCGACTGTCGGAGGAGAAGGGCATCGAGCACCTTCTCGACGCTCTCGGGAGATACGAAGAGGCTTCTGGAAGTGCGCAGGCGGCTCACCTCGCGCTGGTCGGTGACGGACCGGAACGCGGGGCTCTCGAAGAGCGCGTCGCCACTCTGGAGCTCGTCGACAGAGTCAGCTTTCTCGGCGTGCGCTCCGACATCCCCGAGCTGATGCGTAGCTTCGACGTCTACGTTCTGCCCTCGCTTCGCGAGGCTCTGCCGATCTCTCTCCTCGAGGCGATGGCCAGTGGGGCCTGCGTCGTCGCCAGCGCGGTCGGCGGTGTGCCTCACGCTCTCGAAGACGGCGTCGAGGGCCTCATCGTCGAACCGGGCGACGTCGATGCCCTGGCCGCCGCTCTTCGGCAGTGTCTGGGCGACTCCGTGCGCCGAGCCGGATTCGGAACTGCGGCACGGGCTCGGGTCGAGCGGGACTTCAGCTTGACGGTGGCGACCCGCCGTTACGAAACGCTGTACGCCGAGCTGCTCAGCGCGCGGGCCTGAGCTTGAGCAGCACCTTGCGGGGGCCCGTCCGGGCGACTCCGCGCAGCGTCTCGAGCTCCTGCGCATCGAAGAAACGCAGAGTGAGAAGCGCGACCGGATAGGCGAGGATCACTCCGGCATGAGCCAGGGCGTTGAGCAACGTCAGTTCGCCCGGGAGCCGGGTCGCCAGGCCGAACAGGGCGAAGACGGGAATCAGGGCCTTCGCGATGCGCAGGTACTGGTAGCTGACCCCGTGAAGGCGCTCTGCACAGATGACCGTGCCGACGGCGATGAACAGGTACGACGTGACGGTGACGGAGGCAGCGCCGACGATGCCGAACCGCGGCACGAGGATCGTGCACAGGAGCAGATGGCTCGCGGCCGCCAAGGCCGTCAGGTACGAGAGATAGCGCGTCTTCCCGTGGATGTGGATCGCTGGGCCGACGCAGTACGGGATCCCGTTGAGTCCGTAGGCGAGCACGATCAGTGGCACGATCGCGTTGGCGGTGGCGAAGTCACCCTTCGGCAGGAGGACCTCGAGGCCCAGGCGGCTGACCAGAGTCAGACCGAGACCGACGAAGCTCATCGCGGCCAAGAGGTAGGAGAGCGTATTGGCGTAGGTCAGGCGATGTCCGGCCTGCTTCGAAATGCCGTAGGCGAAGGCGGGCCAGGCGAGCTGAAAGGGCCAGACGATGCACAGCTCCATGATGCGACCGATCTTGTAGCCGACGTCGTAGATGCCGCCGCGAGCCAGCGTCTCGAAGTTGGTGACGAACCAGACGTTCGACTGGTCGATCGCGAACTGCGCGAAGAACGTGGGCACGAGCTGGACGCCGAAGGCGAGGAGCGGTACGGCGAGCCTCCGACGGATCGTGAAACGGCTCGACTGACGCACCAGCCAGAGACCGAGCGGCACGACCGCGGCGTTGGAAAGCAGGTTGCCGAGCAGGATGCCGCGCACGCCGAGACCGGCTCCGACGACGAAGACGAGGTTGAGCGTCAGGGCGAGAGCGAACTGGGACAGAGTGCCGATGCAGTACAAGACGGCCTTCTCCTCGGCGCGCAGACGAGCGAAGAGGAGAGCGAGGATGCCCGAGAAGAATCCGGTGCTCGCCGCGAGTCGAACGAAGGCGGCGTACTGCGGATCGCCTTGCAGGAGAAAGGCGCTGATCCGAGGCGCGAGGAGCCAGGCGAGCAGGATGCCGACGATCAGGAAGGGCACCGCGATCGTCAGGGCGGTTCCCAGGAGAGCGCTGCGCTCCTCGTCGGACTCGCAGTCGCGGTGGTAGCACTTCATGATGGCGGACGGCAGTCCGATCGCGAGAGTTCCGAAGAGGAAGTTGGAGAAGAGCGTCATGCTCGCCCAGACGCCCCACTGCGCCTCTGTCAGGTAGTAGCCGTAGACGGGCAGAAGGAAGAACTGAAGTCCCTTCTGCGCGATCGCGGCGATGGCGTAGATGACTCCCGACGAAAAGAGGCTGCCGAGCGAGCTGTTGGAACCGTCGGTGGAGTCTTCGGGGGGGCTCATGACAGGGAAACAGGGACGACTTCAGGCGCTGCAGGTGGTCAGCAGCCACCGACCGAGAGGTCGTACGGAGAGGCGGTGAGAGATGGGAGCAACCGGATCGACGACTCGAAAGCCGAGCCCGTCCGTCTCGACCTG
Source organism: Acidobacteriota bacterium (assembly GCA_039026915.1). Lineage (GTDB taxonomy): Bacteria > Acidobacteriota > Thermoanaerobaculia > Multivoradales > Multivoraceae > JBCCLJ01. The sequence goes on from JBCCLJ010000023.1 coordinate 28,194, forward strand.
CAGGTCGAGGAAAGAGTGGACGTCTGGAGGGGCAAACGCCTTGTAGTAGGACTCTTTCGCGCTGAAGGCGAACCGGCTGGAGTCTACGCCAGGGGTTCGATCCCGGTCGAGCCAGAGCCGTTCCTCCGGGGTGAAGAGCTCGGGCCAGAGCTCCCTCTCGATCGGCCGATTCGGCTCGATGTCGACACCGAGCCCCCGCAGACGGGTCGCGGGCGCTAGGGCGACGACGCACAGGTCGTCACAGTGGCTGATGCTGCCCAGGAGGCCTGAAGGCCATGCGGGTGCGCCGTCGTCTCGGCGCGGTAGCGCAGCGATTGGATGGCCGAGACGCTGGCCGATTCGCCGGGCAAGGTGGCGCCCTGCGCTGAACTCCGCCCGCCGTTTGGATCCTGCCCCGGTCAGTGAAGCCTCTTCCGCGGGCTGCAGCGCCCAGCCCGGTCCCGGCAGTGGAGCAAGGCCCCAGGCAACTCCGGAGAGAGCTCTCAAACCGGTTTCTTCTGGACGTCGGGACCCGCCTCCAGATACAGCTCGGGCCGCGCCTCCAGGGCTTCCCGAAGCCGGTTGGCCAGGATGCGGACGTGGGGCTCCAGCACCATGCTGTTGTGCTCGCCCGCGACCACCGTGACGTCGACGTGATCGGCGAGCTCGCCCCAATGATTGTCTTCACGAACGAAGCAGCGCGCGGTGTTCATCGTGCGTCGACCGCTGAGCTTGTAGGCGCGGTCGAGCTCGGGGCGGAAGAGATGAAGAGTGCCGGCGTAGTAGCTTGGCTCGTAGCGATCGAGCGCGGTCAGGAAGGCCTGTTCGATCTGCGCGGAGCGGAAGATGGCCGGCGAGCGCTCGACGTCGGGATGAGACTTCCTCTCGCGACGCTTCGCCTGTTCCCAGGAGAGCCGTTGTTTGAGGAAGTCGAGCGGGTAGAGAAGCCCCCCTTGGCGCCACTTGATGAGCTGAAGCTCGATGCGATCGCGCCAGTTCGGACCGTCGATCTTGGCCGGAGTGTCGAGCATGGCCAAGAGCGGCGTCGCCTCGCCGTCGGCCTGAAGCAGACGCGCCATTTCGAGGGCGATCAGGCCGCCGCCGGAGAAGCCTCCGAGGAAGTAGGGTCCCTCGGGCTGGATCCTTCGCACCTCTTCCAGGTACTCGGTCGCCATGTCTTCGAAGCGGTCGTGAGGCTTGGCTTCTCCGTAGAGCCCGCGTGCCTGCAGAGCGAAGACCTGCTGGTCGTCACCGAGACGGCGCGCCAGATAGCGCAGGTTGAGGACGTTGCCGAGCATTCCCGAGACGATGAAGAAGGGACGCTTGGTCGTGCCCTCGACCCGGTGCAGGGGCACGATGTAGCTGAAGCCTTCGTTCGAGTCCGTCGACTCCTCCTCCTCGATCGCTTCGGTGCGAACCTTCTGCGCGAGGAGCCGCACGGTCGGTGCCTCGAAGAGGAGCGACAGAGGGTACTCTTCTCCGAACTGTCGCTTGATGCGAGCGAAAAGTCGGACGGCGACCAGCGAGTGCCCGCCGAGAGCGAAGAAGTCGTCGTCGACGCCGACCTGCTCCAGACCGAGGAGATCCTCGAAGAGATCGGCGAGTGCCCGCTCGGTCGGGGTCTCCGGCTCTTTGTAGTCGCTGTCCAGATCGGGTCGCTCGAACTTGGCGGAGTCGTCCTGGCGTTCCGCCTCGGCCGCCTGCTGCCGCAGGGTCTCCAGGTCGAATGGACTGACGAAGACCTCCGCCGGAGCGTCGGTCGTCAGGACCTGTTCGAGCACGTCGCGGCCTTCCTCGGCGGTGATGCCCTGCTCGACCGTTCGGAGAAAGAGCTCCTCCGCCGGAGTGAGCATCGTCACGTCGGTCTGAGAAGTGGCCAGCGGAGCGTCCTGAAAGAGAGCGCCCTTGGCGATCCTTCGGAAGGCCAGCCCCTGGATCTCGCCGAGCACCGAGCCGTCGTTGGCGACGAGCCAGATGTCGAAACGCACGGTCCCGTCCTCCTGGTTCGTCGCCAGGCGAACGCGGCTGAGGAAGGAGGTCGGGAGTCTCTCGAAGAGTCGGAGGCGCTCGTATGTGAGAGGAACCAGGGCTTCCTTCTCCGAGTCGAAGTCTTTCGCGAGCCTCAGAGCGAAGCCGGTGGCGATATCGAGCAGCGCTGGATGGGCGACGTAGTGCTCGCAGTCGTCCTGGAATTCCGGGGCGAGCGCCACCTCGGCGATCGCGTCGGAGCCGAAGCGCGCTCGCCGCAGGACCTGCCAGCGGGGACCGAAGGCGAAGCCGCTGGCCTGGTCGCCGGCGGCTCCGAGCGACAGCGAGGCCGCATCGGCCAGCCCTGCGCGCAGCCGCTCGGGATCGACGGGCGAGGGCGCGCTCTCTGCACTGATGCGCGCCGAGGCCTGAGAGTGCAGCGCCCAGTCCCCGCCCGAGGCCGATCGCGATCGCACCTCGAGGTCGAGTCGGTCTCCGTTCGCCTCGATGCACACCTGAACGTTGCGTTCTTCGTCGTTGCGGACCCAGAAGGGTGTCAGAAAGACCAGGTCGAGCAACTCGTAGGAGGGGCCGTCGTGCAGAGCGAGCGCCGACAGCAGGAGCTCGACGTGACCGGTGCCCGGCAGGATCGCGCGGCCGTCGAGCAGACGGTGCTCGTCCAGCATCCAGTTCTCGCTCGAGAGAGAACCGTGGATCTCGACCGAGGGGCTCGCGCCGCCTCTGGCCGGGGCGCTTCGACTCGGATCGCTGCTCGGCAGGACTCGCAGGGTGTGGAAGATCGGATGCTCGAGGCGTCGCGACTCGAGCGGTCCGGCGACGCCGCCCCTCAGCTTCTCGACGGTGCGGCGCGCCAGCCCGGCGTCCGCCCATGCACCCCAGTGGAGAGTCGTGACCCTGGGCCGGTTCTCGTGCGACGCGGCCCAGGAGCCGAGGAAGTGGGCGGCAGCGGTGTAGTCGGCCTGGCCTGCCGGAGCGAGCCAGGCGCTCGTCGAGCCGAAGGCGACGAAGAACTCGAGCTCGGTCTCCGAGGAGAGCACCTCGGCGAGAATCATGGTGCCCAGGAGTTTGGGCCCGAGAACTCGATCGATGCTCTCCGAGGTTTTCTGGAGGATGAGCTGATCGTCGGTGACTCCAGCGGCGTGGACCACACCGTGGATCGCGCCGAACCGGTCGCGCGTGGTGCGCACGGCCGACTCGACGGCCTCGATGTCGGTGACGTCGGCGCGCAGAACCTCGACGGTGCAGCCGTCGTCTTCGAGGCTCTCGATGCGGGCGATGCGGCGCGCCGTCGGGTCGTCTTCGGCGTGCGTCTGCTGCCAGGCCTCCCACTCTGATCGCTCCGGGAAGGCGCTGCGGGAGAGGAGAACAAGGTTGGCACCGACCTCGGCGAAGCTGCCCGCGAGCTCGAGGGCCAGGTCGCCGAGTCCGCCGGTGACGAGCACCGTCGCGCCTTGAGCGAGCTGCCGCGTGCGTTCCAGAGCCTTGAGGTCGACCGGCTCCAGGCGCCGGGCGAGTCGGCGCTCGCCGACGAGTCCGAGGACGCGCTCTTCGCTCGGTGCCGCGAGCTCGTTGGCGATTCGACGAGCCAGAAGGGAGACGTCGTCGGTCTTGGTCGCGACGTGCAGGCACTGCGTCCGCAGCCCCGGATTCTCCTGCGCAGCGACCTGCAGGGGCCCCAGGAGGGTGGCCTTGCCGGGCGCCTCGGGCTTCTTCTCTCCCATCGGGAGCAGGTCGTTCGCAACGACGCGGATCTCCTCGACGCGCGTGCCGAGCTCCGCGCCGAGAGCCTTCATCAGGCGGATCAGGCTGTCGAAGCCACGCTCCTGGTGTTGATGGAAGAGGTTGGAGGCGCGGCGATGCGTCTCCCCCTGAGTCAGAGACCAGGCGTGGAGGACGTGGGTCGGAAGAAAGGAATCGCCTTCGAGTCGGGCGATGAGCTCGTCGTAGGTGGTCTGCCCGAGCTCGGGCGGGAGGCGATAGCGCTTCGCGCTTTCCCGGTGAAAGGCGTCACCTTCCTGCACGCGGACGACCTCGTGGCCGGCATCCTCGAGCAGATCGGCAACCCGGTCGCCCAGCCCGAGGAGATCGACGAAGACGAGCCAAGTCTGGCGGTTCTCGGGCTCCTGGGCCTCGAGAGGCGGTGCGTCGTCCCAGACGGTCGTCGTGATCCAGTCTTCGCCGAAGGGCCTGCGGCGCAGCGGGCTCTCCTGCGGCGCGACCTGCTCGATGCGGTCGATCCAGTAGCGCTGCTGATCGAAGTGATAGCCCGGAAGCGCGACCCGGCGCCTCGCGTGCTCGTGGCAAGCCTGCCAATCGACCGAGCTGCCCTGCGACCAGAGCTGGGCCAGGGCCCCCAGAAAGTGGGCGCGATCGTGGTTCTTGTCCTGGGGGTGCCTCAGAGAGGCGATTGCCGGCACGCCGGCTCGAGCCTCCGGTGCCAGGCGCGCGAGCGTGCCCAGCGTGTTGCCGGGGCCGACCTCGAGGAGGGTCAGGTCTTCGTCGAGAATCAGGGCAATGCCCTCGCCGAAGCGTACGGTGCGTCTCAAGTGACGCAGCCAGTACTCCGGATCCATCGCTTCGTCCGCCGTGATCCATGCGCCGGTGAGGTTCGACGCGAAGGGGATCTTCGGCTCGTGGTAGCGAGGGGAGGCCAACCCTTCGCGGAACTCGTCCAGCACTGAGTCGAGGCTCTGAGAGTGAGCGGCGACGTCGATCTTGATCCGGCGGCTCTCGACGTTGTTGCGGCGAAGGTGCTCCTCGAGCCGTTCGAGCGCTTCGACCGTACCGGAGGCCGCCGTGAGCTCGGGTGCGTTGACCGCGGCGATGTCGAGCTCCTGGCTCAGTCCGGCTTCGGCGATCGCCTGCTGCAGGTGCTTCTCGGACATCTGCACGCTCAGCATGCCGCCCGAAGGCAGCTCGGTGAACAGCCGGCCGCGAAGGACGACGATGCGCAGGGCGTCTTTCAGGGAGAAGACTCCGGCGAGGCAGGCCGCGGCGTACTCGCCGAGACTGTGGCCGATCATCGCCGCCGGCTCGACACCGCAGGAGGCGAGGTGGCGCGCGAGCGCGTACTCGACGCAGAAGATCGAGATCACCGCGAAGTCGGGCGCCTGCAGTTGGCGGTCGGCCTCCTCGTCGTCGGTGTCGGCGAGAATCAGCGGCGCCAGGTCGATGCCGTGCTGATCGCGCAGCAGCGCAAAGCACTCGTCCAGAGCTTCTCGGTAGGTCGGCTCGGACTCGTACAGACCACGGCCCATGCCGGCGTACTGAGCGCCTCCCCCGGGGAAGAGGAAGGCGACTCCGCGCCCGTCCTCCGGTGCCTTGCGCGTCGGCAGTGCGCCCTCCGTGCTCGACAGAGACGAATCGTCGCCGTTCTCGACGACCAGCGCCGTCCGGTACGGGAGAGACTCGCGCGCGACTTGGGTGGTGTAGGCGGTATCGGCCAGAGCGGCGGGCGACAGTTCGGCGCCGTGGCTCGCGAAGGCGCGGAGATTCGCCTCCGCCGAGCTGCGCGTCCTTCCCGACGCCAGGAGGACCTGCCACTCGCGGGCCTCGGCTACGGGCTCCGCGGGAGTCCACTCCTCGACGATGGCGTGAGCGTTCGTGCCGCCGACGCCGAGCGCGCTGATGCCGGCCCGCCGGGGGTGGCCCGAACGCTCCCACGGGCGCAGTTCCGCGTTGACGAAGAACGGCGAGTCGTCGAAGTCGATCAGCGGATTCGGAGACTCGAAGCCGAGTGAGGGCGGAATCTCGCGATGGCGCAGAGACTCGACGACCTTGATCAGGCCGGCTACGCCGGCTGCCGTGTCGAGATGTCCGATGTTCGTCTTGACCGAGCCGAGCGCCGTCGTCTGACGGGCCTCGGAGGATTGACGGAAGGCCTGGGTGAGTGCCGAGACCTCGATCGGGTCGCCGACCTTGGTGCCGGTGCCGTGAGCTTCGACGTAGTCGATGGTGTCCGCGTCGCACTGTGCGAGTGCCAGCGCCTCTTCGACGACCGCAGCGTGGCCGTCGACGCTGGGCGCGAGGTAGCCGACCTTGCCCGCCCCGTCGTTGTTGACCGCCGTCGCGCGCAGGACCGCTTGGATCGGGTCACCGGCTTCGATCGCATCCTCCAGAGGACGCAGGACCACGGCGCCGACGCCGCTGCCGAAGACCGTGCCGTCGGAATTGGCGTCGAACGCGCGACAGTGCCCGTCGGGGGAGAGGATCTCGTTCGGCTTGTAGAGATAACCCTGCCGGTGCGGAATCTCGAGGGTCACACCGCCCGCAATCGCGACGTCGCACTCTCCGGAAAGAAGGCTCTGGCAGGCCAGATGCACCGCGACGAGCGACGTCGAGCAGGCGGTCTGGACATTGAGACTCGGTCCTTTGAGGTCGAGGCAGTAGGAGACCCGGGTCGCCAGGAAGTCCTTGTCGTTGCCCGTATGACGGATGAGGAAGAGCCCGACATCGTTCATCAGCTCGCGCTGGCTGAGGAGGTTGTAGGCGAAGTAGGCGTGATGACCGGAACCGACGAAGACACCGATCGCTCCGTCGAACTGAGAGGGCACGATCGCAGCGCTTTCGAGCGCTTGCCACGAGCACTCGAGCATCTGCCGATGCTGAGGATCCATGACCGCGGCGTCTTTTGGGCTGAAGCCGAAGAAGTTCGCGTCGAACCACTCCATCCGGTCGAGAGGTGCTCCCGCCTTGACGTACTGCGGGTGCTGAAGGACCTCTTCGGGAACTCCCGCTTCCTGAAGCTCATCGTCGCTGTAGCGGACGATCGACTCTCTGCCGGCGCGCAGATTCTGCCAGTACTCGTCGACGGAGTGCGCCTCCGGCAGGCGCGCCGCCGTGCCAATGATCGCGACGTCGGAGTCGCCGGGCTTGAAGGCGTCGTCACTCACCGCTTGCCTCTCCTCTGTCGCCGCAGCGCCGCCCGGCGCTGCGAGGCGCTGAGTTGTGGAGCTGGCTCGGCGCCGTCAGCCGGCGGCGGTGCCTCGTTCTTCGCCAGGTGCTCCGACAGCGAGCGGATCGTCGGAAAGCGAAAGAGATCGGTGATCAGCAGGCCGTTGCCGAACTGCGCCTTCAGCTCCCTGTGCACGCGCACGGCGAGCAGCGAATGCCCACCGAGGTCGAAGAAGTTGTCTTCGACGCTCAGATCGTCCCGTCCGAGGACCCGCTGCCAGATGTCGGCGATCTTCTTCTCCGTCTCGGACTGCGCGCCCTTGCTGACCGTCGGGCGACCGTTCGCGGCCGGACGCGCCGCGAGGACCGGCGAAGGGAGCGCCTTGCGATCGGTCTTGCCGTTCGGGGTCAGCGGAAGAGCGTCGAGCCGCATGAAGTGTGCGGGGACCATGAAGTCGGGCAGCGTGCTCTTGAGCTCTCCACGGAGCTCCTCGGCGTCCGGCGCCGGGCCGTCCGCGACGAAGTAGGCGACGAGCCTGGAGTCGCTGTCGTCGCCTTCGAAGACGCTGACGACTGCGCTGCGAACGTCGCTCCGCGCCTCGAGCCGCGATTCGATCTCACCCAGCTCGATGCGATGGCCACGCAGCTTGACCTGGAAGTCGGAGCGGCCGTCGTAGTGAAGGCGACCGCTGCCGTCCCAATGTGCCAAATCACCGGTCTTGTAGAGGCGATCGTTCGAGTCAACGTGCTCACTCGTCACGAATCGTTCGGCGTCGAGCTCGGGGCGCTGCCAGTAGCCGCGCACCACGCCTGCACCGCCGAGGTAGAGCTCGCCGACGACCCCCGGTGCGACCGGGCGCAGCGCGTCGTCGAGGACGTAAGCCTGCGTGTTGGCGATCGGACGACCGATCGGAATCGGCTGTCCGCGTCGCTCCCCCGCGTCCTCCAGCTCGTGCGTCGTCGACCAGATCGTCGTCTCCGTCGGTCCGTACATGTCGAGGATGCGCGGCGTGTGGCGCTGCAGCTCGTCGGCGAGCGCAACCGGCAGCGCTTCGCCGCCGAGCAGGAGTGCTTCCAAACCGCCGAGTGCTTCGGGCGCACCGGTCTCCTCGAGGAGGAGCCGCATCAGCGACGGCGTGCACTGCAGGTGCGTGATGGCTCTCTGCGCGACAACGCTGGCGAAAGGCAGCTCGGAGCGGCTGGCAGGTGCCGCCTTGAGCGCTCTCAGTCCGTCGAGATGTTCGATGACGAGGTCTTCTTCGATCCCGAAGTCGATGAGGCACGCGACCTCGTCGACGCCGGCGCGCGTCACGTCCTCCAGCAGCGGGCGTACACTGGCCGGTGTGCCGAAGAGTGCGCTCGTCTCGAAGTAGCGCTCGAAGGAGTAGTCGAGGAGCTCGTCGAACTCCTCGGGAGTGAGGTCGTCGAGCGAGTGCGACGCGTCGGCGCCGCGCTTGAAGGCGCTCCACTGCGAAGCAAAGCCGCGGATCAGGCCGAGAGAACTACGCAGGTAGTTCTTCATCGGCTCGCGCACGATCTCGCGCACGCCGTCCACCGAGTCGCCGAGAAAGGTGTGCAGCATCAACGTCACGTGGCCCGGGCCCGCGTGGCCGGCCTCTCCGCGCGCCTTCCGGTACTCGGCGAGGTGACTCGTCAGCTCCTCGATTGTCTGGCCGAGCAGGTGTGTGAGCACGTTGGTGCCCAATCGGCCCGCCTCGCGGAAGGTCTCTGGGTTGCCCGCCGTCGTCAGCCAGAGCGGCAGCTCCTTCTGCACGGGGCGCGGCAGTGTGGCGAGCTCGACGGGCCCCTGCGGGCCCGCGAAGCTCACCGACTCGCCGGACCAGAGCCGGCGCACGGTAGCGATGTCGTCGCTGACCTGCTGCTTGCGGTCTTCGAAGGTCTCAGGGCGCAGCGCGAAGTCGTTGGGATGCCAACCGGAGGCGAACGAGAGCCCCACGCGGCCTCTCGAGAGCCTGTCGACCATCGCCCACTCCTCGGCGATCCGCGCCGGGTGGTGCAGCGGCGAGACCACGGAGCCGGCCCGTAGCTGGACGCGCTGGGTTCTGGCGGCCACCGCCGCTGCGGCGACGGCGGGGTTGGGGAAAGATCCGCCGAACTCGTGGAAGTGACGCTCCGGCACCCAGACCGCCTCGAATCCCTCCCGATCGGCGAACTCCGCGCCTTCGAGGAGGAGACGATAGGGGTCGCTCTCGGGGCCTGAGTCGGCACCGGCGGCAGCGAAGTAGAAGAGGCTCATCTTCGGACCGCTCTGCGCCTCCGCTGTGGTCAGTCCGCCGAGCTCCGTGGCGAGCACGACGGTGCGGCCGCGGCAGAGAGTCCAGAAGAGCTCGAGAACGGAGATGTCGAACGAGAGGCTGGTGACGGCGAGCCACCGCGCGCCGTCGGCAATCGGGACGACCTCGTCCATCCCCTCGAAGAAGTTCATCAGGTTGCGGTGCTCGACCAGGACGCCTTTGGGGCGACCGGTCGATCCCGACGTGTAGATCATGTAGGCGAGATCGTCTGAGGCGAGCTCAGGTGGTGCTGAGGTCGAGTCGTCCGAAGCGCTGTGCCAGGAGACGTAGGAGCTTCCGGCGCGTCGAGCCAGAGTCTCCGCTTTGTCGTCGCCCAGCACGAACTCGGCCCGCGAATCCTCCAGCATGAAGAGCAGTCGGTCCTGCGGGTACTCAGGGTCGAGAGGCAGATAGGCGGCACCGGCCTTGAGGATGCCGAGAGCGGCGACGATCAGCTGGGGCTCACGTCGGCCGCAGAGGGCGACGAAGTCGCCACGCCGCACGCCGTGGCCCGAGAGGCTGCGCGCCACGTCGTCCGAACGACGATCGAGCTCCGCGTAGGTGAGAGTCTCCGTACCGTCTTCCAGTGCGATGACGTCCGGTACCCGCGCGACCTGAGCGCGGAACTGCTCCGGCACGGTCTGCTCTGGTACGGCGCGCGAGGTGTCGTTCCACTCTTCGAGGACGACGCGGCGGCCTTCTGCGGAGAGCTGGCTGAGCTCCTCGGCGGGGCGGTCGAGCGCCCCCGGCTCCAGCGCTGCCGAGAGAACGGCCGCGACGGAGTCGAGAAGCCATCGCGCCTCGGTCTCTTCGAAGCGATTCGCGTCGAAGGCGAGGCGAAGAAGCAGCTCGCTTTCGAGGTTGCCGTAGAGGGTCAGGGGGAAGGGAGCCTTCTCGTGCAGGCTGAAGTCGCGTGCTTTCCAGTCGCCGCCCTGCTGCTGCAGAAGTGGCCCCAGGCTGTAGGTGTCGAAGACGATGTTCGTTTCGAACAGCGCTTCGCCCTGGCCCAGCGCAGAGAGATTCTGCAGTTCGGCGAGCGAAAACTGCTCGTAGGGGCGGGTGGCGAGGTCGTCGCTGCGTAGCGTCGAGAGGACCTTCCCGAGCGAGCGACCGTCGAGGCGAACGCGCACGGGGAGCGTGTTGATGAAGACGCCGACCGAGTCCATGGTGCCGAAGTCCGCCCCGTGGCGACAGGCTCGCGTCGCTCCGAAGACCACGTCGTCGCGGTTGGCTCGGGCGGCGAGAGCCAGAGCCCAGGCCGCTTGGACCAGGGTGTTGATTCGGACGTCGTGGGAAGCCGCCAGGGCCTCGAGATCCGAAACGCGATCGAAACGGATCTGGACCTGGGCGGGTGCCGTCGGGCGCTCGTCCAGGGAGCGCCCCGTCCGGCTGCGCAGGGGAAGCGGCGTCGGTGCTTCGAAGTCCGCCAGGCGCTCCCGCCAGAAGTCGGTCTCTGCCGGGTCCGCGGACCGTTGGGCGAGGTTGCGCGCGTGCTCCTCGAACGCATCCTCCGTGATCGAGAGCTCCTCGCCGGAGTAGAGGGCGAAGAGGTCTCGCAGAAGGCGTGGGAAGCAGCGTCCGTCGAAGAGGATGTGGTGAAAAGACCAGACGCCCTCGAAGTGCTCCTCGCTTCGCTTTACGAGACGCACTCTCCAGAGCGGAGCCTGGTCGAGCGAGAAGGGCTCGGTACGGTCGACCGCCAAGAGCTCCTCGGTTGTCTGGTCGGAGACTTCTTCGAAGCGGAAGTCGAGTTCGGTCTCGCTCAGAATCTGGCGAGGGTCGGCCGAACTCTGCCAGTCGATGGAGCGGCGCAGCGCAGCGTGGCGCTGGGCGAGGGCAACCCAGGCATCTCGGAACCGGTCCACGTCGACCCGCTCGCGGAGAACGAAGTGGATCTGCTCGTGGTCGACGCCCGACCTCGGTTGCGAGAGGTGGTGAAAGAGCATCCCCTCCTGCATCGGGGTCAGTGGCAGCGAAGGACTGGAGTGCATGTCTTGGGGTTTCTCGCGGCGGCGCCAGGCCAAACAGGTGGACGGTGCGGACGGAAACTTTCGGAGCAAGAGCCGTACCATCCATTACGGAACCGTGGCCCTTCTCGCGTCATGGACTTGAGGTGTTTTTGCAGCCTCCGAAACCTCGGTCCGACAGTCCATGATACGCGCTCTCGGCCGTCAAGGAGAGTCGCCTGAAGCCCGCTGCTTCATGGCTTCCACGGCTCGCCTTCGAAGAGGTGACCATTTTTTGCTCGTGCGTCGGAAGGGGTCCGACATTCCGTGACGGTTTCTGTCGGACTCGCCTCCGGATTCGAGCCGGTTTCAGCCTGGAACGAGCCTCCTTCAGGCGACGAGGAGTGTCGGTGGTCGGGCCTGAGATCGCATCGAGCGTAGCCGTCGGAAGACTCCGGCGGGGTCCCGCCTGCTGCTGCGAAGCGGCGCGGCAGGGGCTTCGGTCGGGTCAGGGCGGGTGAAGGCGCAGCGCGAGGCAGGATGCCTTGCCGAGTCGCGCGTCTTCGCCTTACGAGGCGCTGCCCGAAGCGAGGGCGACGCCGCGCTCCTGTTGGGCGCGGTCGCGCAAGTGGCGTACCGACCGCTTGAGCGCTTCGGCGATGGACCTGACATGCTCGCACGTCAGACGCTCGTTCCACGGCAGGACGAGCATCTCTGAGTGCGCCTGATAGGTCCCGGGATAGCCGTCACGTGACCAGTCCAGCGCCTCGGGGCGGGCCAGTGAGAAGGGGAAGCGGCTTCGACCGAAGGTGCGCTGCTCCTGGAAGAGCTGCGTTTCGAAAGCCGGCTTCCGCAGGTAGCCAGGAGCCGAGGGAATCCCGACTTCGCGCAGCTGGGCTGCCACGGCGTGCGGCCCGCCCGGGACCTCCTGGGGATCGACCGTCAAACAGAGGCGCCAGTAGGTGTGTCGCTCTCCCGGTGCCGTCCTGGGCAGGCTGAGTCCCGGAGTGCCCTCCAGCTGGATTCGCATTTCCTCGGCCAGTCGGATCCGCTGCACGACACCGGCGGAGAGCTTCTGCAGCTGCGCCAGCGCCACAGCGCCCTGTAGCTCGCTGAGGCGCGAGTCGAGTGCCAGGAAATCGCGGTCGGCGCCGCCCGCGTCCGCCTCCCACCTCTCGTTGATGAAGAGGCACATGCGGCGGGCGAAGCGCTCGTTGTCGGTGATGACGAAGCCGCCCTCGCCGCAGGTCATGTGCATCTCCTGCTCGAGAGAGAAGCAGCCGATCGCTCCGAGCGTACCGACGAACTGATGTCCGGACGTTGCGAGGAAGGCCTGCGAGCAGTCCTCGATCACGGGTAGATCGTGCGCTCTGGCCAGCTGCAGGATGCCGTCCATCGGGCAGGGCTTGCCGAACAGATGCGTTACGACGATCGCGCGAGTTCGTTCGCTGATCTTCGCTCGAAGCGTCGCGGCGGTGACGTTGCCCGTCTCCGGATCGACATCGGCAAAGACCGGAATGGCGCCCTGATAGAGGATCGGGCTGAGAGAGCTGATCTGCGTCAACGGGGCGCAGACGATCTCGTCGCCAGGTTCGGGGTCGACCGCGGCGACCGCAGCGTGGAGTGCACTCGTCCCGGAGCTGCTGGCGTAGGCGAAGCGCGAGCCGAACGTCGCCGCGAGCTCGCTCTCCAGCTGCCTCACGACACCGTCTGCAGCACCCGCCAGCGTTCCGCCTTCCAGCACTGCCTGAAGCGCTGCGAGCTCTTCCGGACCGAAGGAGCGACCGCTGGCGTCGAGATCCGAGGGCAGCGAGGTCTGCTGTGGCGGGCGCGCCGCGGTTTGCGAGAGTCGGCTCAAAGAGGGCCTCCTGGGCGGAGTGCCGGATCGGCTCCGCGGTACGTCTTCACGAGCTCAGCTGGCACCGGTGCCGCGGAGTACGGCAGGCACGGTCTTGAGAATGATCTCGAAGTCGAGTCCGAGCGACCACTGGTCGATGTACTGCAGGTCGAGCTCCATCCACTCGTCGAAGCCGATGTTGTGGCGGCCGTTCGCCTGCCACAGACAGGTGAGACCCGGCTTGACGGAGAAGCGGCGGTTCTGCCAGCGCCGATCGAACGCCTGCACGTCGCGCAGCGGGAGCGGGCGCGGGCCGACGATGCTCATCTGGCCGACGAGCACGTTCCACAGCTGCGGCAGCTCGTCGATCGAGAACTTCCGCAGCACGCGCCCGACCTTGGTGATGCGCGGGTCTTCCTTCATCTTGAAGGCGGCGCCAGCGACCTCGTTCTCTGCTTCGAGCTCGGCGAGCAGCGCTTCGGCGTTCGTCACCATGGTGCGGAACTTGTACATCTTGAACGAACGGCGCCCGAAGCCGACGCGCTCCTGCGAGAAGAAGATCGGACCCCTCGAGGTCGCCTTGACCGCCACAGCGGCGACCAGGAACACCGGAGTGAGGGCGAGTAGCCCAGCAAGAGAGCAGGCGACGTCGAGAATGCGCTTCACCATGAGCCCGCTCAGACTCGGCGTCGGCGTCTTGAGCGTCATGATCGGCGAGCCGTCGAGGTAGTCGACCTCCGAAGAGGCGACCTCGAGATGGAAGAAGTCAGCGGGCATGCGGATGGTGATGCCGAGGTCCTCGCAGATGTCGATGATCTGCTCGATCTGGGCGTAGTGCGACTTGAGCGGCAGCGCGATCAGGACTTCGTCGACCTGCAAGGTGGTCAGCAGCTCTTCGATCTCACCGAGGCCGCCCAGGAGCTTCTCGATCTGGTCTCCGGGCCGCTGCGGCGCCGGCAGGTCGTCGACGAAGCCGAGCAGGAGGTAGCCGAGATCGGGGCGCTGACGGATGTCGTTGCCGACGCGGGCTCCTCGTGGCCCGGCGCCGACGATGACCAGGTTGCGCAGGTTGCGTCCCTGACGTCGCGCCTCGCCGAGCGCGAAGCGGATCCACGTGCGAGCCAGGCCGGTGCTGAGAAAAGCGGCGGCGAAGAAGGCCAGGACGAAGGTGCGGTCGACGGCTTCGAGGCTGAGCACCATGCTGACCGCGGGCAGCAGTAAGGTCCCCATGACCGTCGCCTTGAGGACGTCCCACCAGAGAGCGAGAAGAGGACTGATCCGGCGTGAGCGGTAGAGGCCGAAAGCCTCGAAGATGCCCATCCAACAGAGCGCGAAACCCAGGAACATGAGGATGTTCCCGACCTTGACGCGAATCGAGAGGAACTCCGCCAAGCTTCCGTCGGAGCCCAGGTAGCCCGTCGTCGCGAGTGCGAAGAGAAACGACAGTGCGAGCATGAAGAGGTCGCCGAGCCTCTGCGTGGTCGCCAGAATGCGGCGTCGGGAGGTCATGCGGTCACCTCCCGTCCCAGCAGCTTGCGGTAGAAGGCCTCGGTCAGTTCGGCGACGTCGTCCCAGTCGAGCTGGAGAGCCGCCCGCTCGCGAGCCGCGGATCTCAGGCTTTCAGCCAGTGAAGGGTTCTCGATCAGCTGTGACAGTCGTTCTCGAAGTTCTTCGGTGCTGCCGACGTCGAAGTAGAGACCGGCGTCGCCGACGACTTCGCGATTCTCCGGGATGTCGGTCGTCACGATGCAGGTGCCGAAACTCACCGCCTCGAGCAGAGCGATCGACAGCCCCTCCATCACCGAAGGCAGTACGAAAGTCAGGCAGTTGCAGTAGAGCTCGTAGACGGTCTCGTGGTCGACCTGGCCCAGAAAGACGACGTTGTCGTCGGCCAACTCGCGCACCTTCGCGATGTAGTCGTCCGAGTAGCTGCTCCCTCCGGCGATCGCGAGCTTAACGTCGCCGAGGAGAGGCTTCGCCGCCTCGATCAGTCGATCGACCTGCTTCTCCGGCGAGATGCGGCCGGCGAAGAGAATGAACTTGCCGGGCTCGAGCCCGTAGTCGAAGAGCTTGTCCGCCGGTCTCGGCTCCGCCCTCAGAACGGCATTCTGAATGACGGTCGGAGTGCGGCCGTGTCGCTTGCGGTAGTGGTCACGAAGCGTCTCCGAGACCACCGCCGTCGCCGTCGGACAGCGTGCCGAGGCCAGCTCGCCGAACTGAAGAGCCTTTCTCGCGACGAAGCCCCACTTCGCTCGCTGCCAGTCGAGCCCCCTCACGGAAACGACCGTCTTGGTGCCGAAAAGACGAGGCAGCAGCGCCAGAGGAGCAGAGCCGATCGCGTGAAACTGAACGATGTCGTAGCCGCGAAAGAGAGCGTCCAAGGTCGACAGGATCGAGTGACTGATCGTCTCTCCGTGCTTCGTCGTGAGCGACGGCAGTCGACGCACGGCGATGCCGCGGTGCTCCCTGACGTCGGGGGTGAAGTGCTTTCGGCAGTACGCCGTGACGCGGTGTCCCTTCGCGGCGAGCCGGGATCCGACCTCCTCGTAGTACGTCTCGATACCGCTGTAGGTACCGATCACTCCACGTGCGCCGATGAAGGCGACGCTGATCGGGCGAGTCGAGTCCACGGGAGTCACGGAAGGCGGGGCATGGGGCACGCTCCGGGCAGAGCGGGCATCAAAACGGAGAGCATTGGAGTTCATCAAAACAACAGACATCAGAGGCGGGCACGGGACCGGATCTCAACGCCAAGAAAGAATGCAATTGATGCGCCAAGATTTTCGGAGGAATGGTCTGTTTCGTAAGTGCCTTGTTATGAGGTACTTGCGTCAAAACGCCTTCAACGATGGAACTCTGTTTCCTATGTTGGTGGAATCGAGATTCCCACTAAAGGGAATCTGATTGCACATTTTCGTCCCTGCAGAGTGTCAGAGACACGCTTCTGGAGCGTCGAAGACACATTTCGTGGCACTTCGACGTCGAATCTATGGCGTTTCGCCGCCCGAGTCACTCATGCGCCTCTGTCTATCTGCACGGATTGCCGTGCGGAATCCGGTCAAAGAGGGGCCGGCCTACTCGGTGTTTCGCGACAGGTTCTCGGAAGAGACGACCATTTTCTCTCGGAGCACCAGGCGCGCTCGCCTTTCCTCTTGCGTGATGAAGCTGTAGGCCTGCTTCGTCAGGCTGTGCAGCAGGGCAAGCTCTGCGCGACTCACCTCGACCGGAAAGCGATCGTCGTCCGGGGCGTCTCCGACGCTCAGCGACTCGAGCTTGCGACGCAGCGAGGACCGTGCTGCGACGTGATCCGCATCGACGTCTTCCGCCATCGGGCCGGTCACCTTCATCAGGAAGCCGACCTCGTCGGTCGAAAGGACGATGATGTCGGAGGGCTCTTCGGGATCGGGCGTCATGGTGGGCCTGGGTCGGGCGCGAGTATAGGAGTCGGCCGAAGAGAGGGTCAATCGACCTCGTCGGCGGTCAACTCGTATTCTTTGATCTTGTTCAAGAGGGTCTTGTAGCTGACTTTGAGGAGTCCGGCCGCGCGACGGCGATTCCAGCGCGTCTCTTCGAGGGTGTCCAGAATGAGTACCTTCTCGGCCTGGGCAGCGGCTTCGCGACCGACTTCGAGCAGGCCGGGGCGCTCCTCCCGTGGTCGTCCGGCGTAGCTCGAGATCGGCGCCGCCCTCGCCTGGGGCTCAGCGGGCGGCTGCTCGGGAGCTGTGGTCTCGCTGGTGGTCGTCGTCGGCGCCGCCATGATCGCGATGTCGCGACGACTGCGGTCGAGCTGATCGATCGCCCACTCCGAGCTGTTCAGGATCACGAGGCCTTTGGTCAGGTTCGAGAGCTCGCGCACGTTGCCGGGCCAAGGGTGGTCGATCAGCCGCTGGAGGAACTGGTAGCTCAGCTCCGGCATGGGGCGCGAGTACTGGTTCGAGTAGCGACGCAGGAAGTGGTGGATCAGCGGCAGAATGTCCTCGCGGCGGTCGCGCAGTGGTGGCACGACGAGATCGATGACCTTCAGGCGAAAGTAGAGGTCCTCGCGGAAGGTGCCCCCCTCGATCTCCTTTTCCAGGTTTCGGTTGGTTGCCGAGAGGACGCGCACGTCGGAGCGGATTTCCTCGCGCCCACCGAGGCGGGTGAAGACGCCGTCCTGCAGGACGTGCAGCAGCTTGGCCTGCAGG
This sequence comes from Acidobacteriota bacterium, assembly GCA_039026915.1. Classification (GTDB taxonomy): domain Bacteria; phylum Acidobacteriota; class Thermoanaerobaculia; order Multivoradales; family Multivoraceae; genus JBCCLJ01. The sequence goes on from JBCCLJ010000023.1 coordinate 45,316, forward strand.
CTGACCCGCATTTCTGCGATCTCGTCGAGGAGGATGGTGCCGCCACGCGCCAACTCGAACTTGCCCTGCCGGGCGACCATCGCTCCGGTGAAGGCGCCCTGCTCGAAGCCGAAGAGCTCACTCTCGAGCAGCTGCTCCGGAAGGGCGGCGCAGTTGACCTTGACGAACGGGCCGTGAACGCGCGCTGAGTGCTGATGGATGTGATTCGCCAGGACCTCCTTGCCGACGCCCGACTCGCCGCGAATCAGCACGGTGACGTCGGAGTCTGCAAGGCGGGTGGCGGTCTTTCGCAGCGCTTCCATTTGCGGGGAAGTGGTGATGAAGGCCTTGTCAGGGTCTTCGTCGACGGCTGTCGCCGCCGCAGCGGCCAAGTCGAGCTCGGTTCGCTGCGGCGCGGGCGATCGCTCGGGGCGGGGCGCGGCGCGGATCGCTTCCTCGAGAGAGTTCCGGAAGTGTTGGGTGTCGAGAGACTGCGTCAGATACTCCCGCGCTCCGAGTTTGAGCGTCTCGATGGCCTCTTGTGGGTCACGTCGGCGCGAGACGAAGACGACCGGGCGATCTCCCGCTTCGCTCACCGCCCGTTCGAGTGGCTCGTGCCAGGGTTCGGGCCCTTCGGGGTGGTAGAGAATTGCTTCGGGATCGGGCCCGCGGCCTTCCAGCAGGTCTCGCACGGTGCGCCCCTCGACGACGCGGTAGCCGAGCTCGGCGAGGCGCGCAGCGGCTCGGGCTCGAGACTCGTCGTCGGCGCAGAGCACTCCGAGGACGCGGCTCGGTCTTTGGCTCGGTGCTTCGCGCATGGTTCGGGCGCGAGCTCGCGGCCCGCGAGGCAAAGATATCGCAGTCTTTCGGCGTTGATCCCGAAGCGGCTCAGTCGAGGAGCTGCTCGAGGAGTCGTCCGACAGAGGTTTCGACGGTCACCAGGTCGTCGACGTTGCGGGCGAAGCCCTCGGACTCGACCTTCGCGATCGCCTCGAGCAGAGGCGTGAAGTAGTCCTCGATGTTGACCAGGCCGCAGCGCTTCGGATCGAGGCCCAGCTGGGTCGCGGTCATCACCTCGAAGAGCTCGTCGAAGGTCCCCAGTCCGCCGGGCAAAACGATGTAGGCGTCGGCGAGACGTGCCATCTCTCGTTTCCGATCGAGCATGTCGTCGACGATCATCAGTCGACTGAGGCCGGTATGTGCCACCTCCCGCGTCTCGAGAGCGCGCGGCAGGATTCCGGTGACGTGCCCGCCCGCTTCGAGAGCTGCGTCAGCGAGCACTCCCATCGTGCCTACGGAGGCCCCGCCGTAGACGAGCCTGACTCCGCTGCGCGCGAGTCCTCGCCCGAGCTCGCGGGCCGCCTCCGCATAGGCGGAGCGGGCTCCGGGAGACGAGCCGCAGAAGACGGTGATGGTGTCGATCGACATGACGTGGGCTCCCCGTTCGATTCGCAGCCGGACCATAGCAACGTCGGAGGCGGCGTGCCGATCCGAGTCGGTTCTCGAGGCGAGGACCGTCGGTCTGGCGTCGTCCTGCCCGGGCCGTTCGACCGTCTCGAACTCGGTTCCGGAGCGATCGACTCGACTTCGTCTTCCGAGCCTCGAGGCCGGAAAAGAAAAATGCGGCCGTTCATCGAATTTCGTGAGCCCGAGGGAGAGGCTCGCGTCTCCAGCTCGATGAACGGCCGCGGGGAAACTCCTCGCGCAAGAGGAGAGAGGTGAGCGGTGTTGCCGTGCGTCAGGTCTGAGCAGGCTCCGGGGTCTGGTGCACGGTGAGCGTCGCCCGGCAGTCGGCTCGGTCGCCGAAGTCGACGGTCCATTTGCCGGCGCGGGCCCTGCTCACGTCGAGGGAGACGAGCAGGCTGCCCTGGCGCTGCGGCACGGCATCGAGAACGCGGACGCCGCTTTCTGGGTGGAGTCGGATGGCCTCGGCGAGCTCCGAGGTGAGGTGGCCGGTGGACATCGGAAGCTCGACTTCGACTTGCAGCGGTTCGCTCTGCGTCGCGATGATGTCCGGGGAGATGCGCGCGATCGGCGTGCTGGTCTTCGTCCCCGAAAGGGCGGCGATCGAGACACCGACGGCGAGTAGGACGACAGCGCTGAACGACGTCAGTGTCGAAGCTCTGACCACGATGTGTCTCCTCTCGTGAGGTCTCGATCGGGCTGCGATCGGGTTGGGAAGTGCGCGGCGCTCGGCCGTGGCGAACTGTTGCCGAAACGTCGGCGGTGAAGCTGAAAACGGTTAGAGCAGGACGCGTGCCAGCGCGACCAGGCGCGCCTTGGCCCTGTTTTAGGGGAATTCTGGAGACCGGATACCCAGCCCGCGGGCCGGGAAGACGGGAAAAACTCCCTGATTCCTCCTCGAGCGTCTCTTTGCATGCTCGGACAGCGCCCCGTCTATGCAGCCGTTGCTATGATCACGTCACCTTTCGACCGCCGTCCGTGACGGCACGCTGAATGCAACGGGGATGAGGCGACACTCGGGTCCGTCTCAGGTCTGGGTGAGCTCGGATCCGGGCCAGCTCGGATCGAGGCCCAGGTCGGCCACCCCCTCCTATGCTCCAAGACTCCACCGGGAGACTCCGGATGACTCCGTCTCCGCTCAAGATCCTCGTCGTCGACGACGAAGAGGCAATGCAGGAGGTGCTCCGCACCCGTCTCGAGAGCTCCGGCTACTCGGTCTTCGTCGGCGGTAG
>JBCCLJ010000024.1:0-47650 GCA_039026915.1 Acidobacteriota bacterium
GCGGCCGAGAGCCCCTGGGCGCCACACTCCCGCTCGGCGACCGGGCCTCGCTGAATCGGCAGAAGGCCGAGCTCGTCCGCTGCGGCCAGGCTCGCCTGTCCGCGAGCTTGGTGCGCGTCGAGTCCCCGAAGGGCTGACGTCGCAGGGAGCTCACAGAGTGAGCTCGCGACGAGCTCACGCCAGGCCGACGGCACCTCCACGGGTTCACCGGAACGGTGAACGGTGAGGTCGAGTGTGAAGCTCGCCGCCAGGACAGGCTCTTCCGCCGTCAGACGCACCAGTTCGAGGCACAGGGCAAGATCCCCGCAGCGTGTTTGCGCTTCCAGGAAGCCGCCGCGCAGAACCAGGGCGGCTCCCGGTCGCACCTCCCGATGGAACCGGATGTGGAGCTCGAGAAGCCGAAGCTCGACCTCGCGACGTGCCTCTGCGCGGCGGAGACTCGACTCGAGCGCCGCTGCACCCGCTTCGGCTCTCTCCACGTAGAACTGCACGTTCAGATGCCCCATCTGGTCGCATTCCCACGTCTGAACACTGTCGCGAAGCAGCTCGATCATCGTCAACGGTCTCCTCCAAGCGGCCAAAAATGCGGCGGCGAGCGACTCTAACCCCGTCCGCGCCGAGGACGGAGAGACATTTTTGCTAAAATAGGGAGGTTCCCCGGGCTTTCGAGTCCGCTTCTCTTTGGAGACATGCCCGTGAGTTCTTCCTTTGCCCAGAGGAGGCCGCTCGGCGAATTGCTCGTCGAACGAGGTTTCCTCGAACGCACCGACCTCCAGCGAGCCCTTCAGCTGCAGCGCGTGCTCGGTGGCCGCCTCGGCGTCAACCTGCTCGATCTGGCCCTCGTGAGCGAGGACGATCTGCTGTCGACCCTCGGCCGCCAGTTCGACTCGGGCACCGTCGGTGCCGCCGACCTCACCGACATCCCGCCGGCGATCCTCAAGCTGATCCCCGAGCATCTCGTTCGACGCCACTGCGCCATCCCCTTCGCCGTTCGCGGCAACACGATTCACCTCGCCGTGAAGGACCCGATCGACATGGCGCGCGAGGCCGAGATCTCGGACGCCACGGCGCGGCTCACGCGCAGCTTTCTGGGCCTCGATCTGCGCATCGAGAACGCCCTCGACGCCTACTACCGCGGGTCCTTCGAACAGGCTCCGCGCTACTCGCAGATCGTGCGCCGACTGGAGATCGGCGTCGAGCAGGCGGAGACGAGACGCCCCTCCGCCAGTGAGCTCCTGGAGCAGCATTGGCAGGAGAACGACGATTCCGCCCTCGCCGACACGGCCGGAATTCCGATCCAGTGGACGGACAACGAGCCGGCACCGATCGACGAGCTCGGCGCAGCTCTCGACGACTCCGACGGTCTGGTGATTCAGGCGCCGGAGGCGACCGAAGAGATCGTCCTTTCGAACATCGACGTCTACGAAGCGCGCTCGGCAGCACCGCGTTCACCGGTGTCTCTGATCGCGGCGAAGAAGCTCCTCGGCGATGCACGCAATCGTCACGTCGTCGCACAGATCGCTCTCGACTCCTGCGCGCGCGCCTTCCGTCGCCGGGTGCTACTGAGCTACCGCGAAGGTCGTCTTCGCGGCTGGGCTGCGGACGGTCGCGGCCTCGTCCCCCATCGCTTCGACAACCTCGCCGTCAGCCTGGAAGGAGCACCGCCCTTCCTCGCCGTCCAGCGCGGAGCCGATTTCTGGCTCGGACCGCTCGGACGTTCTTCGGCGCTGACCCCTTTCATCGCCGCGCTCGGCGGAGAGACCCCTCCGAGCTGCCTGATTCTGCCCGTTCGGGTCGGCTCACGCCTCGTCGGCTTCCTCTACGCCGACAACCTCGAAGACGGAGTCGTCGGCGCGCCGATCTCCGAACTGCAGTCGCTGACCCGGCTGATGGGATCGGCTCTCGAGTCCGTGATCCTGCGGAAAAAGATCGGCGCCGAGGTGCGGCAAGGCCGCAGACGCTGACGGCTCTCTGAGCGCGCAGGCCGCGCTCGGCTGGCGCGACCACTCGGCGGCGAAGTCCGCGAGGGCCGGCGCGCCCGCTGCCGAGGGCGAAACCAGCGAGTCCATCGCCGGCGTCGCGAACGGCGACGAAGTGCTGAAGTAGCATCGCGGCGGCTCTTCCGCCGCCTCTCAAGTCGATGATGACGTTCAGCCAGCATCTGTTCCGTGCTCTGCTCCCTGGTTTCCTCATCGCTCTGGTCGCCAGCGGCGCGCTCATCCAGCGAATCGTCGAACGGAGTCTGAAGAGCCAGTTCGACCAGGGGCTCGAGGCACGTGCGGAATCGCTCATGGCGCTGACCGAGCAGGACGCCGACGGGATCGATCTCCAGGTCTACCCCGATGGGCTGGCAAGCTACTTCCGCCCCTCGCAGCCCGACTACTTCGAGATCTTCGACCGCTCGGGAAAGCGTCTGTTTCACTCGCAGTCGCTTCGCTCCGATCAGCGACTCGAGTTCGGCCCCGATGCCTCCATCGACCGGGTCTTCGACGTGACCCTCCCCGACGGTCGCGCGGGACGGTCGCTGCGGAGGTGGTTCTACCCGAAGGTCGACGGCGACGAGGAGGACTACGAAGCGATCCAGGCCGACTCTCTGCAGGACAGCGCGCTCTCGAGCCTTCCCGACGGCGACTCCCCGGTCCTCGTCGACGGTGCGACCGTCGTTCCGAGCAAGATCCAGGTTGCCGTGGCCATCTCGCGGCAGTCTCTCGACCAGAACCTGCTGCAGCTGAACGTGATCCTGCTTCTCACGGGGATCCTGACGATCTCAGCACTCGTCGCCCTGCAGGGAATGGCCATCCGGCGCGCTGTCCAGCCCATCCAGGATCTCAGCGCTCAACTGAGTTCGGCGAGCGCAGAAGACCTTCCCAGCGAGCTGACCCTGACTCGGCCGATCGTCGAACTGGACCTTCTGACGGAACGATTCCACCAGCTCATTCTTCAGCTTCGACGAGGTTTCGAAAGAGAGCGCAGCTTCTCTGCCGATCTCGCTCACGAGATACGCACGCCGCTCGCCGAGCTCAGAGCCGCGATGGAGATCGCGCAGCGCTTCCCGGAGGATCCGAAGATCAGGACCGCGTTCGCAGACGACTCTCTGGCTTCCGTGCAGCGCATGGAACGTCTCGTCGTAGACCTTCTCGCGCTGAGCCGTACCGAGTTGGGCCTGCTCCCGGGAGTGGGGACCACGGACCTCACGGAACGCGTGGCGGATCTGGAAGACCAGCAGGCCGCAGCACTGCGAGCGCGCGGTCAAGACCTCGTCACGGTGGCTCCCCGAACCCCCGTTCGCGTGGCGGGTGAGCATCAGTGGCCCCGGATCCTGGACAACCTCCTCGACAACGCCATCGAGTACAGCCCGTTCGGCGCAACGATCGTCGTCACGCTGCGCCACGAGCCGTCGAACGGCGCGTATCGGATCTCGATCGCGAACCCTGCTCCCGACCTCGAAGAGAGCGACTTGCCAAGGCTCTTCGACCGTCTCTGGAGGAAAGACCGATCGCGCAGTAGCGACCGGCACAGCGGACTCGGGCTCTCCCTGGTGCGACAGTACGCCGAAGCCGTCGGAGCTCGGGTCAGCGTCGCTCTCTCCTCCGACGACGTCTTCGAGATCGCGGTCGCAGGCGAGGTGGAGCCGAGCGCCCGGCAGGAGAGCTGACGACCGGGGTCGACCTCCGACGGCGGATCCTCAGCCAACCTTAAGGTGGGGCTCAGCGAAACCTCAGGATCACTTCCTAGGCTGCCGCCGTGCTCGACGTGGCATTCCAGCTCACCGCAGTCACTCGGCCCGCAACCGCGGCCGACGGCGCGTGCCGTAGCGACGAAGCGTCCGCCGGGCCTTCGCTCGAGAGGCCGGGCCCAGGTGCGCCACGACCGAGCCTCTCACCACAGACAACCGTTTCCCCGACACCGCCGAGTGCGGACGTCGAGGTGCACTTCGCAGCAAGCCCCCGATCACTTCTTTCCCCCGGAGTTCCCTCGCATGGACAGCCTCGCTCAGATCGATCGTCGCAGACCGTTGAAGCCAACGAACACCGTGAAGCCGACGCACACGGTGACGCTCGTCATACCGGTGCACAACGAGGCCGCAGGGTTGCGCGACCTCGTAGCTCGGCTCGACGACATAACGTGCAGCCTGCACTTTGCCTTCACGTTTCTCTTCATCGACGATGGCAGCACGGACAGCAGCTTCGAAATCCTCGACGGGCTGCGCGCGGACGATCCACGAATCGGCATCCTGAGTCTCAGCCGACGCTTCGGAAAAGAGGCCGCGGTGAGCGCTGGGCTCGCCCACGCCGACGGCGACGCCGTGGTCGTCATGGATGCCGACCTTCAGGATCCTCCGGACTGCTTGCCGGCCATGCTCAATGCCTGGCAGGACGGCCATGAGGTCGTCGTCATGCGGCGCAGAGACCGACGGGTGGACTCCTGGTTCAAGCGCTTCTGCGCGGCCGCCTTCTACGCCTCGATTCGACGACTCAGCGCCGTCGAGATTCCCGAAGGCGTCGGCGACTTTCGCCTGATGTCCCGCCGAGTCGTCGCTGTGGTCAACGAACTCCCCGAGGCGAACCGCTGCCTGAAGGAGCTCTTCGCTTGGATCGGCTTCAGAACGAAGACTCTCGACTACGAAAGGAAGGCCCGAGCCAACGGAAGCTCCCAGTGGTCGCTGACGAAGCTCGTCGGACTGGCCGTCGACGGCTTGACCGCCTCGAGCATCGCACCGCTGCGCCTCGCTACCTTGGCCGGATCAGCGATCTCGGTGACGGCCCTCCTCTTCGGGCTCGTCAAGCTCTCCCAGACCGTTCTTCACGGCGTCCCCGTTCCGGAAAGGCTCGCCGAGGTCCTCTTCCTGAGCCTCCTTGGCGGCGCCCAGCTTCTCGCCATCGGGCTCCTCGGAGAATACGTCGGCAGATCCTTGGTCGAGAGCAAGCGCCGTCCGGTCTTCATCGTCGACAGCCTTGCGCCAGCTCGCACGACGAGCCGAAGGGCCGCGCTGGCGTCTTCCCGGGAGCGTCGATGAGAGCTCGCAACGTCGACCCCTGGCTCGTGGGTCTTCCCGTCGTTCTGCTCGTCAAGCTGATCAGCATCGGAGCCTACCCGCTCACCGACACGACCGAAGCTCGCTATGGAGAGATCGCCCGACTCATGGCGACGACAGGAGACTGGATCACGCCTCAAGTCGAGGTCGGCGTTCCGTTCTGGGCGAAGCCTCCCCTGTCTTTCTGGCAGGGCGCCCTCTCCATGTCGCTCTTCGGCGTCTCCGAATTCTCCGCCCGACTGCCCTCGCTGATCAACATGCTGGGCGTTCTCGTCCTACTCTTCGTCATGGCACGAGCGACTTGGGGCAACAGCGCGGCGACAGCGAGCGTCTTTATCGCCATGACGTCCGGGATCGGCTTCGTCAACGCCGGAGCCGTGATGACGGATCCGGCGCTTCTGCTGTCGACGACGCTCGCCATGGTCAGCGTCTGGCAGTCCCTGACACGTCGGAGCAGTGTCTGGGGGCTCACGTTCTTCGCAGCTCTCGCCCTGGGCCTGCTGGCCAAGGGGCCGATCGCGTGGCTTCTCGCCGGAGCGCCGATTGTTGCCTGGTTGACGCTGGAGCGTCGATGGCGGCAGTTCTTTCGCATCGTCCCGGTCCTGCCGGGCTGCCTCCTCCTGTTCGCGACAGCGACGCCCTGGTTTCTCCTCGCAGAGGTCAAGACCCCGGGCTTCCTGAACTACTTCCTCGTCGGTGAGCACATCCAGCGCTACCTGGACAGCGGGTGGCAAGGCGATCGCTACGGCTCGGCGCATGAGGAGGCTCGAGGGAAGATCTGGTGGTTTGCGCTTCTGGCTCTCGTGCCCTGGTCCTTCGTCGCGGGCGCAAGGGCCCTCGGTGCCATGACCTCGAGATCGACCCGAGCCCCGTCCGCAGCTCCCAGCCTCAACCGCTACCTCGTCCTGTGGACGCTGTGGCCGCTGGTCTTCTTTACTTTCTCCGGGAACATTCTGGCGACCTACGTGCTGCCCAGCTTGCCTTCGTTCTCCCTGCTGCTGGCCTACTCCGTGAGCGAGAGTCGTCATCGGCTCGCGCTCGTCGGCGCTGGCCTGGTGCTGCCGGTTCTGGTGCTCTTCGCGAGCCCTCTGGGCCTGATGCGGCAGGTCGACGCAAACTCCCACGCCCAGCTGATTGCGAGTGTTCAAGAGCAGAGACCGCGCTCGCCGCTGGTGTACTTCGGCGCCATGCCTCACTCCGCCCGCTTCTACTCGCGCGGCTCCGCTCAGCTGGCCGGCGACGAAGCGACCCTCAACCGTCTTCTCGAGAGAAGAGGACGGGCCACGGTGATCGTCAAGCGTGGCTCGCTTTCGAATCAGGCGCTTCACCGAGCATCGCTGAAGCCTCTGCGAACATGGAACAGCTACCGGGTGTACTCGTACGAGGACTCGTCGGAGCGCTAGGCGATGAAGTAGCCGAAGCCCCGCCGCGTCTTGACGATGTCGTCGGCTCCGGCCTCGCGGAGCTTTCGCCGCAGGGAACTGATGTGGGCTTCGACGGCGTTCCGCGAGACGAACTGGTCCGAACGGTAGAGCCGGTCGATCAACTGCTCGTGGGCAAACGTTCGCTGCCGACGTCGAGCGAGAAACTCCAGAAGTCGATACTCCGAAGGAGTGAGATCGACGGCTGCCTCGCCGACCGCCACGGTCTGGTTGCGCGGATCGATGGTCACGCCCTCGACCTCCAGCACTTCGTTCGAAGGCGAGCGGCCCTGGACGCGTCGATGGAGAGCGCGGATTCGCGACACGAGCTCGTCGAAAGAAAAGGGCTTGGCCAGGTAGTCATCCGCACCGAGATCGAGCCCGCGGGTCTTGTCCTCCACCTCGTCTCGCGCCGACAGAACGAGGACCGGCGCGTTGTCGCCGCGGTGCCGCAGACGCTCGAGCACCTCCAGACCGGAGAGCTTGGGGAGCATGATGTCGAGGATCACGACGTCGTAGTCATTGGCTCTCAGGTAGCCGTCGGCCTCGTCCCCGTCAAAGGCCTGATCGACGAGAAGGCCCGAATTGGTCAGGCCGGCGCTCAGCGACCGTTGCAGCGAAACGGAGTCTTCGACCAACAGCAACTTCATCGCAGCAGCCCACCCAGGGTTCGGCCTCCCGGAGCACCACTGCTCCCTGCGGCAAGCCGTCGTCCGTCGACCGAGTTCATCAAGGCCCCCGCACCGGGCGAAGGGCCAGCGTCCTACGCCTGTGCACAACCCCGAGGGATCCCACGACATTCCCGATCCGCGAGGCGTGCCCGCCGCTGCCAACGGGCCTTGATGAAGCCCGTCGCCCAGAGGCCACGCCGAGCCGTGAGGATCAAGGGGACGCTGCTGCCGGCTGCCCCGCCAGAGGCTTCTGGAAGTCGAAGTACCCCGCGTTGGTGACCTTGACGCGTCGCCTCAGGTTCTGGCCGAGAAAGAGCTTTGCCTTGATGACGTAGTCGAAGCCTTCGAGCTCGACGACGGATGCGACTCGGGTCGCCAGGGCCAGATTGCTGAGCGTCAGGTCGGCCTCGTGCACGGCGCTCTCGAGGCCGCCGACCTCGACCACGCTGTTGGTCAGAGCTCGCCCCACCCGAACACCGTTGATCGACAGGCTGTACGAACCACCTTCGACGAGCACCGGGTTGGGGTTCGGATTGGTGATGCGCACGAGAATGCGGCCGGTCGTCTCGAACACCGTCATGTCTTGGATCTGCAGATCAGCGAGTGAGACCTCCGGCGGATCGAAGACCGCGCCGAACGAGGCGCAGCCGGTGCTGCCCAAGAGCAGGGCGATCAAGAGCAGAAGAAGGGGTGCGGAAAGCTGGCGGGTCATGGGGCCTCCTCAGGCGTTCACTGTTGAGACCGGACCCGACCGGCAGAGTCACATCTGCCTTCAGGGCTCCGCGACAAAGCGCCAGGCCGAGCCGTCCCGGACGATGTGTCCCTTCGAGGGCGTCGCGAAGTGCGTCCCCAGAATGAGGGTTGGCGTGTCGGCGTAGCGCTGCAGAAAGTCGCGCCGCGTTCGCACCGCCTGCTCGGAGTCCCAGTCGGCGCTGCAGTGCCAGTCCGGCTCGGCACACTGCGACGGGTGATGCATCAGATCTCCCGTGATGACCGCCTCCTCGCCTCCGGAGGCGATCCGAACCGAAACGTGCCCAGGAGCGTGCCCGGGAGTCGAAAGCAGCGAGACCTCCGAGGTGAGCTCGTGGTCCGTCTCGACGAAGTCCGCCAGGTCGGCCTCGACGATCGGCAGTACGCTGTCGCCGAAGTGCTCGTGTCCCCGCGCGACGTCGTCGGTCGACTTCCATGCCTCCCACTCCTCGCGCCCGAAAAGGTAGCGCGCGTTCTCGAACGTGGGAACCCAGCGGCCGCCGCTGTCCTGCCGAGTGTTCCAACCGACGTGGTCGATGTGCAGGTGAGTGCACAGCACGGTGTCGATGCTGTCCGGGGGAAAGCCGGCTTCCGTGAGGTCGTCGAGGAACGGCAAGTCGAGATCGTTCCAGAACGGCATGCTGCGCTCCTTACCGTTGCCGATGCAGGTGTCGACGACGATGCGTGCGCCCTCGGACTCGATGACGAACGTCTGCACGGCCATGATGATGCGGCCCTCGTCGTCGACGAAGTGGGGCTTCAGCCACTCGCCGTGAGGCGCCAAGGCCTCCGGCACCATCTCGCGATAGAGGAACGTCGGGTTGGTGATCGTCTCGATCTCGACGACCCGGGTGACCCGCACCTCGCCGATCTGTATCTGCCGCATCGCTTCTCCTGTCTGCTGGAAGGGTGGGCGGCACTGTACAGGACCGCTCACATGCTACAATCACATAGATGCCCCATGCCCATGGAGCGAACGATCGCCATCCCGTTTCAGCCCGACGGGGTGGCGATCCTCCACGGAGGAGCGGTGTGCGCTGGATCCCAGGGACGTTCTTCAGGCAGGCTCTCTGGTTCTGCTGCATCGTGCTGCAGGCGCTTTTGGTGCCCCAACTCGCAAACGCTTCTCCCGGGAGCCAGCAGGTCGCGAGCCAGCCAACGGCACGGAGCGTCGAGCTGCGGGGCAGGGTCACCGCCTGGGAGGGAGAGCCGGTGCCTGCCACCGTGCGCGTCTATGCGACGGAGACTCTCTACGAACAGCTGAGCCGCGAAGTCGACGGCCGCGCTCTGAAACCGCTCGCCAGCACCAGGCCAGACTCTCGTGGCCATTTCGCGATGCGCTTCGAGACCGCCTCCGAGTTCGTTCGCCTCGAGATCCGTCCGGATGCGGACAGGAAACGGGAGATTCTCCTCCCGGTTCGTAGCGTTCGCATCGACGTCCCGGCGCTCAACCTCTACCGCCGGGGCGCAGCAGAAGCCCAAAAGCGGTCTGCTGTCCGAGTGCTCGACCGCGAACGTCAACCCCTGGCGGACACTCTGCTCTTCGAAACGAGCCACCACTACCTGTTCGCCAACGGCCGACCCGCTTGGCACGGGAGCCCCCGCCGGCTGCTGACGGACACCGAGGGAGGGCTGCAGATCTCACGAGCAAGCCAGAGACTCCTGGGGGGTTCCCCCTTCCCGAACGGCGCTGTCGCGGTGACCGTGCAGGACGCAGTGACTCCCGGCGTCGAACGACTCCACGTCAGCGTCTCCGACGCCGACGGCCAGCCGGTGCCCGGTGCTCTGGTGCTCTGGAACTTGGGCGCGCCGGCCTGCGGCCGAACCGACGAAGTCGGCGAGATCGACGTCGGAGTCGTGCCAGCAGCGCGACTGACGGCGCTGACCGAAGACGGGCGCTGGGGGCAGATCGAAGTCCCCGCCCGGCCGCAGAGAGCGCTCGAGATCCGCGTCGAGCGGCACTCCGTGGAAGCTCTACCGACGGGGCATCTGGTGGGCCCTCGCAACTCCGTCGACTCGCAGCGCCTACTCTCTTTCGCTCGCAGTCGTGGCGGGCTCTTCTCGATCGTCACGTTCCCTGAGGGACGGGAAGCTCGTGGTGTGTCACTCGCCAGCTTTCTCGAGGGCGGGGAAGCTCTCACACTGGAGTCCAAGACGAGAATCTGGACCCTCGATGCCACCGTCGTCACCACCGACGCACAGGGAAGGTCGCGCCCTGTCAAAGACGCCGTGGCGATGAGTACATACCGCGGCTGGAGCTACTCGGGGGACGACGGTACGTTGCGCTTCGACAACCTGAAGGGCAACAGCCCCTTGGCAATCCAGGCTCCAGGCTTTGCTCCCGTGCTGATCGACGTCGCGCCGCAGAGCGATCCCCTGCGGATCGAAATGCGCCCCGGAGGGACCGGCTTCGGGACCGTCACCGATCTGCAGGGTCAACCGGTCGAGGGCGCCCTGGTCGCGCTGCACGTGATCGAAGGAGCGCGGCCCAAAGACCTCTCGACGACCACCGATGCGGCGGGCAACTTCGAGCTCGGCGGTCTCGCTCGGGGGCTCTCCACCCTCAAGGTCGAAGCACGTGGTTTCGCCCCCGCGACCGTACGCGGCATCGAGACCACGGACGACGGCGACTTCGAGATCGGCATCGTAGCGCTCCAGCCCGGAGCTGAGTTGCGGGGCGTCGTGCTGGACGAGCAGGGAGATCCGCTGAGCGGCGTCGCCGTTCACTTCGCGACGAGTCCTGGCCTGCGCCGCCTCGACGCGTCCTACACCATCTACACGCGCCGGAGTGGTGGTCGCCCGTTAGCCTTTCACGACCCGAAACTTCAGACGGACGCGAAGGGCCGCTTCGTCCTGCAGGACCTCCTGCCTCAGGAGACCCTTCGGCTCGATCTGACCAAACGTGGCTACCTGCCCCTCGGCGTGCCGATCGAACTGCCGGTCGAAGATGAGGTCGAGCTTCGCCTCGAGTCGGCGGCCACGCTGATCGGAACCGTCACCTTCGGCAATGGAGACCCAGCCGAAGGAGTCACGATTGTGCTGCAACGCGAGGACGGTCCCGGAGCACAAACCGGGCCTCGGGGAAGCAAAACGGTGTCGACGAACCCAGCCGGCAGCTACGAGTTCCCCTCCCTGGCGGCGGGAACGTATCGACTCACGGCACGGGCGCTGGGCTTGGCGATCGACATTCCGGAGGAACCGTTTTCCTTGGTCGCCGGCCGAACAAAGCAGGTCGATCTGACGATCGGTGACGGGGCAGCCGTCTCAGGCAAGGTCTACTACTCAGACGGTGAGCCTGCGGCCCGCGTCAGGGTCCGCTTGGCTGGCCAGGTAGGCGTTACTGGCAACGACGGCACATACCAACTCGACGGTGTTCGCACAGGCCTCCAGACCTTTCGCGTCGCGACCTGGCTCGACGTGAGGACCGAGTTCGATGTCGAGGTTCTTCCAGGAACCAACGTGATCGACGCGGAGGTGGGCGGTTTCGCCTTGACGGGGCAGGTTCTGCACGCTGACGGGCAAGGAGCTGCGGGAGCGCGTGTGAACGCTCGGGGAGCCGGAACGATCGCCGACGAGAACGGAGAGTTCAGGATCCAGGGAGCCGCATCTGGACGAGTGCCCGTACTAGCCAGCCTCGGCGACCAGAGAGCCAGCGTTGAGGTTGTCGTGCCGGAAGAAGCCAACAGCATCGTTCTCACTCTCGAAGATCGCTCCGTCGGGGCCGTCCAGGGAACGATCCTCGGACTCGACACCGACGAGATGGCGCAGGTCGAGCTCGCCGCCATCGGAGACGGTTTCCATAGAGGCCCCCAGCCCGACTTCGAAGGGAACTTCCGTTTCAAACGCCTCCGCCCCGGCGACTGGTCCATTCAGGCCCGCCTCGCGTCCGGGAATCGTCAGGAGTCTCAAGCGGTCACCGTCGCGGCCGACGAGACGGCCGAGGTCCTCCTCGACTTTGGACGCGAAGGTGAGTCGCTCGAGGTCACGGTCGCCAGCGACTCTCGACCGATGTCCAATGTCGGACTCGCGCTCGAGTCGCTGGGCACTGACGGTTCTCCGCAAACGGCGACCTACGGCCGCAGCGACTATTCGGGAGTCGCGCGCTTCGACCAGCTGAAACCAGGTCGCTATCGAGTCTCACCGACCGAGCCGGGAGGCAGTCAGTACCTCTGGCGCGAGGTCGAGGTGCTCGGCCAGGAGACCCTGACCCTCGATCTGCGGCCGGCAAGGTTGGGAGGTTCGATCGCTGGACCGACCGGAGAGCGCGTCGCGCTGCGCCTCGTTCACGGCACAGGCCAGACCTTCGAGCAGCAGATCGTGCTCCCCGGCAGCTACTCATTCGGCGTCGAGAAGGGCAGCTATCGGCTCGAGATCGAGCGCCGGGGATCCGAGCCGGAGTCCTTCCCCGTCCAGCTCACGGGCGCATCGACACGCCTCGACCTCAGTGTCGGCGAGGCGCCGCCGTGAACTGCAGCCCACTAACTCGTTTCGAAGAGCTCCAGCATCTCCTCCGCAGAAGGCACACTCAGCACCGAGCTGTTGGCAAAGCTGCGAGCGTGAGGATCGCTCGACGTGAGAATTTCTCGCGCCGCCGCCGCCGCGTCGTAACTCGTTCGGCGAGCGGTGGCCTCGTCGCTCAGAAGGAGCCAGTGGGCGCCTGGGGTTCCGAACGGCATGCCGACGCTCCCCGCGTTGATCCAACGCCGCCGGCCCACCCTCCGATCGAAAGCCATGTGCGTATGACCGCTGACGACGATGCCGGCCGCGACCCCTTCGAGCAGGAGCCTCAGATGCTCGACCGACGTTCGTTCCGTCACGAGAGCGCGGTCGCTCTGCGGCGTCGCGTGACAGAAGAGCACCTCGCCGAGAGACACGGCCAGAGTCATCGTCTCTGGCCAGCGTTCGAGAAACGTCACCGTGTCTTCGTCGAGACGGTCGGCCTGCCATGCCAGGCTTTCGAGAACCGCCGGAGGTAGCTGCAACATGTGACCATGACGCAAGGCCAGCAGGTCGTTCTCCCCATTGCCGCGGAGGTAGTGGACCGGCTTCTCGTAGCTCTCGAGGAGCGCCAGGCAGTCCTCAGCCAAGGGCCCCGGAAAGACGTCGCCACCGACGACGAGAACGTCGACGCCTTCCACACGGACCTCATCCAGAGCCGCCCGCAGCGCCGGAAGGTTACCGTGCACGTCGTAGAGTGCCGCGACCTTCAAGAGCCTTCGGCCGTATCGCGGGCCTGCCGAGCCGCCGCTGTCAACTCGCGCGCCGTCTCGAGAGCCTCGGTCGCCTCGTCGTGCTCGCTCTTCGCTTCGGCGAAGCGAGACTCGGCCTCAGCGAGCCGTTCGCGGACTCTCTCGAGACTCCGTTCAGCTCCCTCACGGGACCGCGCTGCGTTCTTGAGTCGAGCGCCGGCCTCGCGTTCGGCCGACTGAGCGAGACGCACAGCGTTTTCGAGACGCCGAAGCTTCGCCGGCGAAACGGCCTTGGCCGCAACCTTCTTCGGTGTCGGCTCGGCGACCTTCTGCGGCCCGCGAGCCGTCGAGCTGCGCGGGTCCTTCGACTTCTTCGCCGACGACTTCCGCGCAAGCTTCTTCTTCCCTGGCTTCAGCTGGATCTGAGCGAGGACGTCGAGACCCGGCGGTTCGATGTCCTGCGCGAGTCGCCCCGCCGGCGGCTCCGGCGTCGCCGCGGTCCCGAAGATCGCAAGGCTCTCGAGACTCGAGCGCACCCGCAGCAGCGTGCTCCGAGCGACCGCGCTGCCCGCGTCGTCGAGGAGCGTTTCAGCCTCTTCGAGGACCGCCTCGAGGGCCCCGCGACGCCGCGCCGCGGCGGCTCGATGTTCTTCGACACCCGCTCCTCCTCCACCGGTTTGGAGCTCGCGCACGGTGTCGCCGGCCTCCTGCAGGTCGAGCAGAGCCTCTGGGTGGTCGAGAGCCAGGCGATTGACGACCCACGCCGAGACGACCGGCTTCGGCTGCTTGGAGACGACACTCCAGCGCTCGTCGAGCGACTGCTTGAGCCTCTGGGCGAGCCGTTTTCGCTCGGCGATGAACTCACCGAGCGGGGCTCGGTACAGACCGTCCTGAGCCTCCTCGAACTGCTCGTCCGTCCACGGCACGGGCTGTGGAGCAGCCGCAGCCTTGCTCGCCGCCTTCTTCTTGGTGCGCTTCTTCGCTTTCTTCTTGGCTGCCAACGCTCGGCTCCCAGGACGCGCTTTCTACGCTGAATCCCATCGTTCTCGAGAAGGGTCCATGGTAGCGCCCGGGTCGACTTCACAGTTCGAGCCGGGGGGATGGCGCGCGAAACGACAGAGCGCTGAGAGCTCGCGAAGGCTGACGGACGCGGTCTCGAGCTGACGACGGGCCTCCATCGCAGCGGACGCGATCGAGCAGGACGTCCTGCGACGACCGCTAGTCGTCGAGCGCTCCGCGCACCGCATCGAGCAGCACGTCGATCGCGAACGGCTTCTGCAGGAACCGAACGTTGCCATCGAGGATGTTGGCGCGACCGAGGGCGTCCTGGGTGTAGCCAGACATGAAGACGACTTCGAGATCGGGCTGATTCTTCTGCACCTTCTGTGCGAGCTCGGGTCCGCTCATTCCGGGCAGAAGAACATCGGTTACCAGGAGATCGACCGGTGAGCTGGACGCCTCGAGCGCCCGTACGGCGGTCTCAGCGTCCGGTGCGACGTGAACTCGGTAACCCTTGGCCTCGAGCGAGGACTGCACGAGATCGCGAACCGCGGGCTCGTCCTCGACGATGAACACTCTCTCGGTGCCCTCGACCTCGCGGTCGACTCTCAGCTTGCTCTTCGTGCGCGGCGCATCGAGAAAGTTCTGCTCCTCCGCACACGGCAGAAAGAGATGAAACGTGCTGCCCTCGCCGAGGCGGCTCTCGAGATCGATGAAACCACCGCTCTGGCGCACGATGCCGTAGACCATGGACAGTCCGAGTCCGGTGCCCTGCCCCTGCTCTTTGGTCGTGAAGAACGGATCGAAGGCCTGCGCCTGCGTCTCCTCGTCCATGCCGAGCCCGGAGTCCGAGATCTTCAGGCAGACGTAGTCGCCGCGGGTCGTCGTGCGTCCAGCGGCGCGCTTGACCGCACGCGGGTCCGCGTTGCCGGTTTCGATCTTCAGGTTGCCGCCGTTGGGCATCGCGTCCTTGGCGTTGACCGCGAGGTTGAGGATCACCTGCTCCATCTGGCCTAGATCCGCCTTGACGGGCGCCAAGGCCGCATCGAGCCGCGTGCGCAGGCCGATCTGCTCGCCGATGATCGGCAGCAGCAGGCTCTCCATGTTGCGCACGACCGAGTTCAGGTTGAGAACCTCGGGTTGCAACATCTGCTTGCGGCTGAAGGCGAGGAGACGGTTGGTGAGAGCCGCGGCGCGCTCGCCGGCGCTGCGAATCTGAACGATCTTCTTGCGGTGCGGACTCTCTTCCTCGAGTTTGCGCAGGACGAGATCCGCGTAGCCGTTGATCGCCGTGAGCAGGTTGTTGAAGTCGTGCGCGATGCCGCCGGCGAGACGTCCGATGGCCTCCATCTTGTGCGACTGCAGGAGGCGGTCCTCGAGATCTCGGTGGGCGGTGATGTCCTGAAGGGTGCCGACGACGCGCATCGCAGCGCCGCTCTCGTCGCGCTCCGCGACGCGCCCCCGAGCGACGACCCAGCGGTAGTCACCCGAGCGGTGGTTCAGCCGGTGCGGAATCTCGTAGACGTCGGTGATCCCGTCGAGATGATCTTCGAGGGCCTTGCGCAGAACGATCTCGTCGTCGGGGTGCACCAGACCGGTCCATCCCTCGAGTCGGGGCTCGATCTCCGACACCTCGTAGCCGACCAGGCTCGCCCAACGCTCGTCGAAGGTGAACTTGCCCGAACGCAGATCCCAATCCCAGAGACCGAGGTTCGTTCCCGAAAGTGCCAGCTCGAGGCGCTCTTGAATCTCACGCAGGGCCTCCTCCGTCTCACGCCGGGAGGCGACTTCCTGCTCGAGACGCTGGTTCGTCGCCGACAGCTCCGAGGTGCGCTCCGCCACCTTGCGCTGAAAGCGCACGCTGCCGGTCGCGGGCTCGGCGGCGATCGGCGGCTCGACGCCGGTGACGAAGACGAACTCGCGACCGTCGAGCCGGAAGATGCTCGACTCGGCCTCGACGGTAAAGACGAATCCCTCCTTCGTCTTGTACTGCGTCTCGTAGATCAGCGTGCCGAGATCGCGTAGCTCATCGACGTGACTTGGCCAGAGCGACTCGGAGTGGTTCGGGTCGACGTCCCAAATGTGGCGCTCGAGAAGGTCGCGACGGGTGTGGCCCAGAGCGCGGCAGAGACGGTCGTTGACCAGATGAAAGCGCCCGTCGGCTTGGAGCCAGAAGACGAAGCCGGACGCCTTTTCGGACGCGAACTCGTGCAGCCGGAGCGACTCTTCTTCTTCGCGATCCTCAGTGAGGTCGAGCCGCAGCACGATCGCTCCGCGCGGCGCCGACTCCTCTGCGGGGGTGACGATGAGGCGAAACCAGAAGCGCTCGCCGTCGCGGTCGCAAGGGTAGTCGATCTCGAAGCGGTCTTTGTTGCCCCGGATGACCGATCGGATGCCGGCGACGGCCGCCTGAGCCTCCGCCGAACCGTCTGTGAACCCCGGGTCGCGCACGTCGAGATACACCCAGGAGGTGTCATAGCGTAGCGGCCCCTGAAAGCGCTCTGCGTAGCCTTTCCAGGCGGGATTTGCGTGCACGATGCGACACGCCGGATCGAGCACCGCCGCCTGAACCGGCAGAAGATCCAGGTAGCGATGAATGTCCGACGGCCGCGATGGGTAGACGAGGGGCTTCATCGCAGACCTTTTGGAGCGAGGCTCCGGGAGGACCCGATCGTATCAGCGCTTGTGCATATCTTGCGCGCCGAAGCGCAGAAGATGCGGGCCGCCCCGCGGCGGCCCTGATCTCGTCAGTCGAAGTAGAGCGTGTAGGCGATGTCGGCGAGCTCTGCCATGTCTCCGCCCTGCATCCCCGTCACCATGACGGTGACAATCGACTCTCCCGTGGCACTGGGAGCGCCAACGATGACGCTCGACAGCGGAAAGCCCTGGAAAGTCCAGTCGAGAGCGAACTCCATGCCTTCCGTAACGTCGTCCTTGAGCGTCACGGCCTTGGACGCCGTCACCTTGGCTTCTCCGCCGCCGACCTGGGCCATCGCCGACTCGAGCGCCGCGCCGACGTCCTCGAGAGACGAGGTCGGCGGCATCGGCACGATGGTGAGGTCGAGCCTCGGCACCATGTTGGGCGAGGCGGCAGAGAACAGACCGCCGCCGGTTGCGGGGCTTTCTGCGAAGTCGGACGGGTAGTGCACGGAGAATCCGTGCTCCTCGCTCTCGTAGGTCTGCGACTCCCAATCCGGCGCCACGAAAGGCGTCTTTGCCGGGGCCGGGGCCTCGGTCGCAGAAGCACCAGAGGCGCCCGGAGCCCCCGGCGCTCCGGACGTGTTGGCCGAACAGCCGGCGAGAAGCACGACAGCGACTCCCGAGAGCGTCGCGAGTTTCAGAAGTGACTTCATGAGATGAACCTCCATCGATGGCCAGCGGGCTCTAGCCCACCGGCTCTTCTTTGAGTTGAGGCGCCAGGGGTTCTCCCTCGAGAACCTCTTCGGTCGCCAGGCGGCGCAGCCATTTCTGGCCACGGTAACGCACTTCGAGAAGCAACGTCATCACCGCGACGTGGAGCACCAGACACCACCACGCCGCCAGCAGTCCCCAGCGCGGAGTGGTGTAAAGAGTCAGCGGAACGAAGATCAGCCAGGCCGAGGCGATCGTCACGACCATCGCATAGGTGGTGTCTCCTGCCCCGCGCAGCGCTCCCGCGAGAACGTTGAGACGCAGGTCGAAGAAGAGACACACCACCACGACGGTCAGCAGCGGTCGCGCGTAGCTGATCATGCCGCTCAGCTCGCCTTCCTTGCCGAATACCTCGATGATCTGCTCAGGAAAGCCGATGTACAGCGTTCCCGTCAGCGTCATCAGCCCCAAGCCAACGAACATGACCCGCCGCACCACGAGCCGCACCTCGTCTTTCTGCCCCGCGCCGAGACACTGGCCGGTCAGCGTGGTGGCGCCGACCGAGAGCGCGTAGGCGCTCATGAAGGCCAGGCTCCAGGCCTGGATCACCGCATTGGTCACCGCCATCTCGACCGTACCGAGCCGCGCGACCACCGCCGAGAAGACGCTGATTCCGCCCATCTCCATGAAGACCTGCACGCCGATCGGCGCGCTGACGCGCAACATCGAAAGGGCGAACGCGGGCCGAAACCGCAGATGTGCAAACAAGCGGTACTCCGAACGGAGACGCCCCAACAGGATCGTCGACAGCAACGTCAACCCGATGATCAGCTGCGCGATCACCGTGCCCCAAGCGGCACCGACGGCGCCGAGCTGCGGAAAGCCGAACTTGCCGAAGATCAGCAGGTAGTTGATGCCGCAGTTCAGTGTGAGCTGGCCGAAGGCGCAGAACATCGGCACGTCGGTGCGTCCCAGCCCTCGGTAGAAGTTGTCCGAGACGCCAAGAATCACGAGACCCAGGGCACCGCCGAGACGCACCTGCGAGTACGACCCGGCGAGCGCGATCATCTCCGCATCGGCGCCCGTCAGAGCGAAGATGCTCGGCGCAAAGGGCCACACGCACGCAATGATGGCGAGCATGCCGAGTCCCATGTACAGGCCGTGCCAGAGAGTCGCGGCCACCCCGTCGCCGTCCTCTGCGCCGTAGGATTGCGCGACGAAGGTGTTGACGCCCGCGAGCATGCCGAAGAACAGACTCAGGAACCACCAGCTGAGCAGATTGCCCAATCCGACGGCACCTAGCTCGACGACGCCCAGCTGGCCGACCATCATCGTGTCGATGACGCCCATGGCCGTGTAGCTGAGCTGCGTCACCAGAACCGGACTGGTCACCCTCAGAATGCGCCGGTAGCCGGTGTCGATGCGCACCGGACCTCGAGCCGCCAACGCGGCTCCCTCTGTTTCCCCTTCGTCGGCCAACGGGCCGCTTTCGATACTCATCGCCTACCTCCTGGGATCGCTTGCGATCCCTTGGCCCCACTCAGGCCGCGGCGCGAAGGCGAGACGGAGACTTCACTCTCCAAACGCCAAAGGCCCCGGTCGCTGAGCGCCCGGGGCCTTTTGATTCGATCGGGGTTTGCTCGTGCAAACCCGACAGAGACATCAACCTCGTCGAGCACTCTCCAGAGTCATGACCTGAACGGACATGACGACTGCCTTGTCCATCGGCGTCGCGGCGCCGATCGAGCGCGCGCGCCGTAGGGCGGCAGTCCTGGTGGTGTTTTCGAGGTCTGTCATCTTTCTCTCCACGATCGAAGCTACAGCGAACGCTCCGGCGCGGTCAAGGTGCATAGAACGATGAACCGACGCAAAGGTTGCGTCTGACCTTGCGAAGGCCGAAGTCAGAGTCCGCTGGCGAGCTCGGCGAACTCCTGGGCCAACCGCGGCCCGGCGCCGGCGTCTTCGTGTTTGAAGAAGACGAAAGCCTCGCTCCACTTCTGCTGCAAAACCGAGGTCGCCCACTCCTTCAGCGAGCCAGGTTCGTAGCCGTCACGCCGAAGACGGAGGTAGCCCCAATCGGTCGTCGCTTCGAATGGTGCGTCCTTTTCTGTCCCCGAGTCGGCGATGCACAGCCCGGCGCCGTGGTCACGGAGAACGTCGAAAACGTCGGGCTCGAACCAGCTGGGGTGACGGAACTCGAAGGCGGCTCGCACGTCCCGGGGCCAGGTACCGAGAAAGCCGGCGAGTCGCTCCGTGTCCTTCTTGAGGAAGGGCGGCAGCTGGAGGAGGAACGGGCCTCTTGCATCGCCGAGCACGCTGCTCACCTTCAGAAGGTACTCGACCGAGTCTTCGCAGTCCTTCAGGCGGCTCTGATGCGTGATGCGTCGCGACGCCTTGATGGCGAAGCGAAAGCGATCGCCGACGGTGTCGCGCCAGGTCTCGAGCGTTTCCGCCTTCGGCATGCGATAGAAGGTGTTGTTCACCTCGACGGCCGGCAGCTGACCGCTGTAGTACTCGAGAAACCTCCTGGCGGGCAGCTTCTCTGGGTAGAACGGGCCTTTCCACTCCTTGTATGAGTAGCCGCTGGTGCCTGTATAGAGCTTCACCGCCATTGATTCGCCCCCGCCGGTCGTCCCCAGAAGTAGCCCTGGCCAAGGTCAAAGCCCAGGGCGCGGCACGTCTCCAGCTCCTTCTGCGTTTCGATCCCTTCCGCGATCGTGCGCACGCCGAAGTCGGTGACGGCACTGATGATCGACTCCACCATACGACGCCGAATCTCGCGCTCGCGACGTTCAGCACCGTCACCCAGCCCGGCGATGAGCCGCCGGTCGAACTTGAGATAGTTCGGGGCCAGCTCGGCGAGCTCGAGGAAGCGATCGCGGCCCTTGCCGAAGTCGTCGAAAGCGAGGTCGACGCCGAGCTCGCGGAGCCGATCGACCGTCGGGCGAAGGTCCTTGCCATCAGCCACGGCCATCTCGTGGAGCTCCAGAACCATCGCCTGCCCCGGCAGAGCCTTGCGCAGGGCCATCAGTGAATCGACGAGCGTCCCCAGATCGTCGAGCTCGCTCGGATGCGTGTTCAGGAAAAGAGCGGCCCCTTCGGGTAGCGCCTTCGCCTCGCTGACCACGGCCGCACGCATGCGCTGGCAGAGCTGGCGCTCGAGTCCGAGCCCACCCGCAATCTCGAAGAGGACCCCGGGGCCCTGCGGCAGACCGTCGAGGAAACCTCGGCCGAGCGCTTCGTAGCCCAGATGCTGGCCACTTTCCAGATCGACGACCGGCTGGTAGACGTTGCCGACCTGGCCCCGAGCAAGCATCGTCTCGAACGCTCGCTGCCGCTGCGCCAGCCCGCGAGCCGAGTCGAGCTCCTGCAAGTCGATGCCGACGGTCGCCGTGCGCGGCTCCTGCCCGTCGTGCCGCAGCAGCACGAACTCCTGGTTCGCCACGTGGAGCAGATCGCCTGCCCCGATCGTCTGCTCGCCTTCGATGCGCTCGTGATTCACGAAGGTGCCGTTCTTGCTGCCGAGATCGCGAACGACGAGTCCGTCGGCATCCGTACCGGACGAAACGAGCTCCGCATGGCGCCCCGAAATCGCAGGCACCGGGACGCGCAGGTCGCAGCTGTCGTTACGACCGATCAGAAAGGGCAGCTTGGAGACTTCCGTACGCCAAACGCGCCGCCCTCCCTCGAGGCGCGCCTCCAAGACCCAGGGGGTCGACTCCTGACGCCGCTGCATGTCGCCACACTTTCACAGAAACGGGCGAAGCACCCACCGAACCGTCAGCCGTCGAGCGCTCGAGCCTGCGGGGTGCTAAAACTGCCCCGCGTTCCATTGAAGAAAGGCCTCACATGACCGTCGACACCTTCCGCATTGCTCTCATCCAGCAGAGAGCCACCACCGACCTCGACGACAATCTCGCGCGCGCCGAACGAGCACTCGATCGGGCAGCCGAAGAGGGTTGCCGACTCGCGGCGTTTGCAGAGCTCGGGCTGACGCCCTTCTACCCGCAGAGCCCCGCCGACGAAGCCGCCCCGGAGAGCGCGGGTCGCGACCTCGCGGAGACGATTCCCGGTCCCACGACGGAGCGGATGGCCCTCAAAGCGAGTGAACACGGCATGGTCGTCATTCCGAACCTCTACGAGCGGGAGGGCGACCGTCGGTTCGACACGTCGGTCGTGCTTTCGGATCGAGGCGAGATCCTCAGCCGCACCCGAATGCTCCACATCCCCGACTTCGACTGTTTTCACGAGCGGACCTACTACGACCCCGGTGATCTCGGCCTGCCGATCGTCGACGTCGGTGGCTTTCGCGTCGGCATCGCGATCTGCTACGACCGGCACTACCCCGAAGTGATGCGTGCCCTCGCCGGCGCAGATCTCGTCCTCGTGCCTCAGGCCGGTGCCACCAACGAGTGGCCTCCAGGCGTCTTCGAGGCCGAGCTGCAGACCGCCGCGCTTCAGAACGGCTACTTTGCCGCGCTGATCAATCGCGTCGGCTCGGAAGAACGCCTCGACTTCGCCGGAGAGTCGTTCGTCTGCGCCCCGAACGGCGAGGTGATCGCTCGGGCTCCTCAGGGGGAAGACCACCTACTCCTCTGCGACCTCGACCCGAGCCGCCTGGAGAGCTCTCCGGCGAGACTGCTCTTCCTCGAGGATCGTCGGCGGGATCTCAACTTCGGCTCTCGCACCTGAACAAGTGGTGAAGAAGCTTCAGCTGACGGTGGCCCACGAATGGTCTTCAGGCGAGCTCGACGCGAGGGACCAGAGCGTCGTCGCCGTCCAGCTCCGCGAAGACCTCCTCCTCGTCAAGGTCGATGCGCCCTTCGCCGGCGACGCGGCGCCCGGGGAACCCGCGGGCAGGCATCCAGAGCTCTGGCAGTTCGAGGTGGTCGAGCTCTTTCTGGCCGCGCCGCAGCAGCCGGGTCGCTACCTGGAGCTGGAGTTTTCGCCGCACGGTCACTTCCTGAACCTGTTGTTCGAGGCGCCGCGCGTACCAGCAACAGAACCGCCTCCGAACGTTCTCTCCTACACGGCGGCCGTCAGCGGCGATCGATGGCACGGGCAAGCGACCATCGAGCGCACGGGAACGATGATCGACCTGGACCGTGCGACCGTGCACGCCAACGCCTTTCGTCTCGCAGGCGAGCCACGACGCTACGAGCTGGCCTTCCCGCTTCCGGGAGAGACGCCGGACTTTCATCAGCCGAGCGACTTCCCCGAGCTGCACTGGTCGTCCTAGGGAAGCACGACAAGGCGCGCCAGGCTCGGCGACGCTGCCAGAACGAGAAAGGGCGCCGGCAGTGCCGACGCCCTTCGAGTTCGTTCGAGTCCGACTCAGCTCGTTTCGAGAAACGGCTTGAGCTTCGAGACCCAGACCGGCTGACGCAGCTTGCGCAGCGCCTTGGATTCGATCTGACGGATGCGCTCACGGGTGACGTTGAACGACTTGCCCACCTCTTCGAGGGTGTGCTCGGAGCCCTCACCGACGCCGAAGCGCATGCGCAGGACGAGCTCCTCGCGCGGTGACAGCGTGCGCAGCACGTGCCCCGTCTGATCGCGCAAGTTGGCCGTGATGACCGAGTCGACCGGCGACGGCGAGTTCTTGTCCTCGATGAAGTCACCGAGATGCGACTCTTCCTCTTCACCAACCGGGGTTTCGAGAGAGATCGGCGCCTGAGCGATCTTCATGATCTTGCGGACCTTCGAGGCCGGCAGATCCATGTGCTCGCCGATCTCCTCCGCCGTCGGCTCGCGACCCAGCTCCTGAACCAACGAGCGGCTGGTTCGGGTGAGCTTGTTGATGTTCTCGATCATGTGAACCGGGATGCGGATCGTTCGGGACTGGTCGGCGATGGCTCGCGCGACTGCCTGGCGGATCCACCAGGTCGCGTAGGTCGAGAACTTGTAGCCGCGGCGATACTCGAACTTCTCGACCGCCTTCATCAGGCCGATGTTGCCCTCCTGGATCAGGTCGAGGAACTGAAGACCACGGTTCGTGTACTTCTTCGCAATCGAGACGACGAGGCGCAGGTTGGCGACGATGAGCTGCTCCTTGGCGCGCTCGCAGATCTCCTCGCTCTCGGCAACCTTGCGGCCGACGGCACGAATCTCGCTGCGCGTGCAACCGAGCGACGTCTCGAGATCGCGCTGGCGCTTGCGGTACTTCTGGATGCGACGGCGGTGCAGAGACTGCAGCTCCTTGTTCGACTCGCGCTTCAGAGCGGTCTGAGCCCGCTGGATGTCGCGCTCGAAGCGCTGAAACTCACGGTCGATACCGCGCAGGCTGTCGATCAGGCGGTTGCGCGTCTGCGCCGAGAAGTCGATCGAGGTGATGTCGCTCGAGATCTTCTCGGTCTCGCGATCGATCTCGCGCTCGATCTCCTGAAAGCGATCACCCTTCGGGCTGTAGCGCTTCTGCTTCTTGCGCAGCTTCTCGATCGCCAGATCGTGCTTGAGGATGGCCGCGAAGAACTCGCGGTTCTTCTCCACGCGCTCCAGCTGGCGAGCGTCCATCTCCTCGGAGAGGTCGATCTCGAGAACTTCGCGCACACCACCGTGCCCGGGGCGTTTCTCGAGCACCTCGGTGATCTCCAGGAGGTGGCCGAGGAGCTCGGGCTGCGTGCTGAGAGCTTGATACGTGAGCCACTCGCCGCGCTCCAACTCGCGAGCGATGGCGACCTCACCGTCGCGATCGAGGAGGGGCACCGTGCTCATCTCGCGAAGATACATGCGCACCGGATCGCTGGTCGCCGGAGCCTCGTCGGAGCTGGAGATGACACCGTCCTCCTCCTTGTGGAGCTCGACGACGACCTCCTTCTCCTGGAGGCGCTGGTAGCGCACCGGGCGGTCGACGACCTCGAGGTCGAGCTCAGCAAGGCGCATCCACACCTGCTCGACGTCTTCTTCGACGGCGAGGAGCTCTGCAGGGAGGAGGTCCTGGATCTCGTCGTAGAGCAGGTAGCCCTTGGAACGACCGAGTTCGATGATCTGCTTGACCGCGGGAAAGCGGCGCTCAGCAGGGCGAGAGGCGGTGGAAGCAGTTGCGACGGCCAAGGTGGGACTCCAGTGAAGTTGGGCGAGTGAAGAAGAGAGCGCGGGGAGCGGAGGCAGGTCGGAGAGCGTGTCGGGACAGCTGAGTGAAAGGGCTATCGAGCGGGATCGCTGGAAAGGAATACGGGAACGGCACCCGTAAGGCGCCAAGCCGTGCTTCGCATCGGGGCGAAACTCGGGGCCGACGGGTTCTTCAGACCTGGGGTGATGGGGTAACGAGCGCTGGCGAGCCGCAGAGTGGTGGGTGCACTTGTTTCCGAGCAGTGAACGGGGCGTTCGGTCGGAAGTGGTAGCGGCCTTGAAGGAACGCGGAGCGCAGGCGGATTGCTCCGCTCTGAGCACAACGCGCGTACGTGCGATCTTATTCCAACTCCGCTCGCCATCCGAACACCCTGAGCCGGTCTACGCTGAGGCCTGAGACCGGCAAGCCCGACGCCCGATCCACCTTCGATGCGAAAGGTCTGTCGGAGACCCTTCCTGACCTGGCGTAAGTTTAACATAATCAAGGACTTGAATCCGATGCACCTCTTCCAGGTACTGCTCGACCGTGGGCCAGGACCGGCTTTCCGTGCGGGCCACCTCGCCCGAGCCGCACGGCGTACGTTCGACGCCGGCGTCGCGTTCTTGCTCCTCTTTTGCATCTCCCAAAAGGTCGACGGAGCAAAGCCCGAGACTGTTTCGGAGCTCGCGGCGGCCCACAGGTCCCTGCTCGAGATCGTTCAGGGGCCTCCGCTGATGGTGAGCGCGAGTCCGGCACTGTGCGCAGCTCAGGGGCGTCCGGTGCTGCCGGGAGCCGAGGCCGATGCGCAGCGTTGGCTCTTCGGCTCCGGAGCTTGCACGCTCTTTTTCCCCCCTGACCTCGGGGCCGCCATCACCCGGGCGACGACGGCTCTCGAGCGCGAAGCGGCACGGCCCGCCACCGCGAGCCGGATCGGGGCCGCCCTCGAACGCATGCGCCAGGCCCTCGACTCACCCTCCCCCGCTTTGGACCGCCTGCTCGCGCAGTCCTTCGCCTGGGAGATCGGCATCGCGGCTCTGCGCGGAGCTCGGGATTCCAGACTCGCCTGTAGAGCCCTCGATGTGGTGGAGCACAGCCAGTTGGAATCCGAGAGCCTCGCCGAGTTACCGGACACTCTGGAACGGGCCGCGGGAGCCTCGGACGCAACCCGGGCGCGGCTCGGCCAGCTGCGATCCGGCGACCCGCTGCTGCTCGAAGTGCTCCCGCCGTCCACGTCGCACGCCGAAGCGCTTCGCGGTCGATTCACCGCAAGACTCTTCGTCACGTCGCTGAAGGAAGAAGAGGCCGCGAAAATGCGAGAAGAGCTCAGCAAAGGCGTGACCAACTACGACTTCCTCGGCCAGCTGCCGTTCCGCTACGACGACGTCTATGCGCTGCTTCTCCTCTACTACAACACGCTGACTGCGGACGCCTCGGGCCGTCTGACGCCGACGCCGACGCCGGTCCTGGCCTTCTGGCAGGAATACAGCTTCAGCGGGCGGGCCGACCGCGAGCCAACGCTGCGGCAGGCCGAAGCGAAGTTGACGTTTCGTTCGATCGCCATTGACGCCGGGCCCGGCAACGAGCTCGAGTACCGCGAGATCCCCGGGACGGCGGTCGCCCACAAGTCCTTCGTCGACGCGATGCCGCCAACGACCGGCAGCCCGGTGACCACGAAGCACGGCGTCTGCCTGCGCTGTCACACACGAGTCATCGAAGCGTTTCATCCGCAGTCGCGGCGCGAAGTGCGCTTCGCTCCAGCTCTCACCGAGAGCGCCCGGATCTCGCTCGATCATGCGTTTGCGGGAGAGCTTCAGCAGGAGCTGGGTCGATGGCAACAGGTCTGCCGCGACGAGTGAGCCGACGCGTGGCAAGATCGCGCTCATGTTTGCCGCGCTGCGAGAACTCTTCACCTTTCTACTGACTCAGGGACTGGCTTCGATCCTCTGGGTCGGCGGTCTCGCAGCAACGGGCCTGACGATCGGTGTCTTCGCATCGTTCGGACTGGGTTTCCTGATCCGACGCAGCAAGCTCGGAAAGCGTCGGCCCGCGGCTGCCGGCTCTCTCGTTCTCTACACGATCATCGCCTTCCCGATCTGCCTCTCTCTCGTCGGAAGCCTGGTGGGCTCGGCCTACGCGGTGAAAGAGCTCACGCAGGATCCGATCCTCGTACGCCGCGCGGTCGACCTCTCCTTCTCGGGCACGTCGGCAGCACTCTCGTCGGTGGATCTTCCGGAGGAGCAGCGCGAGCTGGTCCTCGACTTCGTCGGTGGCGAAACGAGCTACGCCTTCGGAGAGATCGAGTCCGTCTTCGATCGCGTTTCCGACGAAACGCTGCAGCGCGTTCTTGCGGTCTATGACGACCAATGGAGCGCTCAGGATCGGGTGCTCGGCGTCGCCGCGCGAGAGCTGGGAAGACGCCTCGTTCAAGAGCTGATCAGCAGCCGAGCTCGCCAGGGCAAGGACCTGGTGTCCCCGGCCATCGACGAGCTGCGAGAAGCAGACGACGGTGACGGACAAGCGACCGGTCCCGAGATCGGCCTGGCTTTGGTGCAGCAGGGAATTCAGCGCCCGCTGGCGCGCTGGGCGTTCTGGGCCGTCATGAGTCAGGCCCTGATCCTGCTGCCGGCCCTGGCGGCCGTCATCCTGGGACCGGTCGTCCTGCTGTGGCTCTATGACCGTCTGCGCGGTCCCGGCGAGCCCGCAGCCGCCTGAATCGGCAGCCCTTACGCCCAGTCCCTCGTCTTTCGCTCAGCCCTCGTCGCCCGGGGCCGAACGTTCTGTTGCGAAGGCGTCGCCGTCGGCGCTGCGCCGACGGGCTTTAGCGAGCGAGAGGGGAGGCCGGGGCGGCCTGCGCCCCCGAATTGTCGACACATTTCCGACATTTTCGGAGAAAAACAGATCCGATCGCGTACAGACCCCGAATATTGTCGACAAAACGGCCTCTTCGCACCTCATCGCCCTTCCAACACGAGGACAAGACCATGACACTCGCTCAGATGAAGCCTTCGTCGAGCCAGCCCGCCACTCTCTCGGAGCGCCTCTTGGATCAACTTCAGGATGCGATCGTCGAGGGCGACATCGCCTCCGGTGAGAAGCTCCGCGAGCCCGAGCTCGCCAAGAGGTTCGGAACTTCGCGAGGCCCCCTCCGTGACGCTCTGCGCCGCCTCGAGGCGCGCCGACTCGTGACGACGACGCCGAACGCCGGAGCGCGAGTCGTTGCCCTGTCGAACGAGCAACTGATCGAGCTCTTCGAGGTCCGCGAGGGGCTGGAGGGGATGACGGCACGCCTGGCCGCGACCTCGATGACGGACCAACAGCTCGAGGACCTGGAGGAGCTGCTGATGCTCCACGCTCGCGAGGTCGGTCGCAAGAAGGGCCGTGAGTACTTCCGCCAGCACGGCGACCTGGACTTTCACTTCCGCATCGCCGACGCCTGCGGCAACGAGCTGCTTCGCCACGCGGTCTGCGTCGATCACTACCAGCTGATGCGCATGTACCGCTTCAAACATTCGGCGCGGAAGGGACGGCCGCACCGCGCGCTACGCGAGCACCGACGCATTCTGGAGGCGCTCCAGGACCGCGACGGCGAGCTCGCCGAGATCCTCATGAGGCGCCACATCCGCGCATCACGCGACGCTTTCGAAACCCAGCTTCACGAAGAGGCGCTCGGCTGACCTCACTCCAACCACCGAGAGACATCCGATGTACCAACCGCACACCCAACCCGCCGGCGCGCGCTTCCGCGCTGCGATCCAATCCGAATCACCGCTGCAGATCGTCGGCGCCGTGAACGCCTACTGCGCCCTGATGGCCACCCAGACGGGCTACAAAGCGCTCTACCTCTCCGGCGCCGGTGTCGCCAACGCCTCCTTCGGTCTCCCCGACTTGGGGATGACCTCGATGAACGACGTGCTCGAGGACGCGCGACGCATCACCGCCGTCACAGAGGCACCTCTGCTCGTCGATGTCGACACCGGCTGGGGCGGCGCCTTCAACATCGCCCGGACCGTGCGCGAATTCACCGCCGCTGGGGTCGCCGCCGTGCACATCGAAGATCAGGTGGGACAGAAGCGCTGCGGACACCGACCGAACAAGGAGCTGGTGACACAGGCCGAGATGGTCGACCGCATCAAGGCCGCCGTCGACGCGCGCCCGGACCCATCCTTCTTCGTCATGGCGCGCACCGACGCTCTCGCCGTCGAAGGCCGCGATCCGATGCTCGATCGCATCGCCGCCTACGAAGAGGCGGGTGCCGACGGCATCTTCGCCGAGGCGATGACCGAGCTCGAGCACTACCGGGACGTGACGGCGCTGGTCGACGTGCCGGTGCTCGCCAACCTGACCGAGTTCGGCAAGACGCCGCTCTACACGACAGACGAGCTTCGCAGCGTCGGCATCGGCATGGCTCTCTATCCGCTGTCGGCTTTCCGCGCCATGAACGCGGCGGCCCTCAACGTCTACGAGACGCTGCGCGAGAACGGTACCCAGCAGGGTGTCGTCGACGCGATGCAGACCCGCGAGGAGCTCTACGAGTTCCTCGACTACCACCGCTTCGAGCGCAAGCTCGACGAGTTGTTTGGCAAGAACGACGGTTAAGACACCCACAGGAGACACAGCGATGATCGCTGCTGAGACCGAAGCATCCCGTTCTTCTCTTCCGACACCCCCTGCCCCGACAGGCCTGCGAGGACAGACCGCGGGTCGCTCCGCCATCTGTACGGTGGCCATGGGCCATTCGGGACTCACC
This sequence comes from Acidobacteriota bacterium, assembly GCA_039026915.1. GTDB lineage: Bacteria > Acidobacteriota > Thermoanaerobaculia > Multivoradales > Multivoraceae > JBCCLJ01. Next base: position 29,215 of record JBCCLJ010000024.1, read on the forward strand.
TACTACGGCTACGGCGTCGAAGACCTGGCCAAGCGCTGCAGCTTCGAGGAAGTCGCCTATCTCCTGCTCCAGGGAGAGCTCCCTGCGCGCTCCGAGCTCGCCGGCTTCGAGCAGCGCCTCCGCCAGCATCGCGCGCTACCCGCCGCACTGCTCGAGATCCTCGAAAAGATCCCGGCCACGGCCCACCCGATGGATGTTCTGCGAACGGGAGTTTCGTTTCTGGGCAACCTCGACCCCGAGGTCGACGACGAATCGGGCGACCGGCGCCAGGCGGCCGAGCGCCTGCTGGCTGCGCTGCCCGGAATCGTCGTCTACTGGTGGCGCTTCGCGCACGACGGCGTGCGCCCCGACCTCGACACCGAGGCAGCGACCCTGGGAGGCCACTTCCTCGAGATGCTGCGCGGCGAGCCTCCCTCGCGCCTTCACGAGGAGATCATGAACGTCTCGCTGATCCTGTACGCCGAGCACGAGTTCAACGCGTCGACGTTCGCCGCCCGCGTTTGCGCCTCGACGCTGTCCGACTACTACTCCTGCATCGCCGGCGCGATCGGTACGCTGCGCGGCCGACTGCACGGCGGAGCCAACGAAGCCGCGATGGAGATGCTCGAGAAGTGGTCCTCACCGGACGAAGCGGAGAAAGGCATCCTCGACCTGCTGGCGCGCAAGGAGAAGGTCATGGGCTTCGGGCACGCCGTCTACAAGGAGAGCGACCCGCGCAACGCCATCATCAAGCAGTGGTCGAAGCTGCTGGCCGAAGAGGTCGGAGACACGGTGCTCTACCCCGTCTCCGAGCGCGTCGAAGAGGTCATGTGGCGCGAGAAGAAGCTCTTCGCCAACGCCGACTTTTTTCACGCTTCGGCCTACCGCTTCCTCGACATCCCGACGCTTCTCTTCACACCGATCTTCGTCATGGCACGGGCCGCGGGCTGGTCGGCTCACGTCTTCGAGCAGCAGGCGGACAACAAGATCATCCGCCCGAACGCTGAATACGTCGGGCCGCAGCCGCGCAAGGTGACTCCGATCGAAGAGCGCCCCTCCGCGGAAGCCCCCAGCTGAACGCGACCGCCGACCTCCCAGCACGCCGGATCCCAACACGCCGGATCCCAGCGCCCCGGACCAAGAATCTTCTTCATCAGGAAACCACTCAATGAGCACTACGACCGAACCCAAGACCGCCGGCTCTCACAGCAACGTCGAGAGCAACGTCCGCCCTGACTACGACGAAGTCCTCCAGCAGATCGCCGACTTCGTCCTCGACTTCAGCATCGACTCCGACGAAGCGTTCGACACGGCCCGCAACTGCCTCATGGACACTCTGGGCTGCGGGCTCCTCGCCCTGCGATTCCCCGAGTGCACGAAGCACCTGGGCCCGATCGTCGACGGCACCGTCGTGCCGCACGGCGCCCGCGTACCCGGCACGCAGCTCCGCCTCGATCCGGTCAAGGCCGCGTGGGACATCGGCTGCATCGTGCGCTGGCTCGACTTCAACGATACCTGGCTCGCCGCGGAGTGGGGCCATCCGTCCGACAACCTCGGCGCGATCCTGGCGATCACCGACCACATGTCGCAGCAGCGCGTCGCTCGCGGTGAGGAGCCGCTCCTCATGCGCGACGTTCTTGACGCGATGATCCGCGCTCACGAGATCCAGGGCGTGCTCGCACTGGAGAACAGCTTCAACCGCGTCGGTCTCGACCACGTGCTCCTCGTCCGCATCGCCAGCACGGCGGTCGCGGCCAGGCTGCTCGGCGGGAACCGGGAGCAGATCCTCTCCGCGCTTTCGCACGCTTGGGTCGACGGCTCGGCACTGCGCACCTACCGCCACGCCCCCAACGCCGGCTCACGGAAGTCCTGGGCAGCAGGCGACGCCACCTCGCGCGGCGTGCGCCTCGCCGACATCGCGCTGCGCGGTGAGATGGGCGTGCCCGGAGCCCTCACGGCGCCGCAGTGGGGCTTCTACGACGTCTCCTTCAGCCAGACGAACAAGGACCTCGCGCTCAAACCCGTAGGCGAGCGCTCCTTCGAGCTTCAACGCCCCTATGGCAGCTACGTCATGGAGAACGTGCTCTTCAAGATCTCGTTCCCGGCGGAGTTCCACTCGCAGACGGCCTGCGAAGCGTCGGTGCAGCTGCATCCGCAGGTTGCGAACCGCACGGACGAGATCGAGAAGATCGTCCTGACGACGCACGAATCGGCGATCCGCATCATCTCCAAGGAAGGCGACCTCGCCAACCCGGCGGATCGCGATCACTGCCTGCAGTACATGACGGCCGTGCCGCTGCTCTTCGGCGATCTCGTCGCGGAGCACTACGAGGACGACTTCCACGCAGCCCATCCCGAGATCGACACCCTCCGCAGCAAGATGGTCGTCGAAGAGGACGAGCGCTACAGCCGCGAGTACCACGACCCGGAGAAGCGCTCGATCGCCAACGCGGTGCAGGTCTTCTTCAAGGACGGCACATCGACCGAGAGGATCGAGGTCGAGTACCCGATCGGCCACCGGCGACGTCGCGCCGAGGGCATCCCGGTGCTCGAGGAGAAGTTCCGCCGCAACCTGGCAACGCGCTTCCCCGCTGGGCGCGCCGAGCAGATCTTCAACCTGTGCAAGGACCAGGAGGTTCTCGAGAACACCGCCGTGCACGAGTTCATGGATCTGCTGGTCATCTGACGACCTTCTGACGACGCCGAGCGGTCGCTTCTGAAGAGACGCCTCAGAAGCGGCCGCTCCGACTCTCACTCTGCCGCCGGGGCTGGCTAGTCGCCGGTCACGGGAGAGTCTCTGATCCTCGCCAGCTCTCCGCTCACCCAGCGGACGAGAAGCCCGAAGACGATCGCGAGACCGGCGATCGAGAGCGTCGACCGGCGCGAGTTCGGATGCACGTGAGCCTCGACGACCTCGATCGACCGCTCGCTGACGAAGCGCGCTCGCATTGACACCCGCGCGCGCTCCCGAAGCTCGAAGCCCGCGGCGACCTCGAGAGGCTCGCTGACGAGCGTCAGAACGTGCGCGCTTTCTCCGTCCCTCGCTGGAAAGTAGTGCGCGCGATAGAGCTCGACCTCGCGGCCGGTTCGGCCCGCGCTGCGCAGCGTCTGGATGCTGTGCACGTCGGCGGCCGCCAGCCCGCCCTGCAGTGAGAGTGGCAGCACGAGGTAGAGGGCCAGCAGGCTCAGCGACGTCAGCGCCCGGCGCCCGTCGACCACCAGCTCCTCGTTCCAGGAAGACGGGCGCGCTCGAAGCGCCAGTCCGCCGAGGCCGACGAGCGCCAGAGCGTGAGAGAGACCGTGATCCGGAGGCACGAAGCCCGGAGCCCAGGCCTCCCAATGGAGCGGTAGAGCGAAATGCACGCCATTCCCCCAGCGCAGCTGGGACGCATCGAGAGCCAGGTGAATCAAAGCGCCCAGACCGAGAAGCAGGAGCGCCCGGCCGACCCGGCGTGCCCACACGGCGACCGCACAGGAGAGGACGAGTGTCGCGAGCAGCGACGACCAAGCGACGGCGGCAAGACGAACGTCGTAGAAGATCTCCTGCTCTCCTCGCCAGAACCCCTTGAAAGCGCGCTGAAGAATCCAACCGACGTCCGGCAGGGCGCAGCCCAGCAGGGCCCAAGGCCAAGCGGTGCGTCCAAAGACCCCGACGAAGAACGGGGTCTGCAGAGCGACGTGGGTCAGTGTGCTGGGCATCGATTGCTATTCTCCCAGAGGGCGACGTGCTTGCCGTCACCCCACCCATGAGATGCAGGACGATCGCCCAAAACAAGATCGATCGAGCACCGACGTCACGCAGCTGCTCGACGAACTGCGGAAAGGAGACGAATCCGCCCTCGATCGCCTCCTGCCGATCGTCTACGACGAGCTGCGGCGGATCGCGCACGGCCAACGCCGCCGCAACGTGCGTCCCGGCGAGACGCTCGACACGACGGCCCTCGTACACGAGGCCTACTTCAAGCTCGCCAACGCCGCCAGCAAGCTCGAGAACCGCGAGCACTTCTACGCCGTCGCTGCCACGGCGATGCGCCAGCTCCTCGTCGATCGCGCGCGTCGTCATCTGAGCCAGAAGCGCGGTGGCGACGTGCCCAAGCTCTCACTCGATGACCACGAGCGTCCCCTCGAGCACCTCCTTGCGGGCGAAGGTGATCAGATCACCGAGGAGGCCGTCTTCGTCATCGATCTCGACCGGGCGCTGCGCGATCTGGCCCGGGAGAACGAGCGCTACCTGAAGATCGTCGAGTGCCGCTTCTTCGCCGGCATGACGGCGACCGAAACCGCGGAAGTGCTTGGCTTGAGCGAGAGGACGGTGCGGCGAGATTGGCTCAAAGCGCGCGTCTGGCTCGAGCTCTACTTCCAGAGCGGGCAGAGCTCCGGCGAAGACACGCAGGGTTGAGCGCCTGCGATCTGGGCGCGCACGTTCGCCGCATCGGTCCGCCTCCCTTCGCTGGTGAGGGCGGCCGCAGCAAACTCACAGGTCTCGCGCTGGACCCAGTCCCGAGCGCGCGGGTCGTCGAGAAGGCGCGTGCAGAGCTGGCGCAGTTCGTTCCCGACGTTCACCACGGAGCCACTGCGCCGCCTTGCCTCCGTAAGGTAGGACCGGGACCTTAGGACGTAGTCGTCGTTCGGGGTGAAGCGAGCCTCGAGAACGGCGAGGGAAGCTTCGAGCTGAGGCACCGCGTCTGCAGGCCGGTCCTGCTGGAGCAGATTGCGGCCGAGAAGCCAGCGCGTTCCAGCAACGAGAGTCGATTCCTCGCCGCGCGTCTCGATGCGGCGGCCCAGATGCTGCTGCAGAAAGAGCTCGGCAGCGACCAGGCCGTCCCGCTCCTCCAAGAGGAACATCATGTAGCGCTCGATCGAGTAGAGATAGAGGGCGTCCGGCAGCTCCAGGGCTTCTTCGAGGGTCTCGATGGCTGCCGTGGTGCGCCCGGTCGCCCAATAGACGCGAGCCAGAGCAGACAGGGACTCCGGTGCTTTCCTCTCGCTGAGCTCGACGGCGCGTAGCGCAAGCTCCTCAGCGAGGACCAGATCCTGAAGCTCGTCGGGAGCCAGGCTGACGATGAACTCGACGAGGTCCTGAAGCGTCGTCCAGTCCGGGTCCTCCCTCGATCGCTCCAACTCCGCGTCAAAGACGCGCTGTGCGATCGGCAGCTGCTGCTGCTCGTCTCCCATGCGCCGATACGTTCGAAGCAGGTTCTTCATCAAACGGACCGTCGACGGAGCCGTTGGACCCGCGATCTCCTCGTTGATCGCCAGAGCCTGGCGATACACCTGCGCCGACTCTTCGTGCTGCGAGAGTTCACCGTGCATCACGCCGACGCTGTTGAGCGCCTGCACCGCGATCGCGCTTCCACCGTGCGCCTGAAGCGCGAGGTCCGCCGCGGCTCGGGCAGTTTCGAGAGCGGCCGGAACGTCGCCCATGCGGCGCAAGAGGTTCGCCACGCCCAGCTGCGACTCGAGGGTCTTGGGATGCGACTCCCCGAGGACCGCCTCGCGCAGCTCAGCCACCTGCTCCTGCAACGTCATCGCCTTCGAGTTCTCCTGCATGCGCGTGGCCGCCTGAGCGAGGAGCTGCAGCGTGTCGATGACGCGCGGGTGCCGCGGCCCGAGTTCACGCTCCTGCAACGCGCGGAGCTCCTCTGCCAGCTCGGCCGCCTCCGCGCTGCGGCGCTGGGCCTGGAGCGTACTGGCGAGGGCGAAGAGAGCCTCGCGCCGCAGTTCTGGCTTCCAAGGCTGGTCGACGGTCTCGAGGGTCGTCACGACCGAGCGCAGCTCTCTCTCGGCGCGCGTGCGGTCGCGTGCGGAAGCGAGCACGTCGCCCAGAAGAATCTGCGTTCGCAGCTGCTCTTCGAGCGGCGCCGAAGACTCGTTGAGATCCGCGAGCAGCCCCTCGAGCTCACCGACGGCGATCACCACCTGTCCCTGCTCACGCCGCACGCGAGCGAGCTGGCGGCGCGTGTGCCAGAGTTCGTGAGACGCCTCGCCGCTCGCTTGCAGGCGCTCGAGCGAGCGCTTCAGCTGCTCCTCCGCGAGGTCCAGGTCGCCGAGACTCAGATAAGTCTCACCGATGGCACCGCGAATCGCACCGTCGAGGCCCGCGTCGTCGCCCAGGGCGCTCTCTGCGCGACGCGAAGCCTGGTCGAGCAGCTCGCGCACCGTCAGATCGCGACCGCCGCTCTCCTCGGGTCGCGCGAGGCCGAGAACATCGTCGACGAGGTAGCGGTTGAGCGCCTTGGCGCGCTCTTCCGCTCCCTGTGCGCGATCCCGCTCGACCTGCACGCGACGCGCTTCGCGCAGCGTACTGACGAGGCCGCCGAAAACGGCGAGCAGGACCGCGGTCGAGGCGATGAGGGCCGTCCGGTGCCGACGAACGAAGAGTTTGAGTCGGTAGGCCAGACGGCCGCGAGCGGCCTCGACGGGCTGCCCCTCGAGGAAACGAATCAGATCGCTGCGCAGCGCCGCCGCCGACTCGTAGCGATCCTCGGGATCGACCTGCAACGCCTTGGCGACGATGGCCTCGAGATCGCCGCGCAGCCGCCGTCGCAGCGCCGGAGCCGAGGTGCTGGCCTGGCGCGCCATCTCGTCCCCTGCGGAGCCCGTGAGAGCAGCACTCAGGGACGTCCGCTCGCCCTGCTGCCAGCGCAAGGCGCTGGCGACGCTGTCACCCCGCGAGGCAACCCAGCGCGAGCCGGCGAGGAGCTCGGCGAGAACGAGTCCCAGACCGAAGACATCGGTCGCGGTGGTGACCGGCTCTCCGACGAGCTGCTCGGGAGCGGCATAGCGCGGCGTCAGCACGCGCCCGAGAAGCTGGGTCTCGGCGTCGTTCGAATCCTCGTCGAGCAGCTTGGCGATGCCGAAGTCGAGGAGCTTCGCCTGCCCTTCCGGCGTCACCAGGATGTTGCCGGGCTTGAGATCGCGGTGCACGATGAGGTTGCGATGCGCATGCGCGACGGCGCTGCAGACCTGAAGGAAGAGGCGTAGACGCTGATCGACGGTGAGTCGGTTCGCCTCGCAGTAGCGGCCGAGCGAAGTGCCGTCGACGAGCTCCATGACGAAGTACGGCACGCCGCGGTCCGTCAGACCGCCGTCGATCAGGCGAGCGACGTGCGGGTGCTCGAGGGCGGCGAGAATCTGTCGTTCGCGGCGAAAGCGACGGCGCATCGCCCAACCGCCCGCGCCGCGGATGAGCTTGACCGCCACCTCCTGGTGAAACTCGCCGTCGTCACGCTCCGCCAGGAAGACGATGCCCATGCCGCCGCGACCGATCTCCTCGCCGAGGCGATAGGCCCCGACGACGTCACCGGAGCGGTGGTCGGGAAGCTCTCCGTCTTCGCCGGAGAGCTCGAGCGTCGGCGTGCTGTCGACCCGATCGGAGTCGCCTTCGTCGGAGGAGGCCGGGCGGGAGCTACGGGAGTCCGGCCCGCCGGGCGCCAGCTCGTCCACCGTTTCCTCGAGCAACATGCCGAGCCGCCGCTCGAGGCCGCCGCCGAGAATGCCCTGGGAGTCTCGGCCCAAGAGGCGGTCGATCGCTCGACGCTCCTCGTCTTCGAGGTCTTCCTCCTCCAGCCGGCGCTGCTGCTCGTCAGGCGGGAGGTCCTCGATCTCGTCGATCAACTCCTCGATCCGGCGCCAGCTCGACTCTTCGAGACGACCGCGCGAGCTCATCGAGTGCACTCGCGGTCGGTACGCGCTCGACGAGCGACGGGCAGGGCTGGCAAAGATGTCTTCCTCAGCACAGTGCTATTCTCTGACAATCATGACGATACGAACGAACTCGAGGGCCGAGCAGCTCTCCAGCATCGCCATTATTCGCTCCAGCGTGCCGTCACCCGCGCTCCGCCCCGACTGAAGTAGGGGAACAGCGCACCTCGTGACGGCCTCGCTTCGGCGAGGCCGTTTTGCGTCAAGAGCCAGTTTCTCGAAGGACCTCGCCGACCTTCCTCAGGTCTACCTACTGCTTCGCAGGTTCGCATTCCAAACCGCCACGTCAATCGTCACCAGAGATCCAAGACCCATGGCCGAATCCCAGAACAACAGTTCACAGGACAACAGCTTCTCCTTTGTCGCAATGGAGCACGAAGTGCTCGACTTCTGGGAGCGCACGGACATGTTCCAGCGCAGTCTCGAAGCGAACCGCGGCGAAGCGCCCTACATCTTCTACGACGGCCCTCCCTTCGCGACCGGACTGCCGCATCACGGCCACATCGTCGCATCGACGATCAAGGACATCGTGCCGCGCTACTGGTCGATGACCGGGCGCTACGTCATGCGCCGCTTCGGCTGGGACTGTCACGGTCTGCCGATCGAGCACGAGATCGACAAGCAGCTCGACATGACGGCACAGGAGGCGGTCGAGAAACTCGGCGTCGCGGGCTACAACGACGAGTGCCGAGCCATCGTGCAGCGCTACGTCGAGCAGTGGCGTCACACGATCACGCGTCTCGGCCGCTGGGTCGACTTCGACAACGACTACAAGACGATGGACGCCTGGTACATGGAGTCCGTCTGGTGGGTCTTCAAGCAGCTCTGGGACAAGGGCCTCGTCTACCAGGGCGAGAAGGTCGTGCCCGTCTCGACTGCGCTCGGCACGCCGCTCTCGAACTTCGAAGCGACGCAGAACTACGTCGACGTGCAGGACCCCGCGGTCACCGTGCTCTTCAAGCTCGCGGACCGCGACGCCTACCTCGCCGCTTGGACGACGACGCCCTGGACGCTCCCGTCCAACCTCGCCGTCTGCGTCGGCCCCGACATCGACTACGTGCTGGCACACGACGCCGAGCGCGGCGTCGATCTCTACATGGCGGAAGCGCGTCTGAGTGAGTACGGCGAGCTCGAGGTCAAGGAGACCCTCAAGGGGCGTGACCTCCTCGGCCTCGCCTACGAGCCGCTCTTCCCCTACTTCGCCGACCAGGTGGACAAGGGCGCCTTCGTCGTCGTCATGGACGACTACGTCACCACCGACAGCGGCACCGGCCTCGTGCACCAGGCGCCGGCCTTCGGTGAGGACGACTATCGCGTGCTCAAGGCCGCCGGCATCACCGCCTTCGCCAACCCGGTGACGCTCGAAGGCCGGTTCACTGACGAGGTCAGCGATTTCGCCGGGCAGTACGTCAAGGATGCCGACAAGGAGATCATCCAGCACTTGAAGGGCACCGGCGCGCTCTACGTGCAGGACGTCATCCAGCACGCTTACCCCTACTGCTACCGCTCGGATACGCCGCTGATCTACCGCGCGATCCCATCGTGGTACGTGCGCGTCACCGACCTCCGCGACCGCCTGCTCGCCAACAACGATCAGATTCACTGGGTGCCCGATCACATCCAGCACGGACGCTTCGGCAAGTGGCTCGAAGGCTCGATCGACTGGGCCGTCTCGCGCAACCGCGTCTGGGGTACGCCCCTGCCCATCTGGATCAACGACACGACCGGCAACGCCGTCTGCCTCGGCTCCATCGCCGAGCTGGCAGAGCGTAGCGGCGTCACCGTGGACGACCTGCACCGCGAGCACGTCGACCCGCTCACCTTCACGGTGGACGGCGAGGAGGGCACCTACCGGCGCATCGAAGAGGTGCTCGACTGCTGGTTCGAGTCGGGCTCCATGCCCTACGCCCAGCTGCACTACCCGTTCGAGAACGAGGACGTCTTCGAGGCCGGCTTTCCCGCCGAGTTCATCGCCGAAGGTCTCGACCAGACGCGCGGCTGGTTCTACACGCTCACGGTGCTGGCGGCAGCGCTCTACGACAAGCCCGCCTTCCAGAACTGCATCGTCAACGGCATGGTCATGGCCGAAGACGGCAAGAAGATGTCGAAGCGCCTGCGCAACTACACGCCGCCGGACGATCTCATGGAGGAGTTCGGTGCGGACTCGCTGCGCCTCTACCTCATCAACTCGGGCCTGATGAAGGGCGAGGAGCAGCGCTTCACCGACAGCGGCGTGCGCGACATGATCCGGCGCGTTCTGCTGCCCTGGTTCAACGCCTCCTCCTTCCTCGAGACCTACGCCAGAATCGACGGCTGGTCACCCGCCACCGGCAGACGTTTCGGCGAAAACGTGCTCGACCGGTGGATCCTCTCGCGTCTGCAGACGCTGAAAGCCAACGTCGCGCGCGAGATGGAGGAGTACCGCCTCTACAACGTCGTGCCGCAGCTCTTCTCCTTCATCGAGGACCTGACGAACTGGTACATCCGCCTCAACCGCTCGCGCTTCTGGGGCGAGGAGATGACGGACGATCGCGTCGCCGCCTACTCGACGCTCTATACGACGCTCGAAGAGCTCAGCCTGCTGATGGCGCCCTTCACGCCGTTCCTCTCCGAGCACCTCTATCGGCAGCTCGCAGCGCTTTCCGGCACGCTCGACGAAGAGACCAGCGTGCACCTGCAGCGCTACCCCACCGCCGACGACAGCCTCGTGGAGACCGAGCTCGAGCGCGCGGTCGATCGCATGCAGCAGGTCATCCTGCTCGGCCGCCAGAAGCGCGAAGAGGTGAAGATCAACCTGCGTACGCCGCTCTCCTGTTTGACGATCGTGCATCGCGACCCGGAGCTGCTCGAGGAGATGCGTCAGCTCGAAGGCTACGTGCAGGCGGAGCTCAACGTGCAGAGGGTCCAGTATTCGAGCGATGAGGCGGCCTACATCGAGGTCGTCGCCAAGCCGAACTTCAAGCTGCTCGGCCGCCGGCTCGGCAAACGGATGAAGGAGTTCCAGCAGGCGATCCAGGCACTCGACGGTGCGGCGATCGCGCAGCTGCAGGGCGAGGGTTCGATCGAAGTCCTCGGCGAGCTCTTCACAAGCGTCGAGATCCAGGTCCACCAGAGCTCGAGTCCGGGCAAGGAGACGGTCTCCAACGGCGAGATCGCCGCCTCCCTCGACTGCCAGCTCACGCCGGAGCTGGTGCGCGGTGGCTATGCCCGCGAGGTCGTCAATCGCATCCAGCGCCAGCGCAAAGAGAGTGGACTGCACGTCGCCGACCGCATCGAAGTGACCTGGCGGGCCGACGGCGAGTTGCAGGCCGCCCTCGAAGAGCACGCCGAATACGTCGCCGGCGAGGTACTCGCCGTGCGCTTCGAGGCCGGTGCCCCGAGCGAGCCTTGGGAGGCGGAGATCGATGGCCACAAGTTGGCGTTCCACTTCGAGGTCGCGGCGAACTCGGCAAACCGAGATTCCGTCTCTTAGCTGCTGGGGGTTGCGGCCCCTCTCTTCCAAAGCGCGACGAAACTCAAGACGATCGCAGCGGAGCTGAAAATCGTCATCACCGTGCCCGGCACGAAGCGCACGAAGCCACCGAGGTCGAGAAAGAGGAAGTAGCCGAGATCGGCGAGACCGCCAACGAGGGCGGCGAGGAGGATCGCGGATTTCGATCCTCGCCAAACGAGCGGCGCGCAGAGCAGCGTCACCACACCGATCCACAGCAGGTTGAAGCCGTGCTGGTTGACGACGGCACCGGCAGCCGCTGGGTAGTCGCGCGCCACCGAGACGGGGTCGATCGCGTCGGCGATCCCGGCGATCGCTGCAGAGGTGTCATTCCACAGAGTCATTCCACCGGCGAGGATGTGGACGAGTCCCCAGACGACCCAGAGTACGGCGGCGATCCTGAGCGCTAAGACGAGTCCAGGGCGGAGGTCTGTGTTGTTCGACATGGTGTCTCCTTATTGAAACTAAGATGGTTGCTAATTGAGGCACGACAAGGCGGGGCACGTCAGCAGTCCATGGACTGCCCGCGTCGAGCCGCGACGATCTGACTTCGAATGTGCCGGTCCATAGCGGCGATGGTGATCGTTCCAAGCTTGTCGAGCAGCGCCTGCTCGGCCTCGGAGAACATCTCGTTGACGTAGCTCGCGAGGATGGGAGCGATGACGCCGTCGCAGCCGCCGGGGTGCTGTGGCAGCAAGCCGCCTTCCTTGCCGGCGACGGCCAGGTAGGCATCGCGCAGCGTCATCGCCGAAGCATCTCGAGCCAGGACGCTGCCACCCCCAGCGCCGCGCTGCGTCTCGACGAGCCCAGCTCGCTGGAGCTTCGCCAGAACGCGCCGCAGGACGACTGGACTCGTCCCGTAGGTGCGGGCCAGCAGATCGGAGGTCAGTGCCTCCCCGTCACGCGACGCGAGGAAGCCCAGGATGTGCAGAGCGATCGCGAGCTGACTGTTCACGAAGCTATTGTAACCACAAGAGTTACCAATGGATCCACGTCGACGCTGACCGACTGGCACTGACCCATTGCGTCGTTCAAACTAGGGACCCCCACCACTGTCTGCGGCCTCGAGCGCCGCCGTTCGGAGATTCGATGAGCGCCAAGATCCCTCATCCCCCAGAGAAGCTGCTTCTCGGCAACGTTCTCGACCTCGGTCCGTCGACCCAGGTGCAGGACATGATGAAGCTCGCCGAGCAGTACGGCGACATTTTCTCTCTGCAGATCGGCGGGCGCAGGCTCATCGTCGTCTCCAGCTTCGAGCTGGTCGACGAGCTCTGCGACGAGTCACGCTTCGACAAGCGGGTCTGGGCGCCGCTGCAGAACGTGCGCGGCTTCGCCGGCGACGGACTGTTCACGGCGCACACCTTCGAGCCGAACTGGAAGAAGGCACACAACATCCTGATGCCGCACTTCGGCCAGGCGGCGATGAAGGGCTACCACCCGATGATGCTGGACATCGCGCTCCAGCTCGTCGAGCGTGGCAACCGCCTCAACCCCTCCGACGAGATCGACGTCGCCGACACGATGACCCGGCTGACGCTCGACACGATCGGCCTCTGCGGTTTCGACTACCGCTTCAACTCGTTCCAGCGCGAGCGTATGCATCCCTTCATTCGAGCGATGACGTCAGCGATGAGCATCGCGCTGGATCGCTCGATCCGACCCGAGATCGCCTCGCGCCTCCTCTTCCGGCAGAACAAGCGGTTTCGCCGCGGTGTCGAGAAGATGAACCACACGGTCGACGGCATCATTCAGGAGCGCCGCGCCTCTGGAGAGGACCTTTCCGCTCGCGGCGACCTGCTGAGCGCGATGCTCATCGGCAAGGACCCGGAGACCGGCGAGGCTCTCGACGACGTCAACATCCGCTACCAGATCATCACCTTCCTGATCGCCGGCCACGAGACGACGTCCGGTCTCCTTTCCTTTGCGGCCTACTACCTGCAGAAGAACCCGGAGATGCTCGACCGGGCGCGAGCCGAAGTCGACGCCGTGCTCGGTCGCGACTTCCGCCAGCTGCCGACCTACCGCCAGACGCTCGAACTGCGCTACATCAAGCAGATCCTTAACGAGGCGCTGCGTCTGTGGCCGACGGCGCCGATGTTCGCGCTGTTCCCCAAAGAGGGCGACACGACGCTGGGCGGACGCTACGAAATCAGCAAGCGAGACGGCCTGGCCGTTCTCGTACCCATGCTGCACCGCGACCAGCGCATCTGGGGCGATGACGCCGACGAGTTCAACCCGGACCGCTTCGCGCCGGAGCTGGAGCAGGAGCGCCCGGTCAACGCCTTCAAACCGTTCGGCAACGGCCAGCGCGCCTGCATCGGTCGCCAGTTCGCGATGCACGAAGCGGCGCTGGCTCTGGGGCTCATCCTGCAGCGCTTCGAGATCTTCCCCGCCGACGAGAACTACGAGCTCGAGATCAAGGAGACGCTGACGCTCAAGCCGGACGGACTGCGCATGAAGGTGCGACCGCGCGAGCCCGTCGAGGATGCGCAAGCACCGGTGACCGCGACGGAGACGGCGGTCCCTGCCACCCCCACTCCGATCGGCGACGCAAAGGGGGTTGCACTGACCGTGCTCTACGGATCCAACATGGGAACTTCGGAGGGCGTCGCCCAGCGCGTCGCCTCCGATGCCGGCCAGCTGGGATTCGACGTCACGCTCAAGGAGCTCGACCAGGCGGTTGGCTCCCTCTCCTCCGAGGGCGTCACGCTGATCGTCTGCTCGTCGTACAACGGCACGGCGCCCGACAACGCTCGCAACTTCCTGTCGTGGCTGCAGAGCGACGACCCGCCCGACCTCAGCGGCGTGCGCTACTCCATCTTCGGCTGCGGTCACCGCGACTGGGCGGCGACGTATCAGGCCGTACCGAAGCAGATCGACCAGCTGATGAGAGAGCGAGGAGCCCAGCGCATCTTCGAGCGCGGAGAGGGCGACGGCGGCGAGGACTTCGACGGCGACTTCGAATTCTGGTACCAGCTCTTCTGGCCGACGGTGGCGAAAGAACTCGACCTCGCCATCGACGACGAGGCGGCGACCGGAACGGCCGACTACGACGTCGAGGTCATCGCCGAATCACACCCCAATCCCTTCGTAGCGCAGTTCGGTGCGCGGCCGATGACCGTGACCGAGAATCGCGAGCTGCAGACGCCGCTCGCAGGCCGTTCGACACGCCACATCGAGCTCGCTCTGCCGTCGGGCGTGCGCTACCAGACGGGCGATCATCTCGGCGTCATCGCCCGCAACGACGCCGCGCTCGTGAGGCGCGTGCTCGACCGTTTCGCCTTCGAGGAGACGGCCCGCATTCGCCTCAACCACCCGGCGCCCGACGCCGTGCACCTGCCGGTCGGTCAGCCGGTGCGGGTGGTGACGCTGCTCTCCGAGTACGTCGAGCTGCAGGCCGTGGCGACCCGGGCTCAGATCAAGAAGCTGCTCGAGCACACCGGCTGTCCGCACACGAGCGGGCAGCTCGAAGAGCTCTGCGGCGACGACGAGCCGGCGCAGGAGCGCTACCGCGAGCGCGTCCTGGCGCAGCGGCTCTCACTGCTCGATCTGCTGGAGCGCCATCACGCCTGCGAGCTGCCCTTCGGCGCCTTCCTGACGATGCTCGGCCCGCTGCGCCCGCGCTACTACTCCATCTCTTCGTCACCGCAGCAGTTCGAGCGCATCCTCTCGATCACCGTCGCCGTCGTCGAGGGCCAGGCCTTGTCCGGTCAGGGGACCTACCTCGGCACCTGCTCGAACTACCTGGCCCAGATCGGTAAGGGCGAGAGCGTGCACGCCTTCGTGCGCAGCAACGACTCCGGCTTCGGCCCGCCCAAGAACCTGGCGACGCCGCTCCTGATGGTCGGCCCGGGCACCGGTCTCGCTCCCTTCCGGGGTTTCCTCCAGGAGCGTCAAGCCGAGATGGCGAAGGGCCGTCGCGCTGGTGACGCGCTGCTCTTCTTCGGCTGCCGCCACCCCGATCACGACTTCCTCTATCGCCAGGAGCTCGAGCAGTTCCGCGACCAAGGCGTCTGCGACCTCGTCGTCGCCTTCTCGCGCTTCGACGAGCACAAGGTCTACGTCCAGGACCGGCTCCTCGAGCATCAGGACCGCGTCTGGGAGCTCATCGAAGCGGGCGCGGCGATCTACGTCTGCGGCGACGCCGGCGAGATGGCTCCCGAGGTGCGCGCCACGCTCGTCGAGATCTGCGCCGCCAAGACCGGCAGGAGCGAGGCGGAGTCCGAACAGTACATCGCCGAAATGGAGGCGACCGGGCGGTACCTGACCGACGTTTGGGCGTCGTAGGGAACGAAGGCAAAGCCTACGCATTGGTTACCGTCGCGCGGGCTCTCGCCAGATTGCCGCCCAGCAGAGGCGCAGGACCGGGACGCCTTCGAGGTCAGCATCACGGCCCTGTCCGCGCCCCTCAAGCACAGGATCGGGAGGCGCTCGACGCTGACGGCCTGCGGGTGCCGTGCGTCCGCCGGGCGGCGCGATCTTCACCATGCCCGTGCCGCGGCCGCCGGCAGCGGTCCCGAGTCCGCGGAGCCGTTCGACGGAGCATGAAATCCCAACCATCCCCGCTGAAACCCCAGATCTCCCACCCTCTGCCACAACTCCGCCACATTTCCCCTGTGGAATGCGGGCAACGATGAGACCTACCCCGCTGAATCGATGTGACTTCGCGGTTCGCGATCTGTCACAGAGGCGAAGGAGATTCCAATGAACGTGTCGGACGTGCCTCTCGAGGCAGCCCCCCCCACCGACAAGAAGAAGCGCGCCGGACGCAAAGGCGAGGCGATCTACTACGCCTCCGTTGCGGCCTTCTACCTCTTCGCGCTCGTCTGGCTGCCGCTGCTGCTCAGCGCCGCCGGCTGCGCTCACTAGAACAGCGCGACCGCATCGCTGCGGCCTCTCGAATCTCTCTGGCACTCACTTTCCGGGCTCGGTTTCCGCCTGCAGTACGCCCTCTTTCCCGGTCTGCGAGTCTGACGGCCCGTTTCGCTGAGCCGAGGGACGCTCAGCTGACGAGCCGCTCGACCAGGAACTCGGGCGCGGCAACGACGGCCTTAGCTCCAGCGCTCTCGAGCTCGTCCACCGAGCCGTACCCGTAGCTCACGCCAATCGGCGTCATGCCATTGGCCAGCGCGCCGACGACGTCGTGAGAACGGTCTCCAACCATCGTCTGCTCGCCCGATCTCTCGAACCGAGACAGGGCGTACCGAAGCAGCTCGGACTTGTCGGAGCGCGTGCCGTCGAGCTCGGCACCGAAGATCTCGATGAAGTACGGCGCCAGCTCGAAGTGGTGAAGAATCCTTCTCGCGTAGACGTGTGGCTTACTCGTCGCGACGAACAGGGGTCGGCCGCGGTTCTGAAGCTCCGCCAAGGCCTCACCGATGCCATCGTAGGGAGAGTTCTCCGACCATCCGACCTCGGAGAAACGCTCTCGATACGCCTGGAGAGCCGCCGGTGCACGGTCTCTTCCCACCAACTTCTCGAGACTCTGAAGCAGCGGTGGTCCAATGCACCACGTCAGATCTTCGGCGCTCGGAGCTTCGCAGCCGACGCTCTCGAGGGCAAACCGAAGGCAGGTCGTGATGCCGACCTTGGGATCGGTCAGCGTACCGTCGAGGTCGAAGAAGACCGCGGAAGACAGCCGTGTCATGAGCGGAGGCTCGTGACGTGGATCGACCAGGGCAAGCGTCGAGTCACGCTCTCGCCTCGAGCCAGCGACTCCGTGTGAGCCGGTACCGGTTGAATCGCTCCGCCCCGCTGGTCACCTGCTCCTCGAGGACGAAGCCGAACCGACGCAGAGCTGCGACCCGCGTGCGGCTCGGTGGCAGCAGCACGATGACGGAGGGAACGTCGAGCTCCTCGAAGGCGTAGTCGACGATGCGCCGGTAGAGAGTCATGCCGGCTCCCCAATGGGCTCGACGCAGCACGAGTCCGACGTCGACGTCGTCTCCTTCGGGCTGGAGGCCACCCCACCCCACGAACTCATCGCCAAGAACGAAAGCCCACGGTCCGTAGCCGTACTCCTCCCAGATCCGCTCCTTGGCTGCAACGAAAAGCTCGCAGTCTTCACGATCGAAAGTGCCGCGGGCCAGAGGGAGGTGTCGACGCACCTCAGGATCGTTCATCAGCTCGCCAAGGTCGGCTGAGTCGATGTCGGTGAGTCGTCGAAACGCGATCTGTTGGTCGTCGCGATGGGTCATTCTCTCTCCTCCGGTCCGGCGGTCGCCGCTGGATGCTCCGCTCTCAGAATACGAGGCCCAAGCGGCACGGTTCCAACCCGCCGGTCTCGAATTGAGCCTTTCGTGAGGAACGTGTCCGTCCGATGGCGCACAATCCAGAGACCTTTGGAGAACGACTGCGGAGGACACACAGTGATGAGACGGAACCGAACCACTCTGCTCTACTGCACAACGGTCGTCGCCCTTCTTCTGAGCCTCGGATCGCCGGTCGTCGCGGAGGAAGGTCGCAAGGGGGATCCTGAACTCTCGACGGCCACATTCTCCATGTACTGCTACTGGACGGGCGAAGCCACGCTCGGGCGGGTGGACGGGGTGCACGCGTCACGGATCGGGCACTGGGACGGCCGCGAGATCGTCCAGGTGGACTACGACCCGACCCGCACGTCGGTCGACGAGCTTGCCCAGGCCCTGGCGACGAATCGATCGCTCTACGCCGTCGTCCGAGCCCAGGGCGAGAATCAGCAGGCGACGTCGGCCGAGCAGCGGACGCTGCGCGGCCGGCCGAAGTTCATTCCGCCGAAGCACTCCTTGCGAACCGTCTTTCCCCAGATCGCAGCGCTGCAGCTGACCGAGGAGCAGGCCATCGCGCTCAACAGCTGGGCTTACTTCGGCGGGTCCATGCCCGACGTGCTCACAGCGGAGCAGAAGCTCGTGCTCGCGAGCCAAAGGTAGAAACGCGCCCTCGGCAAGCGGGCAGCGACGCCAGACCGGCCAGCTCCCGCCGGAAACCGCGCGCCGGAGCCCCTCGCAAGAGTCGGCCAAGCGTCGCCTGCTCGCGCGCTTCGACCCGCTGCTCCCGGGAGCTGCTACTCCGCCGCCATTGCTCCTACCGGATCGATCGCGGTTGCTTTGCGAGCCGGCACCCAAGCGGCGAGCAGGCCCGCGGCGAGGAGCACGAGGCCGACGATCCCAAAGACGAGCGGGTTGACGACTGGAACGCCGAAGAGCACCGTGTCGAGAACACGCCCTCCGAGGACAGCCACACCGACGCCGAGCACCAAACCGGCGCCGACCAGCCCGGCTGCCC
>JBCCLJ010000025.1:0-46004 GCA_039026915.1 Acidobacteriota bacterium
CTCCAGGGGAGCCACCGCCGCCGAGTGCGTCGCGTCTGGACGAGAGGCTCAGGGGAGCTGTGAGACCGCCCAGAGCTTCGAGTACTTCTCGCAGTGAAGGGCAAGCGTCGAGTACTGGCTCAGGTCGACCGTCGCGGGAATCGCGTAGCGCTGGCCACCCTTGTGGGAATCCAGCTTCGCGACGAGTACTCCGTCGGCGGCGTTCTTGCCGTTCAGCTCTGCACCGCTCTTTTTGGAGAGAAAGAGCTTGAGGTCGGGCGCCTTCTTGGTGGCGAAGGAGTCGTCGAGAACGATCCAGGACTTGCCTCCCTCTTCCACGATCGACCAGCTGCCTTTGACGTCGAAGGATTTCTTGGTCCAGTTCTGGTCGGCGGCTGAAGCAGTGCCGACGGTGGCCAGCAGAAGAAGGAGAGCGGCGAGCAAGGCGAGTTTGGAGGCACGGGTTCTCATGGCGAAGTCCTTTCGGTAGCGATATCGAAAGCGTTCCGGTTCCTCGGGGATCTGCCCTCGGGTTCGTACGCTGAGTTGGAGGGGCGGTCTGTGCCGCCTCGGAGGAGCTCGCGGCCTCTCGCCGCGGGTTCAGACTTCTCTACGGAGCGGCTGCCGAACCGGTTGTATCGGCTTTCGCACAGGATCGTGCGAAGCGGCAGATCTGAGCGACGGCGTCATCTGCTTCCTGCAGGATGCCGCCGAGCAGCTGCCAGACGTGAAAGGCGTTCGGCTCGACGTGCAGCTGGGTCTCGACTCCTGCGGACTCCAGTGCTTTGGCGAGCTCGACTCCCTGGTCATGCAGCATTTCAGCACCGCCGACCTGCACGAGGAGGGGCGGCAGCCCCGCGAGGTCGCCCGCCGTCGGCCGGACCCTCGGGTCGTCCTGGGACTGACTCGGTATCGCCATTTCGGCGCACCAGCGGATCCAGCGCGCCGGTCCGATGTCGCTCGCTTCGTTCGTGTGCATCGACGCTCCGCCGCCGTACGGATCGACCCAGGGGCAGAGCAAGGCTCCGCCCGCGGGAAGGGGGTGCCCGGCGTCGCGCGCAGTCGTCAGAACCGACATCACGAGGCCGGCGCCGGCGGAGTCGCCGCACAGAACGAGCTCCTCGGCGGGCGTCTCGAGAGCGGCGTAAGCTGCAAAGCAGTCGTCCTGAGCGGCGGGGAAGGCAGCTTCGGGGGCGCGTCGGTACTCTGGAGCAAAGACGCGTGCGTTGGCGCCGACGGCGAGACGAGAACAGAGATCGCGGTACTCGGAAGCCGTGCCGAAGACGTAGCCACCTCCGTGAAGGTAGAGAATGGTCCGCTCGATCTTCGACTCCGTCGGTACCGTCCAAACCCCCGGAACGCCGCCGACGGTGGACTCTTCGAACTCGACGACGTTGGCGAAGAACGGCCGCCTCGCGCCGCGCGCCTGAAAGCTGCGAAACCACTCGTGACCGTTGGTCAGCGAAGCGCGCAGCGTTGCGTGCATGGAGCTCTGAACGAGCTCGGTCTTGAGGCTCCAGTCGGAGCGGCGACGGCGGCCGGCGAGCCGCCTCGCGAGGGTGCCGGAGGTGGCCCAGAAGACGTGGGCCAGCCAGATCAAGGTCTTCATGGGAGACGAGTCCTCTTTGCGCTACTCTGCGCTTCGCGAAGGGCGAAAGGCTGGCAGACAGCGTAGCGGATCGTCCGGCGCCGGTGATCGAACCTGGGGAGGACTTGGTGTGGAAGCGATCGGAGCAGAACGCGTATGGAAGGTCTATCTGTCGGGAGAGATTCACACCGACTGGCGAGAAGTCATCGCGCGGGGACTCGCCGCCGCGGGACTGCCGGTGAGCCTGAGCGCCCCGGTGACGGACCACGGGGCGAGCGATGACTGCGGCGTCGCGATCCTCGGTGAGCAGACGAGCGCATTCTGGAAGGACACGCAGGGAGCCAAGCTCAACGCGATTCGCACACGTACTTTGATTGAGGAAGCCGACGTCGTCGTCGTGCGCTTCGGTGAGAAGTACCGCCAGTGGAACGCAGCCTTCGATGCCGGTTTCGCGACGGCCCTTTCGAAGCCGCTGATCGTCGTGCAGCCGACCGAGTTTGATCATGCGCTCAAAGAGGTCGACGCCTCTGCGCTGGTGGCGCGTGAGCCGGAGCAGGTCATCGACCTGCTCCGGTACGTCATCCGCGGAGAGCTCGTTGGCGTCAACGTCTGAGGTCACAGCTCCTTCAGTCCCTCTTCGGAGAGGTGAAAGAGGCGGTCGCACGTCTGCTCGAGCAGGCGGCGATCGTGACTGACGAGAAGGAAACCGCTCGTTGCTTCGGCGAGCCAGCGCTCCAGGACTTCGATCGATTCGACGTCCAGATGCGTCGTCGGTTCGTCGAGAAAGACGAAGTCGCAGCGCGCGAGAGCGAGCTGGACGAGCGCGGCACGCATCCGTTCGCCCAGCGACAGCTCGCTCGGAGCGGCGAGGACGCGGTCGGCACGAAGTCTGAGACAGCCCAGCTGCGTGCGGATCTCGCTTTCGGAAATCCTCTCCCGTGCCCTCTCGGAGGTCTTCGACGTTTCGAGTCGCTCGCACAGCTGCGTCAGAAGGGGAGCCTCTCGGAAGAAGCCCTCGAGACCCTGCTTGAGCCATGCCGTCGGCACGTGCGAGTTGACGTCCAATTCGCCCGCAGTCGTCGGGAGCTCCTGCTGGATCACGCGTGTCAGTGTCGTCTTTCCGGCGCCGTTGTCGCCCAGGAGTCCGCAGCGATCGCTCGTCTCCAGCGAGAGCGTGATCGGCACATCGGTACCCCAGGGCAGCTCGAGCTCGCGGGCGCGGAAGACCGTTCGCCGGGCGACGGCGTGTGAGGGCGACGCGAGACCGAGTCCCTTCTCGACGAAGGGTCTCTCCTCCTCGAGCTTCTGGACCTGCTCGTTGCGACGTCGCTCCGCATCCTTGGAGCGCTTCATCATCTTCTTGGCCCGCTTGGCGATGAACGGCTTGCTGGCGCCCGCACCGCGCTTCGAAGCCTCCTTGCGCTCGGCCCATTGCCCGCGCTGCCGGGCGACCTCCTCCAGCTGTCGAATCTTGCGACCGAGGGTCTGGGCTCGCTCGCTCGCCGCCTGATGGAGCTGTCGACGAAGCGCCAAGAGGCTGCTGTAGCCTCCGCGACTCTCGGTGATGCCTTGGGCGTGCCGTTCGGTCTTGCCGTGGCCTTTGGGCGGCGACAGCTCGAGGTGCAGGGATCGATCGGCGACGGCGTCGAGGAGAGCGCGATCATGGCTCACGATCAGCGCGGCGCCGCCGCCTTCACGATGTCGGTGCAGCTCCGCCTCGAGCTGTGTCAGACCCTCGAGATCGAGATAGTTCGTCGGCTCGTCCAGCATCAGGAGCGGCGCCCGGCTGGAGAAGAGCGCTGCGAGATCCACTTTGCGAAGTTGCCCCGGCGACAGCGTCTCCGCTGAGCGTTCGAGCAGGTGTTGCAGACCGAAACGGCTGGCGACCGTCGCAGCGCGCTGCTCGATGTCGTAGCCTCCCGCCGTCTCGTAGGCGTCGAGCTGCTCCCACCGGCCAGCGTCGATCTCGAGCGCCAGCCGGTAGACCTCCGGCTCGAAGAAGAGCAGGCGACGGTGGACCGGGACCTGCGACGAGGAAGGCTCCTGCTTCAGACCTGCGGCTGCCTCTTTGGCGAGCAGCTGACCGGCCGAAAGGTCCAGCTCGCCGGCGAGAACTCCGAGGATCGAGCTCTTGCCCGATCCGTTGGCGCCACACAGGGCGACGATCTCGCCGCGCGCGACCGAGAGCGAGACGGATTCGAAGACGAGTCGGTCGCCGCGTCGTAGACGCGCGGCACGAAGTTGCAGGAGGGGAGCGGGGAAGAGAGAGGTCCTGGACATGGTGCGCCTCCGAACCAGGAGCGCCTCGCGGCAGCTGGTGCAGCGAAGCGGGGCCGGCTGTGTCCGGTTCCTCGTGGGAGGAATCCGGTCGGCTCTCGTGCTGTCTCGACCTGTGAACCGAGGACGGTTCGCAGGGAGGGGGCGGCCTCAGGAGGCCGCAGGAAGGTCAGCGATGGAGAGCGTTGAAGCGCATGGAACCGGGGGTTCGTCCTTGGGAGACCGCAGGCGCGTTGGCGCGGCGGTCGCTTCGTCGCGTCAGACTAACCCGAAGAAGGGCAGCTGGCCAGCAGGATCCGCCCGCGGCTCAATTCTCGACCCCCTCTCCGCCTGGGGAGAGGATCGCCTCGACGCGCGTCTGTAGCGCAGCACCGGTCGACTCTGGATGGGTGAGGATGTGGATCTGGTCGCTCTCGAGCGCTGCGAAGGCGAGGTCCGCCACCTCGTAGGGCTTCATCGCCGACTGCATCGGCTCCTCGAGCAGGTGGGCACGGTTCTCGAGCTCGGATTCGTTGGCCCGCTTGTTCGGCCGGTTGCGCTCCGAACGATGAATCTGCGTGGCGATGAGCTCAGGGCAGAGCACGGCGATGCGCACGTGCTCGACGCCGTCTTCCTGCAGCTCCCGCTGCACCGTTTCGGTGAGTGCGACGACCCCCTGCTTGGTGACGTTGTAGGGAGATAGCCCCGACGGAGACGTGAGTCCGGCGGCCGAGGCCGTGTTCATGACGGTCGCCCGTTGCTGCTGCTGCACCATGCGTGGCACGAAGGCCCGCATGCCGTGCACGACGCCCCAGAGGTTGACGTCGAGAGTCCACATCCAGTCCTGCAGGCTCGTCTCGAGGAAGGGGCGCATGACCGCGACGCCGGCATTGTTGAAGAGGAGTCGCACGCTGCCGAAGCGGTCGTAGACGTCGTCGGCGAGAGCGTCGAGGTGAGCGGCTTCGGCGACGTCGACGATGCGCGTGTGCACGCGGCCGCCGAGCCCGACGATCTCCCGCTTGGCTTCCTCCAGTGCGACTTCGTCGATGTCCGTGGCGACGACGGTCATACCCTCTCGGGTCGCTCGCTGCGCGAGAGCCAGGCCGATGCCGCTGGCAGCTCCCGTGATGACGGCGACGCCGTCGGCGAGGTGACTGGGGGTCATTCGCTCTCTCCGTTCCACGCTTCGCCCCAGGTGTCCTCGAAGGCCATCGTCGACACCGGTCGTCGGTGGATCGGGCCGTGGCCTCCGAGCTCGGGGTAGCCGATCGGAACCGCCGCGCAGGTGTACCAGTCGTCGGGAATGCCGAGGAGCTTCTTGACCTCGCCCTCTTTGAGGCAGAGCAGCGTGGTCAGCGTGCAGCCGAGGCCTTCGGCGCGGCAGGCGAGCAGGCAGTTCTGAATTGCGGGGTAGACGGAACCGCCACCGACGATCGATGGGCGGTCGAGGCCGGCGTCGGTGATCGCCATGAGCTTGGGGTTGAAGCAGAAGATGAGGATCGCGGGAGCCTGGTCGAGACGGTCGGCCAGGCGATCCCCTGCAGCGAGGGTCCGCTCCTGCTTGCCGCGCTCTTTGGCGTCGAGGCCCTCGAGGCGCGCGGCGTAGCCCTTCGCATACTTCTGCCACTCAGGGCGGTAGAGATCCCGCAGGCCCGTCTTGCGCTCCGCATCCCTTACGACGACGACGCGCCAAGGCTGCACGTTGCCGCCGGAGGGCGCCCAAACGGCTGCTTGCAGCACTCGCTGCAGTACGGCCTCCGGAATCGGGTCCGGGCGCAGGCGGCGCACGGCGCGCAGCGTGCTCATGGAGTCATAAAGGGTCTGGGCGTCAGCGGACGGCGGCGGCGAGGCTTCGCCTGGGGGGTTCTCGCTCAAGAGAGGCACATCTCCAAGGGTCGCTCTCGGGAGAGCGATCGGTAAAAGAGGGGGAAGCTCAGTCTAGCAGGGCGGCAAGGGTCCTTCGGCCGCTGCGAGGCGGTCGTTTGGCTTGCGGCAACGCTTGCGATCGGTGGGGTTTCGGCGCCGTCAGTTGACCGCGTTGGGAACCGCGAGAGTGAAGGGCGCGATGGTCGCTTCGAACTCGTCGCCCGACGCCCGCACCATCTGGTAGGCGCCGTGCATCGACCCGACCTCGGTCTTGAGCGGGCAGTAGCTCGTGTACTCGAACTGGGCTCCGGGCGGGAGCACCGGGCACTCGCCGACGACGCCCGGACCGCGAACTTCTTCGGCCCTGCCGTCGGCGTCGGTGATCACCCAGTGTCGTGACATAAGCTGAGCGCTCTCGCTCCCCACGTTGGAAATCCGGACGTGATAGGCGAAGAAGAAATAGCAGTCGGAAGGCGCGCTGCGCTCCTCGACGTACTGCGTCTCGACTTCGATCTGGATTCCGTGGGTCTCCGATAGGCTCATGACGTCATTATCTCACTTCTGTTGCGCGCGAGCATCTCGCCTCCTGCTCGCCGTCGGCCTCCTTTGCGCTCTGCCGACCGAAGCGTTCGCGCACGATTTCACCATCACCAAGACCCGACTGGTTCTGGATGGGTCCGTCTTTCGGGTCGAGATGATCTGCGATCTGGACGCCCTGCTGCTCGGCCGCGCTCCGGGCCACGATCCCCTGCAGCTCGTGAAGGCCGTGGAGAGTCTGCCTCGCGAGGAGCGACAGCGGCGTGAGCAGCGACTGCGGTCGCTCTTCGAACGGCGGGTGCGCGTGCGCAGCGCCGGCCAGCGTCTCGACTTCGCGGTGAGCTTTCCCGACGGTGCCGAGAACCCCGCCTCGCTGGTCGATCCGCCGAGCGTGCTCGGCGTCACGGCGCGGCTCGAGGGAGACATCCCGGAAGACGCCGAAGGCCTGACGTTCTGGGCCTCCCGTGCCTTCAGCGCCGTGCGGCTCGAGGTCGCCTACGACGTCGAGGGCCGTGAGCTGGAGGCTGGGGAGCAGATCCTCGGCGTCGCCGAAGAGAGCGCCGAGGTGGCTCTACGTCCCAGCGCCGAGGTACTGGCGCAGCGTCGCGGCGGCGCTGCCGTCTTTGCCGACTATGCAGGGCTCGGCTTCCTTCACATCGTGCCGCGGGGCCTCGATCACATCCTCTTCGTCCTCGGTCTCGTGCTGCTCACGTTGAGTGCTCGCGACCTTCTGCTGCAGGTGAGCTGCTTCACGCTTGCGCACACGCTCACGTTGGCGCTCTCGACGCTCGGCTTCGTCCGGCTACCGAGCTCCTGGGTGGAGCCGATCATCGCGCTGTCGATCGCTTACGTGGCGGTGGAGAACGTCCTTCGGGAAGACCTCGGTCGTTCGCGGCTCGCCCTGGTCTTTGCCTTCGGTCTGGTTCACGGACTCGGCTTCGCCGGTGTGCTCGGCCAGTTGGGCCTGCCGCGCGGACAGCTCGTTCCAGCTCTGCTGGGATTCAACCTCGGTGTGGAGTTCGGTCAGCTCAGCGTCGTGGTGGTGGCTGCGCTGCTCTTGAAGCCCTTCGTACCCCAGGACGGGTACCGAGCGCGCGTCGTCGTGCCCGCCTCGATCCTGCTTGCCCTGACGGGCCTCTGGATGGCCGTATCGCGGGTGCTCTGAGCTTCTGCCCCCGTCGCTAAGGACGTCAGGCTCGCTCGACCGGGAAGGCAAGCACATCGTCGATTCGCAGAGCCCCTGCGGCGAGCATCGCGACACGATCGAAGCCCACGGCGACGCCGGCGCAGTCCGGGAGGCCCTTGGCCAGGGCGCCCAGCAGCCGGTCATCGGGCTGCGGAGTCGGCAGACCGAGTCGCCTGCGCTTCACGAGGTCGTCTTCGAAGCGAGCTCGCTGCTCAGCGGCGTCGGTCAGTTCCCAGAAGCCGTTGGCCAGCTCGACTCCGTCGAGGTACGCCTCGAACCGATGCGCGACGAGCTGGTTCGATGCGTCGCGGCCAAGGCGAGCCAGAGCAGCCTGCGAGGGGGGATAGTCGTAGACGAAGATCAGGCGATTCGGCGGCAGGTGCGGCTCGATGTCGCGCGTCAGAAGGAGAGCCAGCAGATCGTCTCGGTCGCCGGCAGCAGCGGGAGCATCGGGACCCGCGAGCGCTTCGAGCGCGGAGGTTTCGCAGGTCCGTGGATCGATGCCCAGACGCTGCTCGAAAAGCTGCGTGTAGCTCGTGCCTTCACGGGCTTCGAGGCAGCGTCCGCCCAGGGTCAGGAGTTGCTCGAGCAGGTCTCCAGCTTCGGCCATGAGCCCGTGGTGATCGAGCCCCAAGCGGTACCACTCGAGCATCGTGAATTCGGGGTTGTGGCGACGCCCACGCTCCTGATCGCGAAAGGCCTTGCAGATCTGGAAGATGTCTCCCGAGCCGGCGGCGAGGAGCCGCTTCATGGCGTACTCGGGTGACGTCTGCAGGTGAAGGAGGTCGGGAACGGCGGTGCACCGCGCCGTCAGGCTGTGCAGGTGCAGGTCGGTGACGCCGCGTCGGCCGAGCAGGGGGGTCTCCACCTCGAGGACGTCGCGTGCGAGGAAGAAGGAACGCGTCGCCTCCAGCAGGCGAGCGCGTAGCCGAAGCGCCTCGAAGGAAGCCGCCGGCCGCCAGGCGGACTCATCGGGTCTCTCGGAGGTCAACGGATCGCTCGGAGGAGTCGGTGAGACTTCTACTCCTTGGCTCGCGACATGTACTCGCCGGTGCGGGTATCGATCCGAATGAGCTCGCCTTCCTGCACGAAGAGAGGCACTCGAACGGTGGCACCGGTCTCGATCTTCGCCGGCTTGCTGCCGCCCGAGGACGTATCGCCCTTGAGCCCGGGGTCGGTCTCGACGATCTGGCGCACGACGAAGTTGGGAGCACTGACGAGGATCGGCCGGCCGTTCCACAGGGTGACCTGGCACTCGTCCTCTTCCTTCAACCACTGGGCGGCGTCGCCCATGGCGTTGGCATCTGCGGCGACCTGCTCGTAGGTGTTCGGATCCATGAAGTTCCACGATTCGCCGTCGGTGTAGAGGTACTGCATGTTCGTCTCGAGCACGTCCGCGCCTTCGAGGCTGTCGCTCGCCTTGTAGGTCTTCTCGACGACCCGGGCAGTCAGCAGGTTGCGGACCTTGACGCGGGTGAATGCCTGGCCTTTGCCCGGCTTGACGAACTCACAGTTCACGATGACGTGCGGATCGCCGTCGATCAGGACCTTGAGTCCGTTCTTTACGGAGTTGTGGTTGTAGCTGGCCATGAGGCTCCCTCGCGTGGTCGCACCGGGAACGCTCCTTCGCGCCCGGTCTGCGCTGTGAATCGCGCCCTTGGAATCGCGCGCAGTGTAGCAGTGATGGAGGAGCGTGGCGCCCGCCGAAACGGCGTCTTTTTCGAGAACCTCGGGAGCTCTTTCGCGTATCTTGAAGCGAGGAAAACGCCCGAAGTTCGCTCTGACGCCGCTTCGAGACGGGCCGAAATCACTGCTGCACCAAGGAGATCGTCCGATGAGCCACACGACGACAGCCCCCAGCAAGACCGCCAACCCCGCAACTGCGCGCCGCCACCTGCTCGCCGCCGCGCTTTGGACCACCGCTTTTCTGCTCGCCGGCGCCTCTGCTGCCGAGACCTTCAGCTTCGACAGCAAGTCGCTCTATCTCGGCAATCTGATCGGAGAGGTCGAAGTCGTCGCCGCCGGCGGCAACGACTTCGAGGTCGAGGTCACCCTCGACGGGCGCGACGCCGAGTCCGCGGGCATTCGCTTCGAAGAGAGCTCGAATTCCCTGGCCATCCTCTTCCCTACGGGGCGCGAGCGTTACGTCTACCCCCGCATGGGGCGCGGCCGCACGACGATCCGCATGTCCAAGTACGACGGCGACAGCAGCCTCCTGCGCGATCTCCTCGGCGCTTTCACCGGACGCAGCGTGAAGGTCAGCGGCTCGGGCTCCGGCCTCGAAGTCTGGGCGGACGTTCTGGTGCGAGTGCCGGCCGGTGCCCAGCTGGAGCTGCGGCACGGCGTCGGTGCCATCACCGCCAACGGCGTCGACGCGGACATGACCCTCGACATCTCGTCGGGCGGCATCGACGCAAGCGACATCACGGGTGAGCTCGTCGTCGACACCGGCAGTGGCAACGTCGTGCTGACCGATATCCAGGGCAACGTCGTCGCCGACACCGGCTCGGGTGCCGTCTCCGCCTCACTCGTCAGTGGCCGCAGCCTGTCGATCGACACCGGCTCCGGCTCGGTCTCCATCGCCGACATCGACACCGACACCCTCGAGATCGACACCGGCAGCGGCGGCGTCGAGGGCGCAGCGATCCGCGCCGAGAGCGCTCTGATCGACACCGGCAGTGGCAGTGTCGTGCTGGAGATGGTCGACATGGGCAACGGTGACTTCGAGATCGATACGGGCAGCGGCTCGATCACACTGCTCGTCCCGCCGAGCGCTTCGGCCGACGTGCGCGCCGACACCGGCTCGGGCGGCATCTCGGTCGATCTGCCCGACATCGAGACGCTGCACCGTGAGCGCGACGAGATGCGCTTCCGCGTCGGCGGTGGCGACGCTCGCGTCCGCCTCGACACCGGCAGCGGCCGGATTCGCGTCAGCGCACTCGACTGAGCCGAACGGCCGTTGCGCCGACGCTCGAACGAATGGGAGACTGCTGCGGATGCAGCAGTCTCTTTTTCTAGTGGACGCGAGTCCCTATATCTTTCGCGCCTACTTCTCGGTGCCATCCTCGATCACCACGCCTTCCGGCGCGCCCGCCAACGCCGTGCACGGCTTTGGAGCCTTCCTCCTGCGACTCCTCCAGGAGGAGAAGCCGACGCACATTGCCGTCGCTTTCGACGGCAGCTTGACGACCAGCTTCCGCAACGAGATCTATCCGGACTACAAGGCGCAGCGCGAGCTGCCTCCGCCGGAGCTCGAGGCACAGCAGAGGGGGTGTCAGCAGATGGCGCGGGCCCTCGGCTGCCCATCCTTCATCGACGATCGCTACGAGGCCGACGACCTCGTTGCCACTCTCAAGGATCGCTGCGCGAACGACGACGGACTCGGCTGCGTCGTGGTGACGTCGGACAAGGACCTCGCGCAGCTGGTCGACGAACGTACGCAGCTCTTCGACTTCGCCAAGGCACAGCGCTTCGGACCCGCCGAGGTGATCGACAAGTTTGGCGTGCGCCCGGAGCAGATCGTCGACTACCTCGGTCTGGCCGGTGACGCGGTCGACAACATCCCCGGCGTGCGCGGCATCGGAGCCAAGTCGGCCGCGGCTCTGCTGCAGGCCAAGCCATCTCTCGACGCTCTGTACGAGGACCTGGGGTCCGTCGAGGCTCTCCCGGTCCGCGGCGCGAAGCGGCTGCGTCGACTGCTGGAAGAGCAGGAGACCGAAGCTCGACTCTCGAGAGAGCTGGCGACGGTCTCGACGGAAGCTCCGGTCGACGTCGAGCTCGCTCAGCTTGCTTATGAGGGCATCGATTCGTCGGCCCTCGAGACGCTCTGCGAAGAGTACGGCTTCACGGACCTTCGCCGGCGTGCGGAAGAGCTCGAATGAGGAGCGTGCTTTCGAGGAGGCACGACGGCCCGGGGCCAATCTGTAGACTCTCCAGATGCATCTGATTCAGGGTCTCCGCGACCACGCTGTGGCCTGGGTGACCATCACTCTGCTGCTGGCCGCGCTCGTCGCCGTGCGCTGGCTG
The DNA here is from genome assembly GCA_039026915.1 of Acidobacteriota bacterium. GTDB lineage: Bacteria > Acidobacteriota > Thermoanaerobaculia > Multivoradales > Multivoraceae > JBCCLJ01. The sequence continues at coordinate 11,439 of JBCCLJ010000025.1, forward strand.
TTGGCAAAGAGGTTTGGCGACACGCCCGGGCAGCGCGCTCGAAATCAGGCGATTCTGCTCGTGCTGATCCTGGTCGCGGTGGTCATTGTCATCCTCGTGGTCCCCGGCATCGACCAGAACACGCGAGGCAATCTGCTCGGTCTCTTCGGCATCATCGCCTCCGGTGCGATCGCGCTCTCGTCGACGACCTTTCTCGGCAACGCCATGGCTGGACTGATGCTGCGCTCGATGCAGCACTACCGCCCAGGCGACTATCTCGGCTGCGGAGATCACTTCGGTCGCGTCTCGGAGCAGGGGCTCTTCCATACCGAGATTCAGACTCAGGACCGCGATCTGACAACTCTTCCGAACCTCTTTCTGGTGACCAACCCGGTCACCGTCGTGTCGAGCGGCGGCACCATCGTCTCCGCCGAGATCGGTCTCGGCTACGACGTGCCGCGACTTCAGGTCGAGAAGCTGCTGCTCGAAGCCGCGGCCGAGACGGGGCTCGAAGACGCCTTCGTCAGCGTCATGGAACTCCAGGATCACGCGGTGGTCTACCGGGTGGCCGGCCTGCTGAGCGAGGTGCGTGAGCTCATCTCGACGCGCTCGCGACTCCGCAAACGAATCCTCGAGACCGTGCACGGCGCCGGCGTCGAGATCGTCTCCCCGGGGTTCGTTGTCGTGCGCGAGCCCTCCCGCGGGGCGGTGGTCCCCAAGGCTTCGACGATCGAGGAGGCGGTCGCGCCAGCTCCCGAGGCAATTCTCTTCGACAAGGCCGACCTCGCGGGCTCGGTGGAGTCCCTGCGCGACGTTCTGGCGGCCATCGAGCACGAGATCGTCACGCTCGGACAGGAGGGAGAGGCTGCGGACTCCGAGCAGGATCAGAAGTGGCGCTTGGCGCGTCGGGGACGCCTCGAAGGGCAGCGCGACCGGCTGCAGGAGCAGCTGGCCGCGGCCGAATCGGAGCTGGAGCAGAAGCGCTAGCCGCGACCTGCCGCCGGCGGTGCGCTAGAAGATCGTCTGGCCGAGAAGCGACGTCAGCAGCTGCAGCGCGAGAGCGGCGGTCTGGTTGTGCGTATCGAGGATCGGGTTCACCTCGACGATGTCGATCGAGCCGATCTCGGCGCCTTCGGCGAGGAGCTCCATGAGCAGGTGGGCCTCACGGAAGGTGAGACCTCCGGCGACGGGGGTACCGACCCCGGGCGCGAAGGAGGGATCGACGGAGTCCATGTCGAGGCTGACGTGCACGCGGTCCGTGTGGCTCAGGCGACTGATCGCTTCGGCGGCGACTTCGGCGATGCCCCGCTCGTCGATCTCGCGCATCGTGTAGACGGTCGCCTTCGACTCCCGCAACGCGACGCGCTCCTTCTCGTCGAGGTCGCGAATGCCGATCAGCACGACGTCCTCGGGCGGGATCTTCGGCCCCGGTCGGCCCTGATCGACGAGGCGCGCGTCGCCGAGGCCCATCAGAGCGGCGAGCGGCATGCCGTGGACGTTGCCGCTCGGCGAGGTGTCGGGGGTGTTGAAGTCGCCGTGCGCGTCGACCCAGACGAGTCCCGCGCGTCCGGAGTCGGTCACTCCGCCGACGGTGCCCGCTGCGATCGAGTGGTCTCCTCCGAGGAACACGGGGACCGTGCCTCGAGCGATCGCATCCCGCCCGGCGGCGTACACGACGTCGCAGGCTTTGACGACCTCCGGCAGGTAGGCCAGTCCTCCCTCCGGAGGCAGAGCCGCGCGATCGACCAGCTCGAGATTGCCGCGATCCTCGACCTGGTAGCCGAGCCTCTCGAGCTTTTGCTGTAGACCGGCGTAGCGGAGGGCCGAGGGGCCCATGTCGACGCCGCGACGATTTTGTCCGAGATCCATCGGGATACCGATGATGCTGACGGTGCGTTGGCTGGTGGGGCTCATGGTGCTCCTGACGATGCGTGGGGAGAGGCGCCTCGGGGGTGGGCACGACGTCCAAGAATAGTTCCTAACCGCCGTCGGGTCGACGTCTTCCAAGGTCGATCCGGGGATCGGCGAGGTCGAGAGATGCACTGCGGCAGGGGTTCGGGCAAGATAGGCGCATGAGTGCCAATCGGGTGGGTCGACGCTTCGCAGTCCGCGTCTCGCGCGTTGGACGTTTGGGTTTTGTTTTCTGGGCTTTGAGCTGCTTCGGCTGCGGCGACGCGGGCGACGAGTCGCTGGCCGGCGTCGCCAATACGCAGCCGCCGAGCAAGCGATTCGTGCAGCAGCAGGCGATGATCGAGATGCGCGACGGCATCCGCCTGAACACGGAGATCTACGTGCCGCGCGACGGTTCAGGCCCTTGGCCGATTCTGGTGACGCGCACGCCCTACGGCCTCGGTCACGACGACGACGGCTTCCATCGCTACCTGAGTCGCCACTACCGCGAGCTCGTCGACGACGGCTACATTTTCGTCTTCCAGGACATTCGTGGAAGGTACGCCTCCGAAGGTGAATTCGCCATGCAGCGGGCTCCGGCAGCGGTGACCGGGCGATCGATCGACGAGGCCACAGACACTCAGGACACGATCGACTGGGTGCTGGAGAACGTGCCGGAGCACAACGGCAAGGTCGGCATGCTCGGCGTCTCTTACGGTGGCTGGCTGACCGTCATGTCGATGCTCGATCCGCATCCGGCTCTGGCAGCGGTCTCGCCCCAGGCTTCCCCGGCCGACATGTTTCTCGGCGATGACTTTGCTCACAACGGCGCCTTTCGCCTGGCGCCGAGCTTCGGATACGTCGCCTTGATGGAGACGGGCAAGCTCAACGCCCCGTTCCAGTTCGATCAGCATGACGCCTACGAGTGGTATCTCGACCTGGGCCCCTACTCGAACGTCAACGATCGTCACTTCAAAGAGCCTCGGCCTACCTGGGAAGCCTTCATGGCGAATCCGAACTACTCGGACTACTGGAAGCGCGCCAGCGTCTTGAGCTACCTCGAGCAGATCGGCCTGCCGGCTCTGCACGTCGCCGGTTGGTGGGATGCCGAGGACCTCTTCGGGCCTTTGGCGATCTACGACGGTCTCGAGGAATGGGACGAGCAGAACCTGAGCTCTCTCGTCGTCGGGCCTTGGCGCCACGGCGGATGGTCTTCGGGCGACGGTCGCACGCTCGGAGCGATCGACTTCGGCAGTCCGACGGCGGTCACGTACCGCGCACAGATCCAGCGTGCCTTCTTCGCGCACCACCTCAAGGACCAGCCCAACTCCGGAGCCTGGCCCGCAGGCGAGGCCACGATCTTCCAGACCGGAACCAATGCCTGGCGCTCGTTCGATGACTTCCCGCCGGCGTCGAAGCAGACACGTCTCTACCTCGGCGCCGACCGCAGTCTGTCGCTCGGCGAACCGCTCGAAGCCGGTAGCCGTCAGTACGTCTCGGATCCGGAAAGCCCCGTGCCGTACATGCCGCGGCCGATGCCGGGCTTCTGGCAGGGAGGGCAGGCCCTCTGGAAGGTCACCGATCAGCGGTTCGTCGACCGCCGACCGGACGTTCTCAGCTGGCAGTCCGAGCCGATGTCGAAGCCGCTCGAGATCTGCGGAGCGATCGACGTGCACCTCGTGGCCTCGACCTCGGGCACCGACTCGGACTGGATCGTCAAGCTGATCGACGTCTATCCGGAGGACTACGAAGCGAACTCCGAGCTCCGCGGATTCCAGCTCATGGTCGCGGACGAGGTCTTCAGGGCCCGCTTCCGGGACTCGTTCGAGACGCCGAGCGCAGTGCCCGCGAACCGCCCGGTGGCGTATGACTTTTCCCTCGGCTCACGCTGCCACACCTTCCTGCCCGGTCACAGCGTGATGGTCCAGGTACAAAGCACCTGGTTTCCCCTGATCGGTCGTAACCCGCAGACCTTCGTCGACATCCCTTCGGCGAGCGCAAGCGACTACCGAAGTGCCATGCAGAAGATCTTTGCCGGCGGCGAGGGGAGCTACCTCTCGCTTCCGGTCGTCGACCTTTCGGATGCAGCACGGCTGTTCGAGGAGAGCGGGCCGTAGAGCAGAGCGGACGCCGCCGCGGCCTCAGACGGCGCGACGGACGCGTTGCAGCTGCCGCTCGAGGAGCAGCGCGGTCCAGTCGTCTTCCTGCGTCGCCTCAGTCACCTCGCGCACGCGCTCGATCACCGCGTCGAGCCACTGAGCGCTGTCGCTGACGGACTCGGCGCTGACCTGGCGCAGGACTCGCTCGAAGGCTTCGTAGCCGAGCGGCACGCCGGTCTTGCGGATGGCCTCGGGCAGACCGTCGCTGATCATCAGCAGGCCCTCGCCGGGAGCGATGCGAACGGTCGTACTGGAGTAGGGCACGTCTTCGCGGACTCCGAGCGGCAGCCTCTCGCCCGGGACCTCGATCGGGCGCACCTCGTCGCCCAGCAGATAGGGATCGGGCAGGCCGGCGTTGGCGATCTCGAGCGTTCCGGTGGCCGGTCGGTACCGAGCGAACGACAGCGCGACGAACTCGCGCGGCCCGAGCTCCGGTAGCAGGCGTCGGTTCAACTCGCGCAGCGTCTGCGCTGCGTCGAGCTCGGCGGCAATCAGCGGCAGCATCGCCTTGACGGAGACCATGTGCAGGCTCGCCCCCATGCCCTTGCCGGCGACGTCGCCGACCGCGAGACCCAGATCTCCATCCTCGAGGCGAAAGACGTCGTACAGGTCGCCGGCCACGGTGCGGGCCGGCAGGTTCCTGGCATGGACCTCGAACGCGCTGCCGGAGACCTGCTGCGGCGGCAGGAGGCGCTCCTGCACGCTCCTGGCGGTCTCGAGCTCTCGCTCGGCGTATCGCTGGGACTTGATTCGGTCGACCTGCTCCGCGAGCTGCCGGTTCAGAGCGCGCAGCGCATGAAAGGTGATGCCGACGAGCGCGGTCAGCAGGCCGAACACCGGGGCGCTGCTGGCGACGTGCTGAAAGCCCTCGACCGGCTCACCCGTGCGCCGGGCCAGCTCAGCGGCGATCCGGTAGCCGCCGATACCCCCCGCGAAGTGAGTCAGAGCTCCCAGAGTCGCGCGCGCCGCCCGCGGCCAGCTCCGGTCCACGCGCAGCGTCGCGAAGACGATGCCCTCGGCCAAGCTCGCTCCAAGATTCAACAGGAAGCCGAGCACGACGCCGAGCAGGATCAAGCGCGCTGAGAACCAGCCTGGGCGACCGACCTCCATGAGCAGCAGCACCAGCACGCCGACGGCCGACGAAATGCCGGAGTAGACGAGAAAACGGCGAAGGTGCGGGAAGGTTCGAAGCCAGCGTTTGCGTTGCTTCACGACGTCTCAGCGGTTGCAGGTCAACAGTCCTCTCAATCCAACCCGCACCGCCTCGTCGAAACTCCGGTCTGTGACGAATCGCAGCGGTCCGAGAGTCCTCTCGGACCGAGACCGAGAGCGCTGACGAGCGCGGTCGGTGACGCTATGATCCGCCCACGGTGGCGCTATGCCGCGCCTCCTTCCCTCCCGGCACCGACTCGTGAAAAACGTCCGCAACTTCTGCATCATCGCTCACATCGATCACGGCAAGTCGACCCTTGCCGACCGGCTGATCCAAGCCTGTGGTGCGGTCAGCGACCGCGAGTTCCGGGATCAGATCCTCGACTCGATGGACATCGAGCGCGAACGCGGCATCACGATCAAGAGCAACACGATCACGCTGCACTACCAGGCGAAGGACGGCGAGGAGTACGTTCTGAACCTGATCGACACGCCGGGCCACGTCGATTTCTCTCATGAGGTGCGGCGCTCGCTGATGTCTTGCGAGGGCGCTCTCCTTCTCGTCGACGCCTCGCAGGGTGTCGAAGCGCAGACGGTCGCGAACCTCTACCTCGCGCTCGAGTACGACCTCGAGATGATCCCGGTGATCAACAAGATCGACCTGCCTTCTGCCGACCCCGATCGCGTCATGGAAGAGATCGATGCCGACCTCGGCCTCGACCCCTTCGAGGCGGTCCAGGTATCGGCCAAGACCGGGCAAGGTGTCGAAGACCTGCTCGAGGCCATCGTGCAGAAGCTGCCGCCGCCCGAAGGCGACCCCGAAGAGCCGCTGCAGGCGCTGCTCTTCGACGCACAGTACGACGCCTACCGCGGCGTCGTCATGTTCTGCCGCGTCAAGCAGGGGCGTTTGAAGCCGGGCATGAAGGCCCGCCTGATGTACACCGATCGCGAGTACCAGATCGAGGAGGTGGGCACGCTCGCTCTCGATCGCGAGAAGGGCAAAGCGCTCGAGTGCGGCTCGGTCGGCTACGTCATCTGTGGCGTGAAGACGATCTCCGACATCAACATCGGAGACACCGTCACGGATGCGGATCATCCGGCGCCGGAACCGATCCCTGGCTACCGCGAGGCCAAGCCGGTCGTCTTCTCTTCGATCTACCCCGTCTCTTCGAGCGATTACGGTGAGCTGACCAAGGCGCTCGAGAAGCTCAAGCTCAACGATGCGTCACTGACCTTCCAGAAGGACTCCTCGTCGGCTCTCGGCTTCGGCTACCGCTGCGGCTTTCTCGGCCTGCTGCATCTCGACGTGGTGCAGGAGCGACTCGAGCGCGAGTACGACCTGTCACTCGTCCTCTCAGCGCCCTCGGTGCAGTACCACCTGCGCAAGACCGACGGCACCGAGATGGTCGTCGACAACCCGAGCCTGTACCCCGACCCGGCCGAGATCGATACGGCGCAAGAGCCCTTCATCAAGGCCTCGATCATGATGCCGGAGCGCTACGTCGGCGCGGTGATGGAGCTCTGTCGCGATCGCCGGGGAGTGAACATCCTGCACAGCTACCTCTCGGCGGGCCGCCTCGAGCTGACCGCGGAGCTGCCGCTGGGTGAAGTCCTCTACGACTTTTACGACCGCCTCAAGACGGTGACGCAGGGCTATGGCTCGTTCGATTACGAGATCACCGACTACCGGCTCACCGACCTGGTGAAGGTGGACATCCTGGTCAACGGCGACAAGGTCGACGCCCTCTCCCAGCTGGTCCACCGCGAGAAGGCTCGCACGCGCGCCCTGCGCTACTGCGAACGACTCGCCGAGACGATCCCCAGGCAGCAGTTCAAGATCGCCATCCAAGGCTCGATCGGTGGCCAGATCATCGCGCGCACGACGATCAGCGCCTTCCGCAAGGACGTCACCGCCAAGTGCTACGGCGGCGACATCAGCCGTAAGCGCAAACTGCTCGAGAAGCAGCGCGAGGGCAAGAAGCGAATGAAGATGGTCGGCAACATCGAGATCCCGCAGGAAGCGTTCGTCTCGGTTCTCAAGACGAACGACTGAGCTGCCGCTCAGCGAGGCGGGGGCTCGAACCGTCCGAGATCGATCTGAGGACGGGGATCCTCGGCGGCGGTGACCAGAGTGCCGCTGACGGCTGCCTCGACCAGCTGCCACTCGGTCCTGCCCCGATCCGTTCTCTCTTCCTGCGGTAGAAGGAGATCGAGGCTCGAGGCGTCGCTGATCTCGCGAACGACCCCGACCCCCCGCGCGCGCCAGAGTTGGCGACTCACGGTCGTCGTGCTTTCGGGCTCATCGTCGCTGGAGAATTCGAGGAGCACCTCGATCTGCAGGCAGTCGTCGAAGGTGCCCGCCGGAACGATGATCTCGGTCAGCGCCCCGACGGCGACCGTCGCGCGCACCGTGCCTGCCTGAACGATTTCCTCGTCCAGGATCGCCTGGTAGCGCCCCTCGGCTTCGTGGCTTGCACCTGTCTCCGTGCGTGCCGGGAGGAGCGCGAGCGGTTCTTCGAAGACGAGGCGACGCCCACCGAGCGCTGCCTCCTCGGTGATGGCCCATCCGGATCGAGCCGTTGCCTGCTGAACGCGGAGCGAGCCGTCGCTGCCGTCGACCCGCAGGCGTCCGTCGTCGAGCGCCTCACTCGCGTGCAGAGTGCGCTGCTCGCCCGACTCCTCGCCGGTCTCCGCGCTCGGAGTGGAGAAGAGCCAGCTGTCGCTCTCCCCCTCGGGGAAGTACGCGGCGATCTCCAGAGGCACCGGCTCTTGTGCGCCCGAGGCCGCGAGCAGCAGGGTAGCGGCGCATTGGAGTGCCAGCAGGCGCAGGCTGCGGCGTTGGGTGAGGAGAATGGAAGACTTCATGAGGCTCTTTGCTCTTTGAGAGAGACCTCGGCAAGCTCTCTTTGAAGGAAAGGGTCCGGTGATTTGCCGGTGGGGAAGCGCCTGCAGTCTAGCCCCATCGAATACTCTCCGGGGATGCCGATTGCCGAGTCAGAGTCCGCCTGCGCGGAGTTCGCGCCACGCTTCGGAGCCGCTCGCTCGGGCCTCTACGTGCACGTACCCTTCTGCTCCGCGATCTGCCCGTACTGCGACTTCGCCGTTTCCCGGCGACGCAGCGGCGACGGCGACCTCTTCGTTGCAGCACTCGCGGACGAGGCGAGCCGAGTCGCGGCGGCCGGTGTCGGTGAAGACGTCACGTTCGACACGCTCTATCTCGGTGGCGGTACCCCTTCGGCTCTGAGCGCTGCTCAGCTGGAGCGGTTGATCGAAGCCCTGTCGTCGCGCCTGCCGCTGGCTACCCGGATCCACGTCACGTTCGAGGCGAATCCAGAGGACGTCAATCGACAGACCGCGCGGCGCTGGCACGAGCTCGGCGTCAACGGTGTCAGCCTCGGACTGCAGAGTCTCACGGACTCTTCGCTGCGCTTTCTCGGCCGTCGCCACTCGGCTCGCGAGGGAAGGGAAGCCTTGGAAACGCTGATCGAGGTCGGATTCGAGTGGATCTCGGCGGACCTGATCTACAGCCTGCCGGGGAGCGACCCGCGACGCTTTGCCGACGAACTGGGTGAGCTCCCCGACGTCCCTCATCTCTCCTGCTACGAGCTGACGATCCACGAGGGCACACCGTTCGCGCGTTTCGAGGCCCGAGGCCGCCTCACGCAGCTGCCGAACGTCGAGAAGGCGCGCTGGTTTCACGTGGTCAACGGAGCCTTGGCGAAGCGCGGTTTCGAGCACTACGAAGTCTCCAACTTCGCTCGCGAAGGAGGCCGGTCGAAGCACAACGCGAAGTACTGGTCGGGAGTGCCGTATCTCGGTCTCGGTCCCTCGGCACACTCGTTCGACGGCAGTCGACGCTGGTCGAACCTGGCGCCGTGGAAGGAGTGGGCAGCAGCCCTCGGCGCCGGGCGCTCGCCGCTCGCGATGCACGAGACTCTCGACGCAGAAGCGCTGCGTCTCGAAGAGCTCATGCTGCGGCTGCGCACGTCGGACGGGATCGACCTCGAGGGCTACTCAGAGCGGCACGGCCACGATCTACGCGAGTCTCGCCGTGACGTTGTCGAGCGCTATCTCGCCGACGGAAGCCTGATCCTCGAAGGCGGGCGGCTACGACCTTCGGTCGACGGCATGGCGATCGCCGAGCGCCTCGCCGTCGATCTGAGCTGAGCGTCGAGTCGGGGAGCGCGTTGCCCTACATGAAGAAACGATGAGGTCGCCGACGCGGCTCCTTCTTCGCCATATGCTAGTTTCGACAGCGACTTCCCATCTAGGATTCGTCGAGGCCGTGCCGCAGAACTCGGCAGGTCGAGTGTTCGGTTCGATCCGAACGGCCCAGGTTGGGGTCTCCCTTTTGGCAGGAGTGCAGGACAGATGGCGGTACGTATCTATGTCGGAAACCTTCCGTACCAAGCGACGGAAGACGAAATTCGCGAGCTCTTCTCCGAGCACGGAGCGGTGGACTCGGTCAGCCTGATCACGGACCGCGAGACGGGACGTCCGCGAGGTTTCGGCTTCGTCGAGATGTCGACGGGCGGCGAGGAAGCGATCTCGGTGCTGCACGGGAAGGACTTCGGCGGACGCACGTTGACCGTCAACGAAGCCCGTCCGCGCGAACCGCGCCCTCGCTACTGAGACCCGACGCGCTCGGCGCGTCCTGAAGCCTTCAAGGGCGTCGGGACGCCGAACCCGCCGCGGCGAGAGCCGCGTCGGATTCCTGTATCTGGAAGCTGGCCGTGCGCAGCGAGCCGCCGGGTCCCGTTCGACGCCGGACCCGCTGAGTGCCGTTCAGCCCCGAGAGGCCCTCTTGTTTCCGGAAGGCGTGCGGTTCAACCGAGAACCTGAGGCGCAGCGCCTGCGAGCTCGTTCCGATCCGCCAGGCTCTGGCGCAGGGCTCCGACCGTCAGGGGCACGCAGAGAAGGCTTGCGTGTCCTGGATCGGGCGGAACGCAGTGTTCGGCGGATTGAAGTATCGCCGGACGGTTCCCGTCTGGGTGTCGCGCACTTCGAGTTCGACCTGGACGTCGGTCAGACCCGCTGCGAAGACCCAGTAGTGGCCTGAGAAGCCGCAGGCATCGAGCACCTTGACCACGATCTCGACGTTGGCGGCATCGAAGAACCAGAAGGTTCCCGTGTCCGCGGTGAGCGCTTCGGGTTGGCCGAAGCCGAGAGTCGCCGGGTTGCTGGTCTTCCAGACGGCGCTCACTTCGAAGCGGGCCGGTCCTCCGTCTTCGCCGCCCAGCTCGAGCTTGGGCGCTTCGGGGGCTGGAGGGGCATCGAGCCGCTCGAAGATCATGCGGCCGAAGGAGGCATGGTTCTGCAGTGGCGGCTCGTCGATCCTGCGAATGGGCTCGGCCGGGATCGTCGCGGCGTTGCGCGAAGCGAACGACGCGCCGCTGTCGGTTCCGGCGTCGTAGGCGAAGAGCTCGACGGAGAGCGTCTGAGCCCAGTCGGATCCGTTCAGAAGAGACAGGTCGCGCACGCCGACGAACCAGTCTGGCGATGGGGCGATCATGGTGACGAGCGTCACGAGGGGGTAGGAGACGCTGGTGGTGAACTCGGCGATCGTGCTCCCTGGGGAAAGGCCAATGCTGCCGCCGCGGACCACAGAGAGAGCGTTTCCCAAGGCGATGGCTGCATCGACCTCCGTCGCCAGAGCAGAGGTGGCACCGAACTCGGCCATGCTCTGAATCCCGGGAGTCGCCATGCGTCCCGGCGCCCAGAACGAGGTGCGGTCGCTGTGCACCGCGCCGATCAGGCTCGAGAAGTGAGCGCTCGACGGAAAGTCCTCGGGGTGGGTCTGGCGGCTCCAGTCGGCCTCGAAGGTGACGCGGTATCGCGCGGTGGAAGACTGAGCGGAAAGGAAACCAGAACAGATCAGACCGGCGCTGAAGGCCAGGAGCGCGAGTTGCGGCACGGATCTCATCGGCAGGAGCCTACCGGGGAAAGTTCACGAAAGGCTCACTTGCAGCGAGCGGATCCGCGGCCGCGGATCGTCAGCGAGAGACTTCGCTGATCAGCAGATCGGTGGCGGCGTTCCGGTCGCCGTCGTTGGGGGCCGGCTCGAGGTCGAGAATCTCCGCGATCAGCCCGTACACGTCGACGCTCTGGAAAAGACCGTGCCGGAGACCCGAGCGCAGGCGCGGTCCGGCGGCGACGAAGAGGCCGCGCATGTCCCGGGCGGCATTGTCGAAGCCGTGCTGGCCCAGGGAGAAGCGGCTCTTGAGGGCATCGCGCTGAAAGTGCGTGGGGTAGATGTACCAGCCGGGGCTGCTCCAGCCGACGAGCGGCGTGATGCGTCGGTGGTCGCGGTAGTGCAGGCGATCTGGAACGTCTTCCCTGCGCACCACGGTGAGCTCCGGGTGAGCGTTCCGGAGTGCCGAGTAAACCGCATCCTCCTTGCCCTCGCGCGGCACCAGCATGGCAATGACCGAAAGATCGACGATCTGCACGTCGTCGACCGAGATGTAGTCCTCGAGGACGATCACGCGCTCCGGATCCATGGCCGCCATACCGTGATCCGACGTCAGGATGAGGTGGGTCTCGTCCAGAAGGCCGCGAGCTTCGAGGCCGCGGACGAGGCGCGCCAGATAGCCGTCGACGCGCTTCACGGCCTCTCCCGTCTCCGGCGCTTCGGGACCGTAGCGGTGGCCGGCCGAGTCGACGTCGGAGAAGTAGAGAGTGACGAGGTGCGGGCGCTCGTCGCCCTCCAGGTCGAGCCAGGCGAGCACTTCGTCGATGCGATCGTTGCCCGGCACCGCGTCATCGAACTTCTTCCAGTAGGTCGGTCGTACTCCACCGATCGGTGCCTCCGATCCAGGCCAGAAGTACGTCGCTGCCGTGACCCCCTGACGCTCGGCGGTCACCCAGATGGGCTCGCCTTCCCACCAGCGGGCGTTCTCCACCTCCTCTCGCTGACCGAGCGAGAAGCGTGCCTTCCACTCCGGGTCCCACATGTTGTTGCCGACGATGCCGTGGCTCTCGGTGTAGAGGCCCGTCACGATCGAGTAGTGGTTGGGGAACGTCTTTGTTGGAAAGACGGGAACGAGCCCTTCGGCGCGAACTCCTCGCCCGGCCAGGGCGCGGATCGTCGGCGCGTCGTGGAGTTCTGGGTAGTCCCAGCGGAAGCCGTCCAGCGACACCAGAATGACGGTTTCACGGCCTCTGCTCGTCGATGTCTCCGGTGCCGCAACGCTGGAGCAGGAACTGAGCAAGACCGCTGAGAGTGCGATGGCGGCGCCGAGGAGCCGCGGTGCCTTCACTTGACCCAGCCGTCCTGTAGCTGGACGATGCGGTCGCCGTAGCCAGCGTTCTCTTCCGAGTGGGTCACCTGGACGATCGTCGTCCCCTGATCGTTGAGCTTCTTGAAGATCTCCATGATCTCGCGGCCCTGGGCGCTGTGCAGGTTGCCGGTGGGCTCGTCGGCGAGGATGACCTTGGGCTCGATGATCAGCGCTCTCGCGATGCCGACGAGTTGCTGCTGGCCACCTGACAGCTGGTTGGGAAAGAGGTCTTTCTTGCCGACGATCTGAAAGCGATCGAGCATGTCGCCGACCATCGCCTGGCGCTCCGTGCGCTTGATGTTGCGGTAGGTGAGAGGCACCTCGAGGTTCTCGGCAACCGTCAGATTGTCGATGAGGTGGTAGCTCTGGAAGACGAAGCCGATGTTCTCGCGATGCAGCTGGTTGCGGGCCTTCGGTCGCAGAGAGTGCACGGGTTGGTCCAGAAACCAGTACTCGCCCTGCCAGTCGTGGTCGAGCATGCCCAGGATGTGCAGCAGCGTCGACTTGCCGGCACCCGACGGGCCCATGATGGTGACGAATTCGCCGGTCTCGATCTCGGCGGTGACGCGGCGCAGGACGAAGGTCTTGGTAGCGCCGGCTTTGTAGAACTTCTCGACGTTCTCGACTCGGATCATCTGATTCTCGGAAGACGGTTGGCTGATCTGTACGGAAGGTTCACCGATCTTACGGTCTGTCGCCCTCCGAGTTGCCGAGGAGCACCGACTCAGTCGCTCGTGGCCACGTAGTGCAGCGGAAGGGCGGTGGTCGAGCGGATCCTCTCCATCGCGAAACTCGAGCTGACGTCGAGCAGATCGACCTTTTCGATGAGTCGCTTGTAAACCGCGTCGAAGGCCCCGATGTCCGGCACGACGACCTTGAGCAGGTAGTCGATGTCGCCGCTCATCCGGTAGAACTCGACCACTTCGGGCAGCGAGTCGATGACCGCCGTGAACTGCTCGAGCCACTCCTGGCTGTGCTGGTTGGTGCGGACCGAAACGAAGGCCGTGAGCCAGAGGTTGAGCGCCTGCGCGTCCAGGAGCGCCACGCGGCGCCGAATGACGCCGGCCTTCTCGAGCTTCTGGATGCGGCGCCAGCACGGGGTCGAAGAGAGTCCGACCCGCTCGCTGATCTGGGCCAGGGACAGGGACGCGTCCTTCTGGATGCAGTCGAGTATCGCGCGATCGAGCGAGTCCATAGATCGATTTTCCTTTCCTGAGTGCTCGCGCAGGAGAATATTCTCCAATTCTGTCGAGTTGCTCGAAGGAATGGCAAGCACTTACTCCGCGAAATGGCTCAGGATTCGAACGTCGTCGAGGCCCATTCTCGGAGGAAACCAGCCAATGACCGTCTACAACGACCTCACCGCGAACTCCTCAGCTCCCGGCCTGGTCTCCGCTCGGCCCTGCCGCTGCGAGTGCCGAGAGCTTCAGGCTCTCTTTGCGCGCCTCGACGTGTTCGAAGAGCGAATCCCGCTGTCGACCCTGCGTCGCGAGCTCGAGTCGCTGGTGGTCTCGGTCGAAGACCTGGCGACGGCATGCTGCTTCGCCGACGATCGCTACGTGCGCAATCGCCTGCACGTAGGGCCTGCGTACGAGGCTCTGCTGGTTTGCTGGCGTCCAGGACAGGAGAGCCCGGTGCACGATCACGCGGGCTCCAGCTGCGCCTTTCGCGTTTTGGGCGGAGACGCCGACGAAGTCGTCTTCACTCCGGAAGACGAGGCCTTCGAAAAGCTCGTGCCCGAGAGCGACCGTCGCTTGCCGGCGGGCTTCGTCTGCGCGGCCCAGGACGCCGATATCCATCAGGTGCGCAACCACCGCTCCGGGCTCGACCTCGTCACGCTGCACATCTACTCACCGGCGTTGACGAGCATGCAGATCTACCCGACTCCGGCGAGCTGATCGGGAGACCTCCCGCACCGGAGGTTGCGACGTGGCAAGATCGCATCATGGGTGTGCGAGGGCGAGTTCGGCTGCGGCGTTCCGGGGGAGCCCTGGGACCCTTGCTCATCCTCAGCTCGGCGCTTACGACCGTAGCCTGTGAGCCCTCTCGGGAGCAGGAGATTCCCGTCGCCGTCGCGGTGACGGAGACCGAGCTCATCGATCTCGGGAAGCGTGTCGCGCGTCCGTGGCTGATCTCAGGCTGGGGACACGACGAGGCAGCGGGCCAAAGAGACTTCGTCTGGGGTCTGGGACCCGCCTCAGAGTTCTACGTCGCCGTGCTCGAGCCGCGCGACCTCCTCGTTCGTCTTGTCGGCAGGCCGTTCGATGGAACCCACGGCCTTCGTGTCGGCCTCGAGGTGGGAGGGCGGTTCATCGACGAGCTCCCACTGCCACCGCAGGGCGGCGCCGTTGAGTTTCGGCTGGCACGAGAGACTCTCGTCCAGGGAGCCAACGTCGTACGCGTGAGCTACTCGCGCTCGCGGGGAGTTGGGACAGTGGGTGAGGGAGGTGAGCGACGCAACCTGGCCGTGGCCTGGGACCGCTTCGAGTTTCGTGCCGCCGAGAGGGGGTCGGAGTATCCGGTGGCTCAGGCCGTGGCATCGCCGGACTCGGGGGTGTCCGCGGCGGAGTACCCAGGGGACTGCAGCACTGCGCGCAACGTGATCGTCTATCTCGTCGACACGCTTCGCGCAGATCGCACCGGCGTCTACGGTTACGGCCGAGGAACGACTCCCCGACTCGACGCGTTCGCCCAGCAGTCTCTCGTTGCCCGGCACGCGGTCGCTCAGTCACCCTGGACGCGCCCTTCCGTCGCTTCCATCTTTACCGGCCTCACGACCCTTTCGCACGGAGTCAACGCTCGGAACGGCGTTCTGAGCGAGGAGCTCGTCACGCTCGCCGAGATCCTCGGAGAGTCCGGCTTTGCGACCGCAGGGATCATCTCGAACCCCAACGTCGCGGGACGTTTTGGCTTCCGTCAGGGATTCGACACCTATGTTCTGCTCCGCAGCCGACGGAATCGTGCAAAGGACGTCTCAGAAGAAGCCTTGCAGTGGCTCGCCGGGAGGGACTCTGAACGGCCGTTCTTCCTGTACCTGCACACCATCGACCCACACGGTCCCTACCAACCCGAAGAGCCCTATCGAGAGCAGTTCGCGCCTGCCGTGGGTGCGCCTGAGAAGTACCGGCGACCTTTCATGAGGCGGCTCGTTCGTGGAGAGGAGGTCGATACTGAGCGTGTGAGTCGAGACCTCTCAGACTTGTACGATGGTGAGATCGCCCAGAACGACGCCGCCTTCGGCAACCTTCTCGATCAGCTGGATACTCTCGGCCTCAGCGACAGTACCGCCGTCGTGTTTCTCTCGGACCATGGTGAGGAGTTCTACGAGCATGGACGTTGGGAGCACGGTCGCTCTCTTTATGGCGAGGTGCTGGATGTCCCTCTGATTCTTCGACTGCCGGGCTGCTCCGCTCAGCCCTTGGTGGGGCTCTCGCAGCATGTCGATCTCTTGCCGACTCTCCTGGACGCCCTTCGGCTCGAGGCGCCGATCGGCATCGAAGGACGGAGCCTCCTGCGCCCCGCCGACGGGCGCCCTGCGGTCTCCCACCTGGAAGCTGACGGCTTCGGGGGCATCGCTGTCACGACGGACCAGCGTCGTCTGATCGTGCCGTGGCGAAACCTGGGCCCCTCGAGCATGCTGTTCGATCGCTCGGTGGACCCGGGAGAATCGACGAACCTGGTGGGGCAGCGACCCGTCGAAGAGCTCTACCTTGCCGGCGTCGCCGAGAAGGCCTTGGCTGCACGGCGAAGGAACGTGCAGGGAGGCGAAGCCGTCGATCTGAGCGAAGAGGCAAGACGCCAGCTGGAGGCCTTGGGCTACATCAACTGAGCCCTCGCGATCCGGAGTCTTCAAGCCTTGGTGAGCCGGCAGGCACAGGACGCCTCGATCGGCACGTCGGCTCTCGCCACCGCGAGATCGAGACGCTGGCGGATGATGCGCGCCTCGTTCGTCTGGCCGAGTCGCTCGAGGCACTCGTGGTAGCCGTGCAGGCTCCAGACGTTGTCGGGATGCTGGTACGCGCGGGCGAGCGCGTCGTCGAAGCCGAGGTCCGCGCGATAGACGGCGGCCGCCTCCTCGACGTGGCCCTGCTCGAGGAGTAGCGCTCCGTAGGCGTGCCGCGTCGGCTGCATCCAGCCCCACGGCTCGTCGTACGGTAGCCCGTCGTCGAGGGCGATCGAGCGGCGGAGGTGCTCGAAGGCGTCGTCGAAGTGCCCGAGACGGTACTCGATTTCGCCGTCGAGCATGGCCGAGGCGACGGCGAGGATGTCCCGGCAGGTGTTGTTGAAGACGTAGCGGCTGTCCGGCACGCGCTCGGCGGCGGCCCGAAAGAGCTCGCGCTCCCCCCGGGCCTCTTCGGTGCGTCCGGTGGCCGCGAAGGCGACTCCGCGTGCATAGTGGGTCATCGCGGTCGTCGTGCAGAAGAGCTCCCGGTCTTTCGGCAGAGCGACATCGAGGATGTCCTGCCAGCGGCCGAAGCGGATCAGCACGTGCAGCTTCATCGGCACAAAGCCCTCGAGCCAGTCCGCCATGGGCGGTGATTCGACGCGCAAGAGCTCTTCGGGG
Source organism: Acidobacteriota bacterium (assembly GCA_039026915.1). Taxonomy (GTDB): domain Bacteria; phylum Acidobacteriota; class Thermoanaerobaculia; order Multivoradales; family Multivoraceae; genus JBCCLJ01. The sequence goes on from JBCCLJ010000025.1 coordinate 28,463, forward strand.
AGCGTCGCGATCATCTCGTCGGCGGCCTCGAGGGCCGGACCGAGCTGACCGAGAAACATCGCCCCGTAGAGCTTGAAGTGGTAGTCGTGGCAGCGGTAGAGCGAGTAGAAGTTGAGCGCGCCGTCGGCGGCGAGCACCTTGCGATCGGCGACGATGGCCGCCTCGTTGGAGCTGACGACGCGCTCGTAGTGGCCACACAGCACGTCGATGTGGGTCGGCATGTGCTGCAGGTGGCCGCTGTCGGGGACCAGGTCTCGCAGAGCGTCGGCCGCGGGCAGGGCGAGCTCGGGGAAGGGCGACATCTCCATGAGGTGAATGTAGAGGTGGAGAAGCCCCGGGTGTCGGTCGCCGCCGTCGGTTGCGAGTGCGCGCTCGAGCACTTCGCGGGCTCTCTCGGTCTTCGCTCCGTCGGCGGGCGTGCCCGCGGCGAGGTCCCAGAGCTCCCAGGGGGTCAAGTTCATCAGCGCCTCAGCGAAGAGCGCGGCGACGTCGGGATGATCCTGGTGGTCCGAGTAGACCTCAGCCATGGCAGCCGCGTAGGGCGGGTTCCAGCCAGCGCAGTCCTCCACGGGTTCGACCGACGGGTACCGGTGCACGAGGGCATCGACGAGCGCGCGCTCGGCGGCTCCCACCCGGTCGCCGAGCGACTGCGCCTTGGCCGCCGTTTCGTGGCAGCGTCGGGTCGCCTGCCGAAGCTCGTCCTCGTCGAAGGCTTCCCACGGCTTGTTGTAGTTGGGCCCCAGAGCGTAGGCGATGCCCCACAGAGCCATGACGCATTCGGCGTCGTGCTCGAGAGCACGCTCGAAGCAGCGAACGGCCTCCTCGTGGTGAAAGCCATACGTCCAGGCGAGACCGAGGTCGAACCAGCGCTGCGCCTGCCGGCTGGACGTCGTGATCTCGAAGGAGTGATCGCCGAGGTCGTAGGGATAGGACTCCGCATCTGTCAGCATGGTGTCGCTCCTCAGTTCATCTGTGCCGGCGGCGTGCGCTCTGAGAATGCCACGCGTCGGCTCCAGTCAAGGGAAGGAAGATACGTGCGACGCAGGCACTTCGTTGCAGGTTTGGGAATGGCGGTAGGAACCCTCGCCTGTTCGACGCCCTCTCCTGAGGAGAAGTCCGCCCCGAAAGCGCCGCCTGTCGCCGGCGGTGAGCCGCTCGGAGTGCAGCGTCTCGAGGACATTCTCGTCGGCAGTAGCTACCTCGGCTGCGGCGGAGGCGGGGGACTGGCTCCTGCGCGGGAGCTGATCGCGTCCGACCTGGCGGCAGGGTTCTCCTTTCGCCAGATTCCGGTCAGCGATCTCGCCGACGACGCCTGGGTCGCTTCGGCCTACGCGCTGGCGAGCCTGGCGCCGATGAGCGAGACGATGGCAGCGCAACTCGAAGCGGCCGGCGTCGACGCGCCGGTCGAAGAGGCGTTCCGCGCTCTGGAGCGGCACCTCGACGTCTCGTTCGGAGCGATCATCCTCGGCGAGATCGGTCCGCTCAGCCTCGCAGAAGGGCTGTCCATTGCGGCTCGCCTCGGCATCCCGAGCCTCGACGCCGACACGGTCGGCCGCGCGACCCCGGAGATCAACCAGCACTCGGTGCGGGTCGCCGGAGAGCCGCTCGTCCCTGCGGCCGCGGTGAGTGCCTTCGGCGACGAGATCGTCCTTCGGCAGGTCCTCGACCCTTCCCGGGAGGAGGTCGTGTTTCGCACGCTCTCCGAGGTGAGTCGCCTCCTCGGCGTTGCTGATGCGCCGCTGACCGGCGACAAGGCAAAGCGGCCTGGAGTGCTGGTCCAGGGCTCGGTGACGTTGGCGGAGAACATCGGCAGGGCGGTGAGGGAAGCTCGGGCGGCAGGGAAGGATCCCGTCGACGCCGGGCGGGCCGCCGCGGACGGCTACCGAGTCTTCGACGGCTCCGTCGCCGCCTTCGAGTGGCGCGACGAAGACGGCTTTCTGCAAGGGGCCGTCGAAGTCGAAGGCACGGGCGACTTTGCCGGGCGAACGCTCCAACTCGAGGTGAAGAACGAGCATCTGGTCGCGCGTCGCGACGGCGAGGTCATCGCGACCTGCCCCGATCTCATCTCGCTCATCGACCGCGACACGGCAGAAGGGCTCGGCAATCCCGACTTCGAGCGTGGTCAGTCCGTCACCGCCCTGGCCTTTCGCTGCGACCCGCTCTGGCGAACACCGGCTGGACTGGAGGTCTTTTCGCCCCGCTACTTCGGTTACGACGTCGACTACCTGCCGGTCGAAGATCGTCTCGCCTGACGCTTGGAGGAGAGCTCTTGAGTCTCTACGAACGCTACGTCCTGCCACATCTGATCCACGTCGCCTGCGGCAACTCCGCCATCGCGAAGCAGCGCCAGAAGGTCGTGCCTCTCGCCTCGGGACGCGTGCTCGAGATCGGTATGGGCTCGGGCCTCAACCTGCCGTTCTACGATCGCCAGAAGGTCGAGAAGGTCTGGGGACTCGAGCCCTCGCTCGGGATGCGCAAGAAAGCTGCGCGGCGCGTGCGAGAGAGCGACCTCGATCTGGAGTGGCTCGACCTTCCGGGCGAGGAGATCCCTCTCGAGGACGATTCGGTCGACACCGTCGTGCTCACCTACACGCTCTGCACGATTCCTGGCTGGGAACCTGCCCTCGAGCAGATGCGCCGCGTTCTGAAGCCGGGCGGGCGCATGGTCTTCGCCGAGCACGGCGAAGCGCCGGATGACGGCGTGCGCCGTTGGCAGCAGCGCATCGAGCCGATGTGGAAGCGCATCGCCGGCGGCTGCCACCTGTCGCGGCCGATACCGCGCTTTCTCGAGCAGGGAGGCTTTGCTCTCGACGGACTCGAAACGATGTACCTTCCCGGGCCGAAGTGGGCGTCGTTCAACTATTGGGGTCAGGCGCGTGCGCGCTAGGCGCTCGCTGATCGGCGACGCAGCAGCTCTTCTCCTGCTCGCCGGGTGCGCCGGCGCGCCGATGCCGTCCGGAGGATCGGCGGACACGAGGCCGCCAAACGTCGTCTTCATCCTCGCCGACGATCTCGGTTGGGGCGAGCTGGGAAGCTACGGTCAGACGAAGATCGAGACGCCGCACCTCGACCGCCTCGCTCGAGATGGAATGCGCTTCCTGCAGTCCTACTCGGGTGCTCCCGTCTGCGCCCCGTCGCGCGACGTGCTGCTCACCGGCCGGCACCTCGGCCACGCGACGATTCGCGGCAACCGAGATGCTGTCGACGCGAACGGCGAGCGCGTCGAAGGGCAGCATCCGATCCCGGACGAGGTGCGCACGTTGGCAGAGCTCTTCAAGGATCACGGCTACGTCACCGGGGCGATGGGGAAGTGGGGCCTGGGGCCTGTGGCGTCGTCCGGCGATCCGAACGCGCAGGGCTTCGATCATTTTTTCGGTTACATCGGGCAGCGCGTGGCGCACAGCTACTACCCGCCGCACCTGTGGTCCGATGGAGAAAAGGTCGTCATCAACGAAGCGCCGATTCCGGGTCACCAGACGCAGCTCGAAGGTGAGGTGCGCGCGGAGGACTGGCAGGCCGAGAACTACGCCCCTGATCTGATCCTCGACGAAGCCGTGGACTTTCTGGAGCAGCACGCCGAGGAGAGGTTCTTTCTCTACCTGCCCTTCGTCGAGCCACACGTTGCGATACAGCCGCCGACCGAATGGGTCGAGCGCTATCCAGAGGAGTGAGATGCCGAGCCGTATCGAGGTCTCGCTGGCTACACCCCGCATCCGCAACCGCGCGCCGGCTACGCCGCGATGATCAGCGACCTCGACGAGCACGTCGGTCTCGTTCTGGCCAAGCTCGAGGAGCTCGGCCTCGAGGACGACACGCTCGTGGTTTTCACGAGCGACAACGGCACGACCCACGGCAGCGACCGCGACCCGGTCTTCGGCGTGGGTGGGGTCGATCCGGCCTTCTTCACCAGCACCGGCGGCCTGCGCGGCTTCAAGGGCAGCGTCTACGAAGGGGGCCTGAGGGTGCCACTCCTCGTGCGTTGGCCTGGGCGGGTCGAGGCGGCGTCGGAGAGCCGCTACGTGACCTACTTCGCCGACTGGTTCCCGACCTTCCAGAGGCTGCTCGGCGAGGCCGCGGAGCCCGGTGACGGCGTCGATCTGCTGCCGGTTCTGACTGGGGCGTCAGTCCTGCCGGAGCGAACGCCGCTCGTTTGGGCCTTCGCTGGCTACGATGGCCAACTCGCGGTGCGCTGGGGCGACGACAAGCTCGTCCGCCGCAACGTGCTCGAAGGCGAGTCGAGTTCATGGGAGCTGTACGACTTGTCGAGCGACCCCGAGGAGACCGAGGACCTGGCGGCTGTCGAGCCGGAGAAGGTCGCTCGAGGAATCGAGATTCTGCGAGCCGAGGTGACGGGGAACGAGCTCTTCCCGATGACGGTGCCGCAGGGCTGATCGCCGACACCCTCAGTCGTCGCGGAGTGCGTCTCCGGGATCGATGGTGGTGGCCCGCGTCGTTGGCAGCCACGCGGCCGCGGCAACCAGAAGGAGTATGCCGATGCTTGCGACCGCAAGCACCGAGGGGTCGAGAGGCGACGTCTCGAAGAGCTGCTGCTGCAGAAGCTCACCGGATGCGTAAGCGACGGCACCGCTCGCCAGGAGTCCCAGAGCTGCAGCGGTGAGGGCCTGACGCACCACGAGCCACTGAACCGAGCGCCGTCGCGCGCCCAGCGCCAGACGCAGGCCGATCTCGCGACGCCTGACCACTACGGCGTAAGAGAGCACCCCATACAGCCCGCCGAAGGCGAGGATGAGGGTGAGGGCGGCGAGCAGGCCGAGGATCTCGAGGAGGAAACGAGTGCGGGTCATCGACTTCTGCCAGTCCTCCTCGAGGGTGCGGATGCGGCTTAGCGGCAGACGGTCGTCGACCTGCCAGATCGCATCGCGTACGGCGGGGAGGTGATCGAGGGGTGCAGACGGCGTCTTGACGAGGAGCGTGCGCGCCTGTCGTGGGTTGGCCGCCAGCGGTGTGTAGATCTCGAGTGGGCTTAGAGAATCGGCTGGGCCGGTCTGCTTGACGTCCTCGGCGACGCCAACGACCTCCATCCAGGGCTGCTTGGAGGACACCCGTACCCTTCGCCCGACGGGATCGATGTCGTCCCCAAAGAGGCGTTCGGCGAGAGTTCGGCTGAGAACTGCGTGGCCTTCACCCTCCGCCTCCCGAAAACCGCGACCGCGCAGTATCGGGATCTGCATCAGCCCGAAGTACCCGGGGGCGACGTTGATCCACGGGAGGAAGGGGTCCATCGGCGCGCCGATCGGCTCGAGTCCTTCGGCCTCTGGCGCAACGTCGATGAAGACTCCGGTTTGGGGTGGCGTGTTGCTGGCGAAGCTGACGGTTTCGATTCCCGGCAGAGCGGCGACGCCGTTGCGGAGCTCTTCGAAGAGGGCGTTTCGAGTGGCGGGCGAGGAGTAGCGCTCGGTGCTGGGCTCGAGATCGATCGCCAGTACGTTTTCGGTCGCGAAGCCCGGGTCGACGCTCACCAGTCGCTCGAAGGAGCGCAGGATCAGACCCGCCGCGCACAGCAGCAGGAATCCCAGGCCCACCTGAACCGCGGCGAAGGCGGTGCCGATACGTCGCGTGCTGCGGTTCGACTCGATGCGACGTCGGCGTGCGAGGGCGCGGAGCATGGGCAGTCCGCCGGTGGCCGCGACACTGAGCGAAGCAACGCACAGGCTGAAGGCGAGCACGCGGGAGTGAAGGACGCTGGCGTCCCCTGCGGAGTCGCGTATCGCCTCGGGTGCAAGGCGCAGAATCGTGGGGACCGCGACGCTTGCGAGGGCCAGCCCGGCAAGGCCGGCGGCGAGGCAGAGAATCAGGTTTTCGGTCAGGAAGAGGCGTGCGAGTCGTGTGCGGCTCGCGCCGAGCGCTTTGCGGATCGCGAGCTCGTCGCTGCGATCGGTGGCTTGAGTGAGCGCCAGGTTTCCAGCGTTGGCGCAGGCGCTCAACAACAACAGGCCGACACCGCACATGAGCAGCGTCAATGCACTGCGATCGCGGGTTCCCGAGAGCTCTTCAGCGAGCGACGTCAGCAGGATCTTGTCGCCGCGCTCGTTGGCCTCTTCCGCCTTCTGACTGGCCAGTGTTTCGAGCTCAAGAGTCGCGGTGTCTGCGACGACCTTGCTTTTCAGGCGGGCAACGAGCAACGCTCGATAGCTGCTGCCGCCTCGTTCTGTGGGGCGTAGCGGGACCCAGAGCTGGGTCGTCGGCTCGGGAAAGGCGAAGCGATCCGGAAGCACTCCTACGATGCGGTGAGGCCGATCGTCGATCTCGACCTCGAGACCGATGGGATCGTTGCCGCCGAAACGGTCGCGCCAGATGCGTTCGGAGAGCAACACCACGTCCGAACCCAGATCGGATGCGGCGAAGGCCTGGCCGAGTAGGGGCGCGAAGCCCAGCGTGTCGAGCAATCGTTCGTCGATCTGCGCGCTGTCGACTCGCCGCGGTGTCGAGCCGTCGAACAGAGTCGCTGTGTCCCTGTTGTAAAGGGCGAGACTCTCGAGCGCCGAGGCGTTGCTCAGCAGGTCGCGCTCTTCGAGAGTGTGGGAATTGAAGCGAAACATGGCGATCGCATGCTCGCGGAGCACGGTGAAGAGACGGGCCTCCGGGTCATACGCCAGCGGCCGCAGGAGAACCGGGTCGAGCACGCTGAAGATCGCGGTCGCCGAACCAAGGCCGAGCGAAAGCAGCCCAAGCGCGGCGAGGCTGTAGCCGGGCCGCCGCAGAAGACTGCGCAGCGCCGAGGAGGCGTCAAAGAGCAGATCCGTGAGGTTCGGGCTCGAGATCGCCACCAGAGCATCGCGGAAAGCAGTCCGCCAGCTTGCAGCGATCCAAGAGACGAGGCTGATCAACTCGAGAGCTGCTGCGCGGAGAGAGGTCTCCCTGACGAGCGTCTCTCTCAGAGACTCGAGAGCTGGCCGACGCCAACGCTGGCGTACAGGGCGAGGGAGAAGCATGGTCAGCAGCGACGCGCTCCAAAGCGCTGCTCGCGAGACAATGCGGTGCTTCCTCATGATGCGCTCTCCGGCTTGTTCTGGAGCGGCCGCTGCGTCGCAAGATCGGCCAGCCGCTGGAGTCGTTGGGTCTCGGCGTCGAGCGCAGTTCGCCCTTCGCGCGTCAGGCGGTACTCGCGTTTGCCGCGTCCCGCACTCTCACGACTCACCTCCGCGACGAGTCCGTCACGCGAAAGACGAGACAGCGCGTTGTACAGGGTGCCGGTTCTCAGCACGTGCTCATCGTTGGTTCGCGCAGCGATCTGCTGACGAATCGCATAGCCGTGCAGGTGGCTCTCTTCGAGCACGAGGAGAATCAGAAACATGGGCTCGGACAGCGGCAGCGCCGCCGGCTCTCTTGCAGAGTCGCTCATCGGTTTGCCTGAGTACATCATTCATCGAAACGAGTTTCGCTGAAATCTATCAGGCTGGGCGTCGTTGTCTCTGAAACCTCGCTAGGCGTCGTTCGCGGTTTCGGGGATCCCAGCGTCCAGGCTCGCCTGCACCAGCGGAGTCGAGACGCCGAGGTCGCGGCCCGCGTCCAGGCAGCGTGAGAGGTCCTTGATCGGCATCGACGGCCACGGCACTCGTTGGGGCGGCATAGGAAAGACCTCGGAGACGAGGCTTCGCCCCGTCGAGACGTTGAGGATCTCCATGAAGCGGAGGAGGTCCATTCCGTAGGCCCGACGACCTCCCGAACCTCCTGGATCGGCGCCCAGATCTGGCCCGCGTCGACGTCTCCGCAGTGGTGGATCGTGCCGAGAAGCTCGAGCGGCTCTCGACACTCTTTGATCGATAGCGAGCCCACGGTGTCTCGCAGACGCTCGGCGATCTTCAGTCGCGCTCTGGTTGCCGCGACGCGAGCAGGTCGGCGATGTCCTGCAGCCCCTCTTCGAGCCGCTCGAACCAGGCGTCTTTCTGCAGCCCGCGCAGCACGCGCTCGTTGAGGCCGCCGGAGGTGAGGCACTCCTCGCTGAGCCCCTGCAACGTCTCGGCGTCGAGGTCGGAGCTCATCGTTGCCAGTGCGTCGAGCAGGGTGGTCGTATAGGTCGTCGAGAGCTGCGCGTCGACGCCCTGTGCGGCCGTCCATCGCGCTACGGTGCCCTGCATCTCGAAGAATGTGGCCATCGTCGCGCTGGAGGCGGAGAAGACGTCGAAGTGCTGCTCCTTGTCGAGGGGGATGACGGTTCCCACCCGGTTGAGCAGGGCCTCGACGTCGTCGTGGCGCGGGTAGAGCGGGATCGGTCCGACGCCGCGCTCGACCGGCGGCATGGGGATGGCGCGCAGGACGTGCTCCGGTCCGCGGGTCCAGCGCTTGAGCTCAGCCGTCGTGCGGCCGCCGGCCAGGCTCAGCAGGTTCTGGTCGGTTCGCCACTCGAGGGCCTCGAGGATCTCCTGCGTGTTCGGTGGAAGGACCGCCACCACGACCGTGCCGCAGGCGTCGACGAGAGACTGGTTCGATTCGGCGACGACGACCGTCTCGTACTGGCCCGCGAGCCGACTCGAGCGTTCCCGGCTCCTGGGTGAGAGCACGATCGGGCCGTCGTAGCCAGCATGACCAACGAGTCCGTGCACCATCGCTTCGGCGATGGCGCCCGTGCCGAGGAAACCGAGACGAGAGGAGTTCGAGGTCATGGTGAAGCGGGGGAGCCGTTGTGCATCGGATGTACTCTGGTTTTACAGCCAGCGTCTGGCCGCAGCGCAGGCTACTGCAGAAAGCTCGCTCCCGCTGCCCTCGCGACGGGCCGCGTGACGGCAAGCCGAGCCGGCACAAGGTCTGCAGTGGACTCCTTGTAGAAGGAGGATCGCCGAATGGACAGAGGACTCGTTTTGGGGCACACGTCGGAGAGCTACGGTTTGAAGTCAAGGTTGGATGAGGTGATGCCGTCGGGTCTCGGATCCGAGGTCCGTGCGCGCGCGGAGCTGTCGGCGCTCCTGCTGCTCGGACTGGGGCACGCGCTTCTCGAACTGCTGTGGAACGAGCAGAGCGCTCTCGTCTTCACCGCACTCGGAGTTCTGGGCTTCGCCGCCTACGTCGTCGCCAGGGCGCGGAGGAATCCGGCGCTGCTGCGCCGTTGGGGGCTGCGTACCGACAACTTTCGCTCCGCTCTGCCGGCGCACCTGGGCTTTGCCCTTCTCGGGTCGGCCGGGCTCGTCGGATTGGGTGCCTTCCTGCGACCCCTGGAGACGCCGCCGACCTTCTGGATCCTGCTGGCGCTGTATCCGCTCTGGGGAGGTGCTCAGCAGTTCGCTCTTCAGAACTTCGTCGGAGCCAACGTCGCGCGCCTTCTGCGCAGTGAGCTCGGAGTCGCCGTCGTCACTGGCCTGCTCTTCGGCCTGTCTCACGTGCCCCGTTGGGACCTGACCCTGCTGACCCTGACCTCGGGTATCGCCTTCACCCTCATCTATCGCCGCTATCCCAACCTCTGGGCCGTGGCTCTTTCGCACGGTGTTCTTGGCACGCTGGCGATCCACTTCGTCGCGGGGGAGGACCCGCTGAGAGCGCTGATGGGCGGCTGAGCGCCGTCGATCGGCGCCTCACTCGCGAGGTCAGGTCGTTCCAGTGACGGTCGCGGCGTGGGCGCCGAGCTTGTCGAAGGCAGCGTTCCAACCGCTGGCTCCCGGAGAATCTGCCGGCACGCCGACGTGGGTCAGGGTCATCTTTGTGCGTTCTGCGGAGGCTTCGAGCTGCACGATGACCTCGGTCGTCGTCGGGGTACCTTCGGGCATGCCCATCTCCGCGGCGCTCTTGAGTCGGCCGGCCTCGTCGGCAAAGGAGTCGGTGTAGACGAGGCGGCGCGGCGCCTCGACCTCGAGGAACTCGCCGGCAAACCACATCTGCATCGGTCCGTTCGGCGTGTCCATCTCCATGCAGACGAGACGAGCCCCACCCACGCGCACGTCCATCTCGGCGACCGGGACACGCGCACCGGCGGGGCCGTACCAAGCCTTGAAGTGCTCCGGATCGGTCCAGAGCCGCCAGACGACCTCCAGCGGGGCGTCGAAGGTTCGTTCGATGAGGACGCGATCGTCCGTGGGCTGTGTGTGTTCGTTCATGCGTCTTGCTCGTCTTTCTCTGGGGCTCAGCCTTCTGGGCTGAGCACCTTCAGGTAGTCGTCCATGCGGTCGAAGCGTGCTTCCCAGACCTCGCGGATCTGATCCGCCCAGCTCGACGCCTCGCGGAGCGGCTCTGCGTTCAGGTTGCAGGGACGGTACTGCGCCCTCTGCCCCTGCCGGATCAGGCCGGCGCTCTCCAGCACACGGATGTGGCGGGAGACAGCCGGAAGAGACATGTCCAAGGGAGCGGCAAGCTCCTGCACGTTGGCCTCTCCCTGGGCCAGCCGAGCGAGGATCGTGCGCCGCGCGGGGTGAGCGAGGGCTGAAAAGGTCTGGCTGAGCGGGTCGGCGGGAGCAGGCATTGTTTAGCAGATCAGTTAATTAACGAGATCATAAAATACAGAGCTGAGACTCCAGAGTCAAGCGAGACCTCGAGGGTTTCCGAGCGCGGCGTCGTGACACCATGCAGCGATGTCCGAGGGCGACTCAAAGGCGAGCGATCCGCTGGTTCGCTTGGGACGAGGCGGCAACCCGAGTCCGCCCGAAGGCGTGGAGGAGAGGGAGCGGAAGGACGGGGTGTCCGGGGACGATCGAGAGCTGCCTCGCTGGGCGGCAACCTCCTGGCTCGTCGGCTCGCTGGCCGTCGCTCAAGCGATGCTCCTCACCGCCGTTTCGGCGGCCGAGAGCGGCGTCGTCTCGCTGTTCGCCAGCGCTGGGGAGCTGGCGCTCGCTCCTGCGCTCGCTGCCGCGCTCGGTACCTGGTTCGCGGCGCTTGCGGCGCGAGAGTGCGGTGCGGGGCGTATGGGACAGCTCGTGCTGGCACTGGCGCTTCTGCTGTCTCCTCGGGTCGCCGGGCTCGCCGTGCTGGCGGAGTCGTCTCTGCCGCTCATTGCCCCGCTCGCGCTATGGAGTCAGCTCCGGGCACTGCGCACAGCGCGGCCAGGGCCGGCGGTGCTGTGCGCTGCGTGTGCTCTCGCCCTCGGGCTCGGAAGCCCTTCAGGTTGGCTGCTGGCTCTCACGATCGGTGCGGGCCTGGCGGGTGCGGGGCCGCGGTCCTTCCTGAGCGCGCTGGCTACAGCTCTGGCAGGCTACGGCCTGCTGGTCGCCTCGGGATTTGCGCCGCCGTCGCTCGAGGTCGGCTTGACGAGCTTCGGCTGGCCGTGGACGAGTCCGCTGGCGCTCGGCCTCCCCCTGATCGCGCTCGCGGGACTCGCCGTTCTGCGGCTGCGGAGTCTGTCCCGTTGGCTCCGACCCTTCCTCGCTTCGATGCTGGCCGCCACGGCTCTGGCGGCGTCGATCGACCCCGAGGTCGCCTACGTGCCGCTCCTCGGTCTCGCGGGCCTTGGCGCGGGCTGGATCGGCGCTCAGGCCGAGGTGCGCGGGCAGCGAGCGATGGCTGGGCTCGTCGTCGCGGTCTGCGGGATCGGACTGGCCCTGCTGCCGCTCTTCGCCCTGCCGTCGTGAGCCGCTAGCAGCCCATGGTGGAACTCCCGCACGCCTGAGACCTCCTGCCGTGGGTCCAGCCAAGCGAATGGAATCAGTCTTCTCACAAGGTTCGTCTTCCTTCGCAAGCGGGCGAACGACGGCAATCGTCTAAGGGCCTTAGACGTCGTTCGCCATGTAAGTGGCGTCGGCGAGCGCGAACGAAGTCCGTTCTGATGGGATGTCTTCGTTCGCCTGCGTGCGATGGGAGGCGGTTTAGCCGTCGAGACGAGCTCCATCCGCTGGGATGGGTCCACAGCGTGGCAACCCCTTGGGCGCGGGGGCTTGGGCGACTCTCCCGCACGTGGCTTCGTCGGCCAGGACACCGCATCGACTCTCTCAGACATGCCGAGAGGAACACGCGGATCCCCGCGCAAGCCAGACGAGAGTCTCACCTTCGGGCTGCTAGAGCGCCTGTCCCTTGCCCGGCATGGCGATGGCGTAGCGTCCGTCGGCGTCCGGCAGGCTCGGTGGCGACGCGTCCCAAGCCATGCGCTCCGGGGCCAGCGAGAGCTTGGACTCCATTGCCTGCTCCCAGGTGATCTCCTGACCGGAGTAGGTCGCCATGCGTCCAAGGATGGCGCTCATCGTCGCTTCGGCTCCTCGCCGCGCCTCGTTGAACTCTTCGTCGTTGCGCAGAGCGGAGAAGAGGTCGTCGTGCTCCACCTGGAAAGGGTTCTGTGGCTCGCCGTCGTAGTGCCAGACGCGGCCGTCGGCTCGTTGGATGAAGCCCTCCGAGATGTTGCAGGTGCCCGCCGTGCCGTGAGCGAACTCGCCGACCTGGTTCCAGCAGTCCTTCATGTGACGACACTGGCTCAGCATCGTGCTGCCGTCGGCGTAGGTGAACTCGACGAAGTGATGGTCGTAGATTTCGCCGTGCTCGCGCCCGTTGCGGGTCTGGCGACCGCCCTGTCCCTGGGCCTTGACCGGGTGCGCCTTCTTGGCCCAGTTGCCGACGTCGATGTTGTGGATGTGCTGCTCGACGATGTGATCGCCGCAGAGCCAGTTGAAGTAGTACCAGTTGCGCATCTGGTACTCCATCTCGGTCATGTCCGACTTGCGTGGGCGAACCCAGACCCCGTCCGAGTTCCAGTACACCCGCAGCGCGACCAGGTCACCGAGGTCGCCGGCGTGCAGTCGGCGCAGGGTCTCGAGGTAGAGGGCGTCGTGATGCCTCTGCAGTCCGACGCCGACCCGCAGCCCCTTGCTGTCGGCCACGTCGGCGGTCGCCAGCACGCGTCGCACGCCCGGGGCGTCGACGGCAACCGGCTTTTCCATGAAGACGTGTTTGCCGGCCTCGATCGACGCTTCGAAGTGCTCCGGCCGAAAGCCCGGAGGCGTCGCGAGAATCACCAGATCGACGTCGTCTCGATCGAGGACCTTTTGATAGCCGTCGAAGCCGGCGTAGCGGGCGGAGGCGGGGACCTCGACGCGACCGTCGGCGCGCTGCACGATGCGCTCGAGACTGCGCTCCAGTCGATCCGAGAAGGCGTCGGCGACGGCGACCAGCTTGACCGGGCCCTCGGTCGACAACGCCTGAACGGCGGCTCCGGTTCCACGGCCGCCGGCGCCGATCAGGCCAATGCGGATCTCCTCGTCGGCGCGACCGTAGACCGGTCGCCAGGTGCCGAGCGCGGCACCGGCCGCGAGGCTCTGAGCGATGAAACGGCGGCGGGTGGGAGGCTCAGAGGCAGGTCGTTTCGGCTCCATGGCGGTGCTCCAGCAGTGAGCGCCTCGAACGGCGGATCGGGTTGCAGTTTTTCGATGGCCCCAGTTTACTCGTCGAGCCCTGCGGCGGCTCTCTGCTCGGCGAGGATCTCGGCGGTCTCCGCATCGTCGGCATCCCAGTAGCGCGTCCACGTCTCCGGCGGCGGTGGGTGCAAAGGCCGTACGACGCGCAGGCCGGCGAACCGTGCGTTCGTCAGGTACCAGATGCTCTGTGGAATCTGTGGGTCGCGTGCCTTCCAGGCCTCCGAAGAGCCGCGCCGGGTTGCGCAGTCCAGCTTCTCAGTAGGGTCGGTGAAGGCGCCTCCTCGGAGCGACCTCGAGTAGACGTCTTGGGGCCAGACGGGCTCACTGCCCGGAGGCGGAGTCTCGGGGAACGGCCCGTAGGCGTCGAGAGTCCACTCGGCGACATTGCCGAGCATGTCGTGCAGCCCCCACGCGTTGGCCGGCCAGGCACCGCCCGGGTGGTAAGAGCGCTCGGAGTTCTCACGAGACCAGCCTTCGGTCGGAGCATCGTCCGTGGGCGCCGCGCCGGCACGGCAGGCGTACTCCCACTCGGCTTCGGTCGGTAGCCGATAGACACGCCCGGTGCGGTAGCTCAGCCACCGCGTGAAGTGACGGGCCGCGAACTGCGTCATGCTGATGGCGGGCATGCCCTCGGTTCCCATACCGAAGTCCATCGGCACGTAAGGCGGAGTCGGCCGCGAAACGGCGTCGGCGAAAGCGTCCTGTGGAACGTCCTCGCGGCTTCGCTCGAGGTCCAGCTGGAGCATGAACTGGCGGTAGAGGTCCCAGGTCACCTCCAGGCGGCTCATCCAGAGCGCCTGGATGGCGATCGATTCGTCCGGCCGGCGAGAGAGCTGGCCGGAAGGGACAGCGACCATGTCGAAGGCGATCCCGGATCCCGCGACCTGCTCCGTGTAGCTCTGCATCTCCACCTCCGACGCGGCCTGCGCTGCGGCGACGTCGACAGCGGGGGGTAGAGTCTCGGTCTGCTGCACCGCAGCGCCGAGGAGGAGGCCGGCCATCACAGCGAGCAGCTTGGGGATCGAGCGCTGATGCATGACGCGGATTGTAGAGGTTGAGCAGAGCTCTTCGGGAAGTTGTGGCGGCGTTCCGCTGTTAGAGTCGACGTTCCCACTCCTCCCGGCGGCCCCCTTTCAGACGGTGTCGCGCGAACCACCGCCGCGGCGCTCGGCTGCGGCCCGAGGAAACACGATGTCGAGAATCCCCCAGCTTTCTCTCCGCTCCTTTTTCGCCCTGGCTCTGACGCTCCTACTGGTCCCACAGCTCCTGCTGGCACAAGAGGCCGCCGAGCCGAGCGAGCTCGACCGGATCGTCGCCAAGAACCTGGAGGCCCGAGGCGGTCTCGAGGCGATTCAGGCGATCCAGTCGCTGCGCATCGAAGGCGTCATCGAAGCGCAGGGCATGCAGCTGCCGATGGTCATGCAGCGCGAACGCCCCAACCGTTTCCGCATGGAGATGGACATGCAGGGCATGAAGATGATCAATGCCTACGACGGCGAGATGGCCTGGGGCATGAACCCGATGATGGGCGAGACCAAGCCGACGCCGGTCGAAGGGCCGCAGGCGGCCGCGGCGGCTTCTCAGGGCGACTTCGACGGTCCTTTCGTCGATACCGCTAAGAAGGGAATCACCCTCGAGCTCGTGGGCAAGGAGAGCGTCGGTGAGCGGGAGGCGTTCCACATCAAGGCGACACATCGTGATGGCCGGTCCGAGTCGATCTATCTCGATGCCGAGACGTACCTGCGCGTCAAAGCCGTGGCCGAAGGCGATCTCGGGATGGGGCCGATGGAGGTCGAAGTGCTCTTCGACGGCTGGGCAGACGTCGACGGCGTCAAGATGCCCCAGACGCAGACCATGAACTCTCCGATGGGCGCGATCGTGACGAGCTTCAACAGCTACGCAGCCAACGTCGACATCGACGAGGACGTTTTCTTCATGCCGGGCCAGGCGGCGGACGCGAGCCTGACGCTGACGCAGATCCTCGAGCGCCACCGCAAGGCACGGATCAGTGAGGGAAGCCCTGCGATTGACTCCGTCTCCGCCAAGGGCAGTCTCGGTCTCATGGGCTTCGAGCTTCCTCTGGAGATGGCCTTCGTTCGCTCAGGAGCCTGCCGCCTCGACGCGGACATGGCCGGCACGGAGATGACGCTGGCCTACGACGGCAAGGAGACGGCCTGGACGGTCTCGCCGATGCAGGGCATCGTTGCTCCAGAGGCCCTCGAGCCGGAGGGCGTCGAAGCGATCGCTCTCTTCTCGGAGTTTCTCTGGGGTCTGCTCGACGGACAAGACGAGACCAGCCTGAAGTTCGCCGGCATCGAGAAGGTCGGCCGCGACGAGACCTACAAGATCATCGTCGGTGAAGGCAGCGACCTCGAACGCTCCATCTTCCTCGGCGGGGAAGACTTCCTCGAGCACAAGCTCGCCCTGCGCACGGTCTTCCTCGGAAGCGAAGCCGACATCGTGGCGCTCATGGGCGACTACTCGCGCACCGACGGACTGGCGGTCCCCGGCTCGATCGAGCTGCAGACGGGCGGGACACCGGCGGCCAGCATCGCCATCGCCGAGGTCACGACCAACGCCACGATCGACCCGTCGATCTTTGCGCTACCCGAGCCGGAAGCAGACCCCGAGGGCTGATCGCTCTTTTCGAGCCGAGAGACCCCCAAAGAACCGCCGTCGAGCTGTCGACGATGTCAGACCGGCCCCGGCCGGGCCGGAGAGAATAACGTATGCACACCACGCAACATGAAGACTCGAGCGAGGCAGCGCAGCCGAATCAGGGCGTCTGGAAGAGCCTCTGGAACAGCCCGATGGTGCGATTCGGGATCGCCGTCGGCGTGGGTATGGCATATCTCGAAGGCTGTGACCCGCTGTCGGCGCAGACCGCGCCGGACGAGCCTCAGGGGGTGAGCGTCTCCGACACGGTCGTCGTCACCGCGTCACGGATCGAGCAGCCTCTTTCCGAGGTGACGACGCATCTGACGGTCGTCGAAGCGGACGTCCTTGCGCAGAGCGCCGGGATGATTCTCGACGACGTGCTCCGGCAGGTCCCCGGCTTCAGCCTCTTCCGGCGCTCCAGCAGCGTCGTGGCGCACCCCACCAGCCAGGGCGTATCCCTGCGTGGCATCGGGCCGAGCGGCGCGAGTCGCACCCTCGTGCTCCTCGATGGTGTGCCACTCAACGATCCCTTCGGCGGCTGGATCTACTGGAGTCGCGTCGGTCGCGATTCTCTCGAGCGCGTGGAGATCGCCAGCGGTGGCGCTTCGAACGTCTGGGGCAGCTCGTCGCTTGGCGGCACGATCCAGCTGATCACGTCGCGGCCCCAGGGGGAGAGCCTCCGTCTGCGCGGTGAGGCGGGAGAACGAGGAACGCTTGCCGCCGAGGCCGACTACGGTCGGCAGAGTGAGCGCGGTGGCTTTCTGGTGCGCGGTTCGAGCTTCGACACCGACGGATATCACGTGCTGGCGCCCGAGCAGCGCGGCAGTATCGACGTGCCCGCGTTCTCGGAGCACACGGCCTTCGGCGCGCGAGGCGACTTTCAGGCGAACGACAGCGTGCATCTCTTCCTGCGCGGAGATCGTTACGACGAGGAGCGCGGCAACGGAACGCAGATCACCGGCAACGAAACCGAGGCCGACTCTTTTTCGGGCGGCGCCGACTTCGCCGTCTCGAGCTCGGGCTCTTGGAGCGTGCGTCTGTTCTCGGTCGATCAGGAGTTCGTCAATCTCTTCAGCGCCCAGGCAGACGACCGCGAGTCCGAGAACCCGGCTCTCGACCAGTTCCTCGTCGACGCCGAGGGCGTCGGCCTGAGTGCGCTGGGGCAGTACCTCCTCGGAGACGGTGAGCGAGCGCAGCGTCTGACGGTCGGGGCGGACTGGAGCCGCAATGAAGGCACCACCTTCGAGAACTTCTTCTTCTCCAACGACCGCTTCAACAACCAGCGTCAGGCGGGAGGTGAGCAGACGCTCCTCGGCGTCTTCGCCCAGGATCAGATCTGGCTCGGCGACAAGGTGCTTCTACAGATCGGTGCGCGCTACGACGAGTGGGATACGGCCGACGGTCGCCGCTTCGAGTTCAGCAACATCACCGGTGACGTTCGCCGTGACGACGCCTTCGAAGACCGCGACGACTCCGCCTTCAGCCCACGTCTCGGTCTCGTTGCCGAGCTGGGTGACGGCCAACTGCTGCGCGCCGCGGCTTATCGGTCGTTCCGCGCTCCGACGAACAACGAGCTCTACCGGCCGTTTCGCGTTCGCAGCGAC
>JBCCLJ010000026.1:0-45996 GCA_039026915.1 Acidobacteriota bacterium
CAGCTCCCTTCGGAGAATGCCCATGTACAAGCGATCCAAGATTCTTCTCGCGCTGGTAGCCGCCGTGGCGATGCTTGCCGCGTGCTCAGGTGACAATCCGACAGAGCCCGAGCAGAGCAGGGCAGCTCCCGGAGACGGGCCCAGCGCTGGTGCAACGGTCTACAACGTCAGCGTCAGCTCGACTGCGAATTCGGCGGTTACCGGCTCTCCGGACGCACTGACGATCACCGTCGACGTGCGCGTTGCCTCGGACGGCTCGAAACCGCCGAACGGAACCAACGTCGCGATTCAGACCTCGCTGGGCGACTTCAACTCGGCCAACAGCGGCGTCAACCAGGGCACGCTCTCGCTCTTCGACGGCATCGCCCGCATCAACTTCTTTGCTGGCAACACGCCCGGCACCGCGCGGATCACGGCGCAAATCCAACAGAGTCGCGGCAGCACGAACGTCACGATTGGTGATCGCCCGACCTTCTTCGTCGAGTCCATCACGCCGAACATCGGCGCGCCGGACGGCGGCGAGCAGGTGCAGATCCGCGGCGGCGGCTTCCTCGATCCCGTGCGCGTCTCCTTCGACGGCAACGACGGCGTCGTCGAGAGCGTCAATGACAGCATCATCCGCGTGCGCACTCCGGCGATCGCACTGCAGTCCGGCCAGACGCAGGCGGTCACGGTCGTGGTGACGAACAATGCGAACGGGCCGGAGCAGGGGACGGACCAGTTGGTCAACGCGTTCACCTACACCTTCGGCGGCAGCTCCAACGTGCCGAGAGCCTTCTCGGTGACGCCGGGGACCGGCCCGAACGAAGGCGGCACGCAGGTGGTGATCACCGGTGAGAACTTCGAGTCTCCGGTGCAGGTCATCTTCGGCCAGGGCAACGCCCCGAACGCCTTCAACGGCCTCGAAGCGACGGTGCTCTCCGCGAGTCCGACCCGGCTCGTCGTTCAGGCACCCTCTGCGACCGACTTCGGTCAGGGGCTGCTCAACCAGCGAGTCGACATCCTGATCCGCAACCTGAACACCGGGCTGGTGACGATCTTCACGGACTCGTTCCAGTACGGACCGCAGGTTCTGGTGACGGAGATCGCGCCGAACTCCGGCCCGGCCTCGGGCGACCAGCTCGTCACGATCTTCGGACAGGGCTTCGTCGAGCCTCTCCAGGTGCGCCTGGGTAGCGTCGTCGATCCTCAGTCTCTCGTGTCGGTGACTCCGACGGAGATCTCCATCCGCACGCTGGGCGCACAGACCGCCAGCTGCGGCAACATCTCCGGGCCGGTCATCGTGACGCTGCTCGATACGGGCAACGAGAACACGCAAGGACCGACCTACGTCTACGAAGTTCCGGGCGATGGACCGCAGCTGAGCAGTATCAGTCCGACGCAGGGCGCTGCGGTTGGCGGTACGTCCGTCGCGATCAACGGTTCGAACTTCTACACCAACATGCAGGTCACCTTTGGCGGTCGCCCCGGCGACATCACGAGCACCAGCGAATCGCGGATCTCGGTCCGCTCTCCGTTCCTGGCGGACGCAGAGTTCCTGACGGAGTCTTGCGACGACAACGCGGACGGTGCAGCCGGTGAGCGATACATCGAAACGCCGGTCGACATCGTCGTGACCAACCTCTCGACGACGTGTCAGAGCACCTTCCCGGGTGGCTTCGTCTACAGCCCGCCGACGACTGCTTGCCGCAACGATGTCGGTGAGGTGGAGGCCCCGGTTGCGAGCTTCACTTCGACGAGCCTCGGCGGTCTTTCGGTGCAGTTCAACGACACCTCGTCGGGCGCTCCGACCGCCTGGGCCTGGGACTTCGAGAACGACGGCATCAACGACGATACCCGTCAGTTCCCGGACTTCACCTTCCCGGCCGCCGGGACCTACGCCGTGCGCTTGACGGTCACCAACGCGGGTGGCTCGGACACCACGGTACAGACCATCACGGTTCCCTGACGCGGGGCGCCAAGACCGTCTGACAGAGGGGCGACGATTCGGAGACGGATCGTCGCCCTTTCTCTTTGCCGGGAGCTCTCGCTGGCGTAGCGGCTTGTGGCCTTTGATTGGCTCCACCGGTAGACTTCTGGAAGGATGCGCTCTCGCCCGCGATTTCCCCTGCACCGGTAGGACAAGACCCCTGCCTCCTCGCGAGATCTTGTTGGCAAGATCTCTAGACGACCCACTCTCCGCGTCCGTAGAACCAAACGATGCAAGCTCTCCCGAACTTCGCGCTGCTTCGCCGCGCAACGCCGTCCCGTCGTTCTCGCACGGCTCTTCTGGTCTGCCTCTGCGCCGTCAGCCTCCTTGCCTCCTGTGATTCCTCGAATCCGGTGGCTCCTGAAGGAACTGTTCTGACGCTGACCGCAAATCCGGCACGGATCGCTTCGGACTCGACGTCCCAGATCCGCGTCGTGGCGCGCCGCCCCAACGGCACCCCGGTGAATCCTGGAACGATCATCCTGCTTGGCACGACGATCGGTCGCGTCACTCCCAGCGTCGAGACCGATTCGGCCGGAGAGGCCGTCGGTATCCTCGAAGGGAACGGCGAGTTCGGTATGGCCACGGTCACGGCAACCGTGGGCAGCTCCGAGGCCGTGACGGCCGATGTGCAGATTGGCCTGCCGGCCGGCTCGATCTCCGTGCAGGCGACGCCATCGACCGTTGCGGAAACGGGAGGCTCCGTCACCCTGCTCGCCATCGTTCGAGACGACCAAGGTCAGGCTCTCCCGGACGCCGAGGTCAACTTCCGCACGGAGACGGGCTCGCTGGCTTCGGGTGGTCGACTGCTGACGACCGCAAACGACGGCAGCGTCAGCGACGAGCTGACGATCGAGGCGAGCGATCTCGACGTGCTGCAGGGCGACACGTTCCAGGTCGAAGCCGAGGTCGGTGGGAACGGCGGCTCGCTGGTCCAAGCGGCGGACGTCGTTTCGATCCAGCGCTTGCCGGTTGCGTCGTTCACCTTCGGAACTCAGAACCTCACCGTGGTCTTCACCGACACCACGGAGGGCAACCCGACGCGCTGGCAGTGGAACTTCGGCAACGGACCGACGCCAGGGGAAAGCAGCACCAGCCTCCTGCAGAACCCGAGCTTCCGGTACTCCGCGGCCGGGACCTACACCGTCACCCTGACGGTCAGCAACAGCCTCGGTTCGGACACGATCAGTCAGTTCGTTTCGGTCTCCGGTCAGTAAGACGAAGGCGTCTTCAGCCGCCGACTCGAGTTCCCGGCCCTCCGCGAGCGGCGCGTGTCCGCGGGCACGACGGGGCGGCGAACTCTGCTTTCCGATCCCGCCTCTCTGCGCGCCGTGGGAGCGTGCTCGGGGGCGTCGGCGGCAGCTTCCATGCCGTTGCTTGCGTTATACTTAGCGCTTGGCGAAGCCGGTTCGCCGTCTGATCTGATTTGAGTTTGAATGTTGCTCTCGACGCTTCGGAACGTGCGTTCAGAGCCCTGGGTGAGAAAGGGAAGTCTGTGGCGAACGACAATCCGCGGGCACGTCTAGCCGAGCTACGGGACCGCTGGGACTCCGATCGCTCTTCGCGCCTCTTTCTCCAACTCGCGGAGGAGTATCGGCGCCTCGGACAGCCCGAGGAGGCTCTGGAGGTCCTCAGTGAGGGCCTCAAAAGTCACCCCGCGACGGGAGCCGTCCAGGTCGTGCTTGGGCGCTGTCAGCTCGAGACCGGAGAGCACGACGCGGCCGTCGAGACGCTCGAGCAGGTCGTCCGTCGCGACCCGACGCAGATGGTCGCCTACCGCGCACTGGTCGAGGCCTACCTGCAGCAGCGTAACGCGGGCAAGGCGCGTGAGCGTCTCGGGCTCTACGCTCAGCTCAATCCTCAAGACCCGGAGATCGAGGAGCTGTCCCAGCGCATCGACCGCCTCGATCTCGCTCTCGAGCCCGACTCGGAGTCCGAGCCCTCGAACGAGGTGCCCCCTCCCGCTGAAGAGTCCAGCGACGTCACATCACCGCCTCTCGAGGTCGCCGAACCGGAGCCCTCGGCCGAAGAAACACCCATGACTCCTTCGGGCGCCTTCGACCCGGGCGCGACCGTGCAAGTCCCGACGCCGACACCGGCCGATCTGGCACCGCCGAGCGCTGCGGACTCCGAGACGACATCACCTCCCGAACCGCCCGATCTGCCTTCGTTTCTCGAGCCGCCGACCGCGCCGGAGACACTCGCGGACGACCTCATCGCGCGTGCCGGGGACGAAGCCTCCGAGTTCGCCGCCGGAGCCGACATCGTAGAGACTCCAGAAGCGCCTTCACTTCCCCCCGTTCCCAGCGCAGAGGATCTGTTCCGGCCGAAGGGTCAGGAGCCCGGCGCGACCGCTGAAGACTCCTTCGCATCCGGCGACGAGGGCACGGACGAAGAGCGCCTGATCGAGGAGCCGGCGGAGGACCTGGAAGAGACGCCGGTCGTCACCGCCCCGGTGCCCGTCGCGGATCTGCCGGACGCTCCGCAGGTCGCCAGCTCACGAGAGTCAGAGCCGGAGGGCGAGACGGAGCTGGAAGAGGCGGTGGCGCCGCCGCTTTCTCTGCCTGACGTGATCGCCGCCCAGGCGGCCTCGCTCAGCGCCTCTCGACCCGTCGTAGACTCACAGGAGTCTCCCGAGGTGGACGAGCCCGAGGTGGACGAGCCCGACGTGGACGAGCCCGAAGAGGCGCCCCCGGCGGTCGAATCGGAGGCTGCAGAACAAGAGGCCGTGGCCGAGGTCGCGACGCCGCATCTCGATCTCTCCGAGCCGGTCGTCGACGACGTCGAGCCCGTGGGCCTGGACGAGTCGGACGCCGAACCGCAGGCGGCTGACGTGCCATCGCTGGTCGCCGCTCCTGACGAGCGTCCCGAGGCGGACGCTGCCGAGCCCGCCGACGAGTCCGAGGCTGTCGCGCTCGACGCATCGAGCGACGCGCTGGACGAGGCCCCCGTTGCTCACGAGAACGAAGCGTTTGCCGCCGATGCGGTCTCCACCGATGCGGTCTCCACCGATGCGGGCGCCACCGATCTGGACGTCACCGATCTGGACGCCACTGATTTGGACGAAGCGGAGATCGACGAGGGCCCGCCCGAGCCGCTGTCGCTCGCCCCCGAAGACTCTCTCGCTTCGGAAGGCGTCGATGCTGAAGTGTCTGATGAGTCGGTTGCGTCCGATTCCGAAGACTCTGCCTCCGACGAGGCCAGGGGCGGACTCGCTGCTGCAGCGGGTTTCGTCGGCTCGCTGGGACTGGGTTGGGTCGGCGCCCGCGACGCCGAAGGCGACAGTGAGGAGTCCGAGGCGGTCTCGGAGGAAGTCGCTTCGCCCACCGAGGCAGCGGACCACGAACCGAGTTCCCCCTCGATCGAGGAGCCGCCCGTCGAGCAGGTCCAAGCCTCGGGCGAGGTCGAAGGTGCCGAAGAAGCCGGGCTCGAGCCAGACGAGACGGTACAGCTCGCCGAGCCCACGAACGGCATCATCTTCCAGCTCGACGCGTCGAGACTACCGCCGCTCGCCAATCTCGAGCTCATTCCGCCGCGCCCGCTGCGTCGACCGCGAGCCTTGCAGGCTCCACCGGCACCGGAGCCGGTCGAGGCCGCCGCGGAAGTGATTCCCGAGGTCGAGCTGCTGGAGCCCCCCGCCGATTCGGAGCCCCTCGCTGAGCCGGAATCCGCGGATCTCGAGTCCGCCGTCGTTGCGGACGCGCAGCAGGAGCCGGTCGAAGGCGACAGCGACTGGCCCACTGCAGCCGGCATCGGAGGGACTGCCGGCGCTACCGCGACCCTCGCGAATCTCTACCGAGAGCAGGGGCACACCGAGGAAGCGGCTCGTGTGATGAGCAGTCTGCGCGAGAGCGAGACCGTCGACGCGCTGACCGCGGCCGATCTACTCGACGAAGGAGCCGACGGCGTCGGCCTTTCGGTGCGCAAGAGCGCCATGCTCCGGAACTATCTCGCGCGACTGAAGGGGGAGCAGGATGTTCCTTGACGAGCTGAACCGCATCTCCGAGAGCCTCGAAGGCCTTCAGGCCCTGGCTCTGGTCGGAGAAGACGGACTTCCCGTCGACAGCGTCACCCACGACGACCAGATCGACCTCGAGATGCTCGCCGCCGAGATGGTCGCACTCCTCCGTTCGATGAGCGAGAACGACGAAGAGCTCGGCGCGGGTCCCATCCAGCAGCTGCTCGTCGAGACCGAGGGCCGCACCCTGATCACATCGAGCGTCGTCAACGGTTACTATCTGCTGGCCGTCGGCGGCGAGGACTTCCTCGTCGGAAAAGCTCGCTTCGAACTGCGGCGAGCTCCACTGGCGCTGGCCGAAGAGCTCAGCTGAGCCCTCCGAACCGTTTCTCCGGAGTAGCCCCATGTACGACTTCGATCAGGTCAAGGAACTCCTTCAACTCGTCGCGAGCAGCGGAGTCGGTGAGCTCGAAATCGAGCGCAACGGCTATCGTCTGCGCATCGCCGGGCAGCAGACAACGGTCGTCGCTGCGCCGGCTGTAGCCCCCGTTACCGCTCCGGCCGCAGCGCCGGCTGCGCCCGCCCCGGCCGAGCCAGCAAGCGCACCAGCGGCTCCGTCCGCCGGGAGCGAGCCCGAAGCACCGGCCATCGACAGCAGCCTCCACGTCCTGAACTCGCCGATCGTCGGCACCTTCTACAGCGCACCCGACCCGGACTCAGAGGTTTTCGTCAAGCCGGGCGACCCGGTCAAGAAAGGGCAGGTCGTCTGCATCGTCGAGGCGATGAAGTTGATGAACGAGATCGAGTGCGATGTCGACGGCACCGTCGTCGAAGTCCTGCAGGAGAATGCGCAGGCGGTCGAGTTCGGCCAGCCGCTGTTCACCATCCGTCCGGCCTGAGTCTCGCGAACCCATGCAAAGGGTGTTGATCGCCAATCGCGGTGAGATCGCATTGCGCGTGCAGCGTGCGTGCCGCGATCTCGATCTCGAGACCGTGGCGGTCTACAGCACGGCGGATCGAACGAGCGCGCACGTGCTCGGCGCCGACCAGGCGATCTGCATCGGGCCACCTCCGGCAGCACAAAGCTATCTGCGCATCGACCAGATCCTGGCAGCGGTCGAGGTCACCGGCGCTGACGCCGTGCATCCGGGCTACGGCTTCCTCTCGGAGAACGCCGAGTTCGCCGAGCGACTGATGGAGCGGGGTGTCACGTGGATCGGTCCGTCGCCAGACACTCTCCGACGTATGGGAGACAAGGCGGAGGCGCGCAGCACGGCGGTCGCCGCCGGTGTGCCGATCCTGCCCGGCTCCGATGGGCCTCTCGACTCCGTCGAGGCAGCCGCGCAACGAGCGAACGAGATCGGCTACCCGGTCATTCTCAAGGCTGCATCCGGAGGTGGCGGCAAGGGGATGCGCGTCGCGACCTCGCGCCCCGAGTTGGAGAAGGGCTTCGCACTGGCATCGAAGGAAGCCGAGAGCTCCTTCGCAGACGGGCGGCTCTATCTCGAGAAGTACCTGGTCGAGCCGCGCCACATCGAGATTCAGATCTTCGGCGACGCTGACGGTCGCATCGTCGATTTCGGCGAGCGCGAGTGTTCCTTGCAGCGCCGTCATCAGAAGCTGGTCGAAGAGTCTCCAGCGCCCGGTCTCGGAGAGGAGCTGCGTCGCGAGATCGCTGCTGCTGCGGTCAAGCTCGGCGAGGCGGTGGACTATCGGGGCGCCGGCACCGTGGAGTTCCTGCTCGACGAGGACGGCTCCTTCTCCTTCATGGAGATGAACACGCGGATCCAGGTCGAGCATCCGGTGACCGAGCTCGTCACCGGCATCGATCTGGTCAAGCTGCAGCTCGAGGTTGCTGCGGGAGGCTCCGTGCCCGAGCCGCCGGAGCCCCGGGGGCACGCGCTCGAATGCCGAATCAACGCGGAGAACCCGCGCACCTTCCTGCCGAGTCCTGGCCGGATCGGGGCGCTGCGCCTGCCGAGTGGACCCGGGGTGCGCATCGATACGCACGTTTACGCCGACTACGCGTTTCCCCCGTTCTACGATTCTCTCCTCGGCAAGTTCATCAGCTACGGACGCGATCGCGACGAGTCGATCGCACGGATGTCGAGAGCGCTCCGCGAGTTCGAGATCGAGGGCCTCGAAACGACGGCGCCGCTGCACGCCCGCATCCTGAGAGACCGCCACTTTCGTGCCGGTCACCTTTCGACGCGCTTCATGGAGAGGTTCCTCAGCCACTCATGAGCGAATCGTCGAGCCGCAACGACCTTCGGCGGGAGATCGTGCCTCTCTATGTTCTCGCGGACGCTGGCGCTCTGGGAGATCGTGACCTCGCTGACGCCGTCGAGGCGATTGCCCAGTCGGGGGTGCGCTGGATCCAGCTGCGCGCCAAGGACTGGCCGGATGATCGCTTCTACAGCTCGGCGGAGCGCTGTCTCCGCGTTCTGGAGGGCTCCTCGACCACTCTGTGGATCAACGATCGGGCCGATCTCGCGGCGCTCCTCGGGGCCGGAGGACTGCACGTCGGTCAAGAGGATCTCCCGCCTGCGGTGGCTCGCCGGGTGCTGGACTCGGCCGTGTGGGTCGGTCAGTCGACTCACAACCTCGGACAGATGCGTGCTGCAGCGTCCGATGACGCCGTCGACGTCGTCGCGGTGGGCCCGGTCTTCGAGACGCAGAGCAAGAAGAACCCAGATCCGACGGTCGGTCTCGAGCTCGTTCGCTCGGCACGCCGCGAGACGCAGAAGCCCGTCGTCGCGATTGGTGGGATCGACTCCGACAATGCGGGGGCGGCTCTCGAGGCGGGTGCCGACGCGGTTGCCGTGATCTCGGCGATCTGTGGTGCCTCGGACCTCGAGAGGGCCTGTAGAGACTTCCTCGAGGGCCTCGAATCCGCACGCGGCGCATGACGCTGCGGCGCATGGATCTCAGGTAGGATAGCCGGACGCCGCGGCCCTTCTGGCCAGCGGCTGATACCGGGAGATCGTTCGACTTGGGTACGACCGCAATCGTCATGATGGTGCTCATCTGCGGCACCGTTTGGGGAGGGTTGCTCCGTTTCCTCCTGCGCGCCGTGCGGCGCGAGCGTGCCCGAGTGAGCGCCGATTGATCGCTGCAGTCCCCGGTGGGCCAGGCATCCGGTGAAGGAGCTTCGGACGATTTTGTCGTCTAGCCGTGTCGCCGAGTCCTTCGGTTTCGGCCCTCGGCACGTGCCCGATCCGTCGCAGCTCTCCACCTCGCCAGAGAACGAACTTGTCTCGTCCCCCCCTCAACGAACCCCCGTCTCGGGAAGCTAGCGCCGCGGATCGAGGGCGTCTTGCGTATCTATCTTGTGGGCTTCATGGGCTGCGGTAAGAGCACGGTGGGACGCGAGCTGGCTTCCACGCTCGACTGGGACTTTCTCGATCTCGACCGCGAGATCGAGCGTCGGTCGGGCCATACGATTCCAGAGATCTTCGAAAGAGAAGGAGAGGCCGGCTTCCGGCTTCGAGAAACGACCGCCCTTGCCGAGACGCGGCACCGGGTCCGGACGATCCTGGCGACGGGAGGTGGTGCCTTCACTCGTCAGGAGAACGTCGATCTGATCCGGCGCTCCGGCGTGAGCGTGTGGCTCGATCCCGACTTCCCGACGCTCGTTGCCCGGCTCCGCAAGTCGGTTCGCAAGCGGCCGCTCTTTCAGAGTGAAGAGCAGCTACGCGAGCTCTGGCAGTCTCGCCTGCCCTGGTACGGCAAGGCGTCTCTGAGAATCCGGATCACTCCAGAGGACCATGCCGTCTCGGTCAGCGGCAAGATCGTCGAGCGGCTGAAGGAATCGCCGTGCGCTACCTGATCGTCTCCGACATGCACGGCAACGGCGACGCTTTCCGCGCGGTGCTGCGGACCGTTCGGCGCAAACGCTTCGACGCGACGCTCGTGCTCGGCGATCTCGTCGGCTACGGCGCCTCGCCCGATCACGTCGTCGAGCTGCTGAACGATCTGCCGGGCACGGTGCACACGGTGCGGGGCAACCACGACAAGGTCGCCGCGGGAATCGACGACGGCGCCAGCTTCAACGCGGCAGCGCTGGCGGCGGCTCGATGGACCATGGAGCGGATGACCGCGAGCAACCTGAAGCTCGTGCGCGAACTGCCCGAGGGCCCCCTCGTCATCGAAGACGGAGATCCACCGAAGCTCGCGATCTGCCACGGCTCCCCGGCCGACGAGGACACGTACCTCTTCGCCGAGCAGGAGGCGTGGTCCGGCTTCCAGGCCGCCCCGGGAGCTCACGTCACCTTCTTCGGACACACGCACCTGCCGTCGGTGTTCATTCAGCATCGCGGCGGCGTGCGCGCCGTCCTTCTGCGCGGCAACCGTGGGCGACTGCGGCTGCACCCGGGCCTGCGATATCTGATCAACCCGGGGTCCGTAGGCCAGCCGCGCGATCGCAATCCGCTGGCGTCGTTCATGATGTTCGACTCGGAGAGTCAGGTCGTCAGCTGGAAGCGAGTGCGCTACCCGATCCGTCGCGCCCAGCGCCGCATCGAGAAAGCAGGGCTGCCGAAGTCGCTGGCCGAGCGACTCTCCTACGGTATGTAGTCGTGCCGAACGCCTCGGGCTCGCTCAGGGGCGGGGCGGCGGCGTATTGAGAATCTCCTGCGTCGTCTTGCCTTCGGCTTCGAGGCGCAGGAGGTGCTCGAGGCGGGCATCGGGGCCCGACGATTCGATCCCGGTTTTCCAGGTGGTGACGGCCGTTTCACGGTCGCCGATCTGTAGCTCGATAATGCCTTTGATCAGCGAGGCCTGAACGTAGGCCGGGTCCGAGGTGAGGGCAGCCTGCAGGCTTTCGAGCGCTTCGGCTGGCTGCCCCATCGTGTAGCGGACGAGGCCTACCGCGTAGAGCCCGTCGGGATCGTCGGCATTGCGGGAGAGGATCTCTCGCGCCTGGCCGAAGGCTTGGAAGAACTGCGCGTTCTCGAGCAGCAGCGTCAGGAGCGACTTGCGCGTCTCGAGGTCTTCCGGGTTCTCTTCGAGTCGCGCCAGCATCTCGTCGATGATCGCCTGGAGCTGTGGCGGCAGTTCGGGCTCGCCGCGGTCGAACTCTTCGCCGGCCTGCGACTGCATCGGCGGAGCCTGCGACGGCTCTTCAGGACGGGGTTTCGCGTCTCCCTGCGCCCAGAAAATGAGGAGCGCCACGAGTCCCACCATGCCGCCGCCGAGCAGCGCACCGGAGAGCAGCGGGTGCTTGGCGACGAACCCGCGAGGCGCCGGATCGGCTTTCGCGGGCTTCGCCTTGGCGGGTTTGGGCGCACTCGCCTCGAGCTTCTCGAGACGACGCAGGGTATCGGCCGCGCGGACTTCGAGCGCCTTGCGGTCGGACTCCGATGCGTCGGGGCCGAGGTTGCGCAGTTCCGTGTAGATCTCGTCCCGCTGCTGCGTCAGGTCGCTCAGCTCGAGGTCGTCCCCCGACGCTTCGGGTGGGCTGGTTCCCATCGTTCGCCAGGCGACCACGAGTCCGACGAGAAGCCCGCCGGCCATCATCCAGAAGTGAAAGTTCTCGGGCACGGCGGCTCCGACCTAGCGGCGCGTGGCGTCGCGCACCTGTTGAAGAAAGTCGTCGAGACCTTCCTCGGCGGCGGCCGCCGGCGTGGCCGCGGCGGCGCGTGAACGCTGCAGCGCGACGAGCGCCAGCGCTCCGCCGAGCAGTGCGATGGGCGGAACGAGCCAGACGAGCCAGTTGAGACCCTCCGGCTTCGGCTCGAGTCGTACGAACTCGCCGTAGGAGCCCTCGAAGTAGCTCCAGACCTGCTCGCTGGTGTAGCCGTTGCCCAACAGGTCGCGCACCTGCTCGCTCATCGCCACGGCCATCGGCGACGGCGAAGCCGAGATCGCCATGCCCTGGCAGACCGGGCAGCGCATCTTGCCGCCGATGGCGCGGCTCGCTTCTTCGAGAGCCTCGCCCTCGAGCGGCTCACCCAGCGGCTCGCCGAGGCGATCGAGGTCGAGCTCGACCAGCCGGCTCTGGTTCGGGATCTCGTCGCGGCTGATGTCGACGACCTGGGCGGCCAGGCTCAGAGCCAGCAGGCCGGAGCAGGCGGTGACGGCGAGGCGGCGAAGCACGGTTCGTTTCACGACAGCATCTCCTCGACGACGTCGACCAGTGTCTGCCCGTCGACCTGACCGATCACCTTGTGCACGATGACGCCGTCACGATCGATGAAGAAGGTCTCCGGCGGGCCGTAGACGCCGTAGGCGATCGCCGTCCGCCCGCCGTTGTCGACGAGCGACGGGCCCCAGGTACCGCGCTCGGCGTTGAAGGCACGGATGAGTTCGGGCTCGTCCTGATAGATCACACCGAGAAAGTGTACGCGTCCCTGGTAGTGGTCGGCGGCCTGAATGAGCAGCGGATGCTCGTAGATGCAGGGCACGCAGTAGGTGGCCCAGAAATTGATGACCATCGGTTGCCCGCGCAGCTCTTCGAAGTCGTAAGAACGTCCTTCGAGATCGACGAGCAGGAAGGACGGTGCCTCTTTGCCGACGAGCGGCGATTCGACGATCTTTGGATCGAATCGGAAACCGTTGGCGAGCAGGACGACGAGCGGTACCACGAGCAGAGCACCGACGAGCAGGACTCTGAGGTTCACCTTCACAGGCTCAGCCTTTGCTGGTCGCTGCCCCCAGAGCGACCTCCGTCTCACGTGCGACCTTCGACGCCACGACCCGGGGCGGGATCAGGCAGAGCACGGTGCCGAAGAACATGATGAAGACGCCCACCCAGATCCACAGCACCGCCGGCGTGACGATGGCGCGAATGCCCACCTGGCCGCTGCGATCGACGCTCATCAGCGTCAGGTAGAGATCGTGGCTCAGGCTCGTGCGGACCTTCGGAGTCGCGAGCGGCTCTCGGCGCGTTCGGTAGAAGTTCAGCGACGGTCCGAGCTTGCCCAGCTCCCGTCCCTTCTTGAACACGGTCACCTCGGCGATCTGCCGTTCGAGATGCGGCTCGGAGGAACGGTAGGTGCGATCGAAGCGAACCTCGTAGTCGTGGACTGCAAAGCTCTCGCCCGGTGCGAGCATGCGCTCGTTGTCGGTCTGGTAGTTGGCCGAGATGGCGATGGCGACGAACGTCATGAGCACGCCGAAGTGCACGACGAAGCCGCCGAGCCGCCGCGGAGCGATGCGGGTCGCGTTGGCCAAGGCCTCGGGGTAGTTCTCACCGCGCGCGGCCCGTGCCCGGGTCGGTCGAAGTCCCTGGTCGGTCGTCACCCAGAGCGTGTAGCCGGCGAGAGCGCAGCTCGCCAGAACGTAGCCCTCGCGGGCGCCGAAGGCGAAGGCGATCGCCGCGCCGGCGGCCGCGGCGGGAAGCGGGCGCAGCAACGCCCGACGCATGAGCGCCGGCGTGGCGCGGCCCCAGGGCATCGCCGGACCGATCCCCATCAGCAGGATGAGTCCGAGGAAGAGCGGCACCGACATGCGGTTGAAGTACGGTTCGCCGACGCTGACCTTGACACCACGAATCGACTCGGCCGCAATCGGATAGAGCGTGCCGACGAGGACCGTGAACATGATGCCGACGAGGATCAGATTGTTGAAGAGGAAAGCGCCTTCGCGCGAGCCACCGCGCGGTGCTCCCGGGTCGGCCGAGAGGGTGTCGATGCGCAGCGCCAGCAGCACGACGACGGCGATCAGGCAGATCGTGAGGAAGGCGAGGAAGTAGGGTCCGATCTGTCCCTGGGAGAAGGCGTGCACCGAGTTGACGACGCCCGAGCGCGTCAGGAAGGTGCCCAGAATCGTCAGCAGGAAGCTCATCAGAACCAGGATCGTGGTCCACGCTTTGAGCGTGCCGCGCCGCTGCTGCACGACCGCGGAGTGCACCGCCGCGATCGCCGTCAGCCACGGCAGGAACGAAGCGTTTTCCACCGGGTCCCAGGCCCAGTAGCCGCCCCAGCCGAGCACCTCGTACGACCACCAGCCGCCGAGCATGATGCCGAGTGTGAGAAACGCTGTGGGCACCAGGAGCCAGTTGCGCAACGGCAGCAGCCAGGTTGCGCCGAGCTTGCCGCGCAGTAGCGCCGCGACCGCCATCGCGAAGGGCACCGTCATGCCGACGTAGCCGAGGTAGAGCGTCGGCGGATGCACGATCATCAGCAGGTGGTTCTGCAGTAGCGGGTTCGGGCCTGGACCCGTGAAGTCGGGTGGCACTTCGAACGGACTGAACGGATTTGCCGGCCCCGCGATCAGCACGCAGAAGTAGAGAGCGACGGAGAGCAGGGTCGCCAGCGTGTAGGCGAGGTAGTCCTCGTGGCCTCGACGTTGCAGAACGGCGACGGCAGCGATGTAGAGCCCGAGGACCAGCACCCAGAAGAGGATGGAACCTTCGAGCGACGACCAGAACGAGACGATCGTGATGTGGAGAGGAGTCTCGGTGGATCCCACCTGTGCAACGTAGCCGACCGAGAAGTCGTGCTTGATGAGCGCGTACCACATGATGCCGCTCGCGGCGATCATCGTCGCCGCAAAGGCAAGGCTGATGCGCCGGGTGAGCAGCAGCCCCTGGGGTGAGCGCCGCAGTCCAGCGGCGAAACCCACCGGTGCGCCGACAGCGCACAGCAGCAGGCCGAGGAGGACGAAGCCGTAGCCGAGAGTCGAGTTCATTTTCGTTCGCTGAGGATTGGGCCTCGGCGGCAGAGGTCAGTCTGCGGGGAGTGGGCTGTTTCCCGTGCCGATCCCGGGAGGTGGTGGGTCGAGGTGGAAGCGAGGAAGACGCTGAGACCCGTGTGGACGGACGCTGAGCGGACTCCCGCTCAGGTCTCACCGCCGAACTGCATCGTCTCCATGAGCTCTTCGACCGAGCGCTCGTCGCCGGTCTCCGGCGCCTGGTACTCGTTGTCGTGCTTCACCATTAGTTTGGTCGTCTCGAAGACGCCGTCGTTGGCCATCGTGCCTTCCAGCACGACCCCGATGCCCTCGCGGAACATCGCGGGGGGGACAGCGTCGGCCCGGACGGCCACGACGGTGTCGCCGTCGGTCACGGAGAAGAGCAGCTCGCCGCTGGAGGAGCGTTCGATCGAGCCGTCGGCGACGAGTCCGCCAAGACGCACGCTGGCGCCCACGGCTTCTTGTTCTGCGGCCTCGAGCTCGGTGGGGCTCCAGTAGTAGACGAGGTTGTCGCCGATACCGCCGAAGGCGAGAAGGGAGAACGCACCGACGCCGAGGGCGAGAGCCCCCACCAGGATCCAGCGGCGGGCGGAGTTCGGTTGGGTACTTTGCGTCATGAGGAAACCTCGAACGGGTTTCTGCTGAGTGTCCGAAGGAGTCGAACGCGGGCGCTGCCGCCCTCTCAGTCAGTCTTTCGTTGTGGCGTTACTTTTGGACTGGCGCCGAGCCGTGAGAAACCGCCGCCAGAGCACCAGGCCGTAGATCGCCAGTGCACCGCCGACGACCACGTACGCGGCCACGACGAAGTTCCATCCGCCGATTATAACGCCGTCAGGCATGCGCTCGGGCCGACCTTGGGGTGGATTCGGGAGGGGCAGTCATCGGCGTTCGGGACGACTCATGCGGTCGAGACCGTGGGCTCGATCCGCGCGGGCTCGGGCACTTCCTCTGCTTCGGCTCGCAGCCCCTCGATCTCGGAGCGGAGCGACACCATCCACAGGCCGAGGAGGAAGACCGCCACCAGGTTCAGCCGCAGCGGGATCACCATCATCGAATCGACGGTTTCGGGCGACGATTGCACCTGATGAAGACTCCGCCACCAACGTACACAGAAGTAGATGAGCGGCACGTCGACGAAACCGATGATCGTCGCGACGGCGCTCCAGGTGGCCCGACGGCGTGGATCGTCGATCGCGGTGCGCAGGATCAGGACGCCGGCGTAGAAGACGGCGGCGACGAGCGAAGTGGTCAGACGAACGTCCCAGGTCCACCAAATGCCCCAGGTCGGGCGGGCCCAGATCATGCCGGACAGCAGCATCGGCAGGCTGAAGACGAGTCCGACCTCGACGAAGGCGGTCATGCGCGCGTCCCAACGCTTCGAGCCGGTCCAGAGCGAGCCGACGGCGCAGAGAAAGGCGAAGAACAGCATGACGAGGGTGTTCACGGCGATCGGCATGTGCACGTACAGAATGCGTGACACGTCGCCCATGTGGCGCTCCGGCGGAGCCCAGGTCAGGCCGAGAAAGCAGCCCACCGCGAAGAGGGCCGTGCCGGTGGCGAGCAGAAAACCGCGAAGAAGTCTTGCGTTCATGGGGGAGTTGCTCCGTTGTGGTGCGCAGGAGGAAATCGTCTCAGTCTTCGATGATCGTCGGAAAGACGATGGCGCACAGGCTCCAATAGACTACATCGAAGGAGCCCAGCATGAGCCGCCACGCCCCGAGCTGACTCATGGCGTCGCCGTTGAGGGTCAGGTCGAAGGCCTTCACGGAAGAGAGCAGAACCGGGACCGAAAGCGGGAAGAGCAGCAGCGGCAGCAGCACGTCCTGACTGTTGAGACGCGAGGTCATGGCCGCAAAGAGCGTTCCGGGGGCGGCGAGGCCGAAGCTGGCGAGCGCCCAGACGCTCGCCAGCCCGAGCAGAGTCACCGGCTCGGGCTCGGCTCCGTAGATCACGAGGCCTACAGGCACCAGAATCGGGGCCAGAAGCAGAAGGAAGAACGCGTTGCCGAGCGCCTTGCCGAGAAAGAGAGCGACGGGATCTACCGGCAGCAGACGGAGCCCCTCTTCCGCGCCTTCCTGATGTTCGATTCGGAAGCTCTCGCTGAGTCCCAGCGTGGAAGAGAGCAGAAGCGCCATGACGAGAAAGCCCGAGGTGGCCTGGGCCAGGGCCTGGCTGTCGGCACCGAGCGCAAAAGAAAAGAGCAGCAGGGTGACGACGCCGAAGAGCACGACGGAGAAGAGCCGGGCGCGCCCGCGCCACTCGATCCGAAGGTCTTTCAGGAGGATGCGCCATGCGCTGCGGAAGATGCTCATCGGACCTGCTCCGCCGCGCCCTCGGCGGGGCCGAGCCAATGCAGCTGGCCCGACTGCAGCACCACTGCACGGTCGCACAGCGCTGCGGCGCGCGCCAGCGCATGGGAGGAGAGGACGACGGTGAGACCGCGCTCGCGGTACCCTTGGACCCACTCCGCGATGAGCTCTTGGCCGGACGGGTCGAGAGCAGCGAAGGGCTCGTCGAGGAGCACGATCTCCGGCTCCTCGATGACCGTGCGCAGCAGCGAAAGTCGCTTCCTCATGCCTGCAGAAAAACCCTGGACGAGATCTTCGCCACGAGACTCGAGCCGAACGCGCGCCAGCAACGCCTCCGCGTCGACGTTGCTCGTACCCCGTAGACCCGTCCAAAGCTCCACCGTTTCACGCGCCGTGAGCTGCGGGTAGAGGTAGCTGAGGTGAGAAACGAGCGAGATCTTCTGGCGACACGCCGTGCGCTCGCGTTGCGGCTCGAGTCCGCAGACGCGGAGGCTTCCCGAGCTCGGCCGCAGCAGCCCGGAGAGCAGGCGCAGAAGGGTGGTTTTGCCCGAGCCGTTGGAGCCGGCGAGCAGCACCATTTCGCCCGTCTCGATGTCGAGATCGACGTGCGCCAGGGCCCAGTGCGCCCCGAAGCGCCTGCCCAGACCGCGGGCTCGGATCGCCGGCGTCGGGCCGGCCTCGGAAGGCATCGCAAACGTCTATCACAGGGTCGAGGATCGCGGTCGGCGCTGCTGGCTCTGGCCCTGTGCGGCTTGGCTCTGGCGATCGTGGGTTG
Organism: Acidobacteriota bacterium; assembly: GCA_039026915.1. Taxonomy (GTDB): domain Bacteria; phylum Acidobacteriota; class Thermoanaerobaculia; order Multivoradales; family Multivoraceae; genus JBCCLJ01. The sequence continues at coordinate 17,646 of JBCCLJ010000026.1, forward strand.
CGCGAGCCCAGCTCCGGAAGCGCCGCAAACACCGGAAGAGCTGTTCGAGTCGCGCGACGAGAACATGCTCCTGCTGATCGAGGACATGAGGCTCTGGGAGCCGGTGACGCTCGAGCGCTCTCTGACGCAGCCTCACCTGAGGCCTCGCGTCGCTCGCCTCCTGGGGCGGCTCGGAGACCCGCGAGGCGAGCGCTACCTCGTCGATCTGGTCGACGACCCCGAGGCCGAAACGGCTCTCGTCGCCGCGGAGGCCCTGGCGTCCTTGGTTTCTGAGGATGCCGTCTCTTCGACCGGCCGGGCGGCACTGCGTCGCGTCGTCGCCAACGGACCGGACGCCGATGCGCACCTCGCTGTCACTGCGCTCCAGGCGCTCGGGGCGGACCTCGCCGAGCTCGAAGATCTCGTGGAGACTCGTGATCCAGCGGCGCGCCTGAGCCGGCTCGTGCCGGCGCTGGTCGAGACGCCGCCCGTGGCCTGGGTCGAGGTGGTGCGGCCGTTCTTTGCGCAGTTGGCCGTCAGAGAGCGCCGGGCACTCGCACAGGCGTTCGCCCGCGGTGGAACCGGCTCCGAGGATTGGGCCGTCGAGCTGCTGTCGGACCCCGATGACTGGGTGCAGAGTGCGGGCTGGCGGGCTCGAGGGCGCATCGCGGAGCGCCCGGGCTGCCAGGAGCTCCTGGAGCGGGCGCTACAGCCGCTGGCAAGTGCGAACGTCTGGGCCGCGGCGCTCGCGGCCGTCGAATCCTGTTTCGCTCGAGGCGTGGTGGCGGCCAGTGTCTCTCGGCAGGAGCGCGTCGCCGAGCTGCTCCGTCACGACGACACGAGAGTGCGGCTGGCAGCGATCCGTCTCGCTCGATTCTTCGTCTTCTCGGAGCCGGTGGCAGGGCAGCTCACGACGCTCGCCCGGCGCGAGACGGCAGGTTTGAAAGAGCGTCGCGAGGCGATCGTCTCCCTCGCCCGGGCCGGTGATCGTCGCGCGGCGGATCTGGTCACCGAACTGCAGCGCTCACGTCGCGAGGAGGTGCGTCGGATGGTCGCGTCGGTCCTCGACCAGATGGACCCGAGCGGTCTCGACGCGCTCTTCTTCGGCGACGCCGCGCCCAGCGTGCGGTCGGCAGCGGTCACCACGATCGCTCGCCGCGGCCCGCGCTCCAAGGTTCCCTGGACGTTGCTCTTGCAGGATTCCTCGGCGGATGTGCGCACGGCCACGCTGCTGAGCCTCGTGCGACGCCCCGAGCTCACTCTCGAAGAGCTGCTCGAGAGTATCGGCGGCAGCGAGCGTGCCGACCGCGAGCCGCGTGTGCGTCTCGCACTCGTCGAGGCTCTCGTCGCCCGAGCGCGGCGCCAGCGAATGGAGCGCGGCGGAATCCTGCTGATGCTCGGCAACGTGGCCCGCGACGATCCGTCGCCCGTGGTTCGGCGCTTGGCCGCGCGACGACTCCTCGAGGCGGGGGAGGAGCGCGTCGCCTGGCGCCCCTCGACCAGTCGACGCTCGGAGACCTACTACGAAGGCCTGCGCGATCTGGCGGGCTTCGGCCTGGAGCTCACTTGGACGACCGAGCGCGGCGACTTCGTCCTCGGCTTCGACTGCCGCCACCTCGCGCTGCTGTGCCGCAACCTCGAACAGCTGGCGGGGCAGGGCTTCTACCGTGCGACGACGATCGGCGACAGCGAGGTCGGACGACGCGTGGCACTGGGCGACCCGACGGATTCGGGCGTCGGCGGTCCCGGCTACTTCGTCCGTGACGCTTCGGATGCGGCCCTGTCGCGCCTCGACGCAGGCCTGGTCTGGTGGGACCGTCGCTGGCCGGACGCGGGCGGCAGTCGTCTGGTCGTCGGACTGGCGCCGCTCTCTTCGCCTGCCGTCGAGGGACTCCCCATCGGGCGCGTGGTTTCGGGCGCCGAGACGCTCTCGGTGCTGCAGAGCGGCGATCGCGTGCTGGACGTCCGTGCGCGGCGGATCCCGTCCGCGTCGGACTGAGGCTCGGCTACAATCCTGGCGGCCCGTCGGGGGCCAGGCCCGCCGGGTGCGGGCAGCAAACCGGATTCAACTGGGCGGAGGACGATGGCGGAACAGACCGACGAAGAGATGGTCGCCGCCATCCTTGCGGGAGAGGAAGAAGTCTTCCGAGATCTCGTCCTGCGCTACCAGAGCCGGCTGGTGAACTACGTTTATCGGATCCTGCATGACTACGAAGAGGCGCACGATCTCTCGCAGGAAGTCTTCCTGAGGATCTACCGCGCTCTCGATCGTTTCGATCCGAAGTACCGCTTTTCGACGTGGCTCTTTCGGGTCGCTCAGAACGCCGCCATCGACCGGATCCGCAAGCGCCGTCTGAAGCTCGTGTCGATGCAGCGACCCGACTCGTCGGACCGGGACGGAGGAGAGTGGGACTTTCCGAGCGACGAGGCGGGGCCCTACTCCGAGCTGCACAACCAGGAGCGCGGCGTCGCCATTCAACGCGCCATCGAAGAGCTCAAGGAGGAGTATCGGGAGCTCATCGTGCTGCGACACTTCGGAGACCTCTCCTACGACGAAATCGCGGAGCTCAAGGAAATGCCTCTGGGCACTGTCAAGAACAAGCTCTTTCGCGGACGCCAGATGCTGAAGAAGCGCCTGAAGGAGTACCTGACAGAGTGATCGGTCGCCGGTCGAAGATCCTGCCGTGCTCAGGGCAACCTTTGCCAGCTTTGCTGCGTATATGCGCCAGTAAGCCCGAAGAACGGGCTAGATTTCTAGGAAATCCGGGGCCCTGAGGGTCCTGGTCGAATCCGAAGGCGCACCCGAAGCGTAGACCGAGTAGCCATGACTTCGAACCCCACCAGGATGTTGCCAGAGCTCGATCTCTGCGCCGATGGCCAGCTCTCCGAAGCTGAGTCGACGCAGTTGAGAGGTCAGGCCGCAGAAGACGTCGAGTTGGGCGCAGAACTGCGTCGTCTCGAGCTGCTGCAGGATCTCCTGGCAAAGGCCCGTGTCGAGGTCAAAGGCGGTTTCAGCGCCGCCGTCTCCAACGCTCTCGCCGCCCAGAGCGCCGAGCAGAGCCGGTTCGCTCGATGGCTCAGCGCCGAACGCATCGAGGTCCGCCCCGGCTTTGCCGACGACGTCTGCCGATCGGTCGAGGCCGAAGCCTCCGCCGACTGCGCGGTCGCTGGCCTCCTCGAGTCACAGAGGTTGCCGGTGCGTGATGGTTTCGCCGATCAGCTCATGGCCTCTGTGGCGGTCGAGCGCGAAGCTCCGTGCTCCGTTTCTGCGGCGCTGGCACAGGTCCAGGTCGACGTTCGCCCCGACTTCGTGGATCAGGTGATGGCGTCGGTTCGCTCCGAGACTCTGCAGGATGCAAAGGCTCCTGCGAACGATGTGAGCTGGACCCTCGCAGGAGCGGCGGCCGCGGTCGTGCTCCTCGTGGGCAGTATGGCCGTTCTCGGCAGCGCAGGCGGTTCGAGCCTCGGCCTGCTGGGCATGCTCGGAGACTTCGCGTCGATGACCCTGCTCGCCGGTGCCGGCATGCTCGGTGCAACATGGGCCGGGGTCGGTTCGACGGTCGACGCCTGGCTGGGCTCCTCCGTCGCCAACTGGGCCGTCGCCCTCCTGCTCGTCGTCGGCCTGGCTTTCCTCTGCCAGCGGACCGTGCGTCGGGCGCGCGTCAGCATCCGCCGCGACTGATTCGGACCCGTCCCACGCGCCGGCGACTCGATGGCAGGCTCGCCGGAGCGAGTGTCGTGCGTCCTGATGTCGGCGCTGCGTCGCCGGTCGACACTCTCCGGAGATCGGCGGGCTGTTAGCCTGAAACGATGAGTCGTCTGATGACCTTCGCGTTTTTCGCCGCTCTGCTGTTTTCCGTCTCTTCGCCGGCCGCAGCCAGATCGGTCGATGCGCCCGCCCTGGTCCTCGAGAAGGGCACGATCGCGCAGCGCCAACTCGTTGCGGTCGGACGCGGGCTCATCGTGCTCGGAGAAGCGCGGCAGAATGCCGTGGCGATCGGAGGTGAGATCGAGATCGTCGGCGAGGTGGCGGGAGATGTGATCTCGCTCGGCGGTTCTGTGCGCTTGGCAGATGGAGCCGTCATCGGTGGCGACGTCTGTGCCTTGGGCGGTGTCGTCGAGCTGGGTGAAGGTGCGAAGGTTGGAGGCCGTAGCCTCGCCTACCCGAACGCACCGTCAGCCTTTCTCCTTCTGCTCGAGGGCCCGGCTCTCGGACTGTCGCCGACGTCTCCCGTCGTGATCGCGGCGAAGCTCTCCCTGATCGCTTCTTGGATGCTGGTGTCGCTGGCGCTCCTGCGCTTCTTCCCGCGTCCCATGGACGAGACGGTCGAAACCGTGTCGAACGAGCCGTTTCGTTGCTTCTTCGCGGGGCTGACGGCGACGCTCGGTGGCGTCCTGGTACTCGCGATGCTGACGGCGGTGATGGCGCCGATCGCCGGCGTGCCCATCGCAGCGCTCTTGATCCTCCTGGCGGTACTGCTCAAGCTCTGGGGACTCGTCGCGGTCTTCGGCGGCCTCGGGCGGTGGCTCTTTCAGAGTGTGGGCAAGAACCCCTGGCGCACGGTGATCCCGGTGCAGGCCACGCTCCTGGGCCTCGTGCTGTTGAGCACGGTGAAGATGACTCCGTACCTCGGAACGGGGGTCTGGACGGTCGTCAGCCTCGTCGGGGTCGGTGCGGCTTTGATCAGCCGATTCGGTCAAGGCGAGCCAAGTCCTTCAGTTTCATGAACTTGCGGGAAGTCACGGCCCAAGACCCTTCAGCTTGACCCAAGCTCGCGGTTTTTCGTACGCTGCGGACGAGCGTTTTGCCAGTGATTCCGGGAGTTTTTCGCGACTCTCGAGCCGCTCGGCAGCTCATTCTTCCCTCCACTCACCACCCATCCGGGCAGCCATCACCGGGAGGTCGCCTCGTGCTGTGCCAGGTCTGCGGCGCCGCCAATCACGACGACGCCGAGTTCTGCAGTCGTTGTCAGCACAAGCTGCTGGTGATCTCGGGCGGAGCTGCGGCGGAGGAAGAGGAGGCTTTCGAAGAAGGCTCCGAGAGCTTTTCCTTCGACGAGCATTTACTCGAGCGCATCTCGATCCTCGAGGAGGTTCTCAAGCGCACGGGCGAGACCGTTCGCAACATCCTCGGAGCCGTGCACAAGCAGGAGGAGAACATCCTCATCAACCACGCCGGGCTGGCGACGGTGCGGGACCTTCTCGAGCAGAAGAGCATCGTGCACGCCGAAGAGTGGAGCGATCTCTGGGAGTCCAAAATGGATTACCAGCTGCTCGCTCTCGAGAAGCGTGAGCGATTCAGCGAAAACAAGAACCGCATCGCTGCGCTCTACGATGGCGACAAGCGCGACGTCTTCCTCCGCCTTCTCGACGAGGCCGAGTACGGCTTCTACGCCTTCAATCTCGAAAAGGCGATGGACGCTCTCGCCTCGGCGTTCAAGCTCCACCGCGAGAACTACGAGCTGGGCCATTTCCTGGGGGAGTCGTACTTCCACGAAGGACGCCCCGACCAGGCTCTCCACTTCTTCTCGCGTGTGCTCCAGGTCAAGCCGGATCACTACGAGGGCCTTGTCTACAGCGGCGTGATTCATCACCAGCGCGGTGAGAACCGACGGGCCGAGGAGCTCTTGAAGCGGGCGGTCGCTCTCTATCCAGATGCCTTTCTTCCGCATTTCAGCCTTGGGGCCACCTATGCCGGTCAGGGCAACCTCGCTCGTGCCGTCGTCTACCTCGAGAAGGCCGTGCCCCTCGACTCCGTGCCGCAGGCGCACTACCTGCTCGGCAGCTGCTACTACGAGATGGGCAAGCTCAAACCGGCGATCCGGGAGCTCAACGAAGCGCTCAAGTTGGATCCCGGCTTCGAAGAGTGCTTCCACCTCCTGGGGCTCTGTTATCTGGACCGCCGCTGGACGCGCAAGGCGCTCGATGCCTTCCGTCAGGCGCAGCAGCTCAATCCCAAGAAGATGCGCTACCAGGACCTGGTTCGCTACCTGAGCGGCCACGCCGTCGTCGCTCTGCCCGAGGTGAGCCAGGAGGTCACCGATCTGGCGCAGCGTGCCGAGGAGGCTGCGGGCAGGGGTGAGACCAAGGACGCGCTGGCTTTCTATCGCCAAGCGCTCGTGCAGGACCCGGAGAGCCCGACGCTGCTCATGTCCTATGCGGTGACCTGCTTGCATCTCGGACGCAGCCAGGAGATCCGAGCGATCACCGAGAAGATCCTCGATCTCGATCCGGGCGAGATGCTGCGCGCGACGGCCTACGCGACCCTCATCGAGGCGCTGCGGGGCGAAGGCAAGTTCATGGAAGGCAACCGCCTCGGCCAGCGTCTGCTCGACGAGGGATCGTCCGATTTCTCCAAGGCGATCGCCTACTACGAGATGGCCTACAACCTGGCCGAGATGGAGGAAGACCTCGACGAAGCGCTGGAACTCGCCCGGCGTTCGCTCGAATGCTCACCGGAAGAGCTCAAGCAGTTCTCGCTCGCGGCCCTCGGCTGGGTGCATTACAAGCGCGAAGAGTTCCGCGACGCCGTCGACTGCCTCGGTAAGGCAACGGAGGCAGCGCCTTCAGCCACGACGATGACCCATCTGGGCATGGCCCTGATCGCTTCGGGCGAAGAGGACCGCGCCAAGGACGTGCTCGATCACGCCCGGCGTCTCGACGAGCGGGACGGTCAGCTCGAAGGCACGATGATGGAGTTCATGAAGGACTCCGCCAGGATCCTCAAGGGCGTGCACAAAGACGACTAGTGGCGGCGCGCTCGCGCTGGTGGAGACCCCGCCTGCGCTCGCTGAGGCGGCTCGGTGAGGGTCGGCACGTCCTGGTGCCTGGCCGTGCCGACGCGGGAATCGGATCCAAGTCCGTCCGCCACCGATCCGGGCGAAGCGCGTCCCCGTCAAGTGTCCCCGTCGGGTGCCGTGATGGTGGAACGCTCCGCCGATCCACAGCCAACAAACCCCTCCCAAGACCCATGAAGGGCCAGTAAGGTGTGAGCCACCGCTCAGCCGGTCTGGACTGAATCGACTGGCGACGTCGCGACCGTCCCGACGATCGCCCAACAGGTCGCACCCGCGACCGAGGAAAGAACCATGCGTTGGAGCAACTTCTATCTGTTCACTTCGAGAGAAGTCCCCTCGGACGCCGAGGTCGTCAGCCATCAGCTGATGTCTCGCGCCGGCATGCTGCGCAAGATGGCCGCGGGCATCTACGTGTATCAGCCCCTGGCATGGCGCAGCATCCAGAAGTTGATGACGATCGTGCGTCGTGAGATGGAGGTCGCCGGCTCGGCGGAGCTCGCCATGCCGGCCGTGCAGCCCGCAGAGCTCTGGGAAGAGTCGGGTCGCTGGCAGAAGTACGGCAAGGAGTTGCTGCGCATCCGCGACCGTCACGACCGCGACTTCTGCTTCGGTCCGACGCACGAAGAGATCATCACCGACGTCGTGCGGCGCGACATCAGCAGCTACCGTCAGCTGCCGGTGAACCTCTACCAGATCCAGACGAAGTTCCGCGACGAGATCCGTCCGCGCTTCGGCCTCATGCGCGGCCGCGAGTTCCTGATGAAGGACGCCTACTCGTTCCATGCGGACGACGACAGCCTGCACGAAGCCTACGAAGCGATGCATGCCGCCTACTGCCGCATCCTCGAAGCCTGTGGGCTGAACTACACCGTGGTCGAGGCCGATTCGGGCGCCATCGGCGGCTCGTGGTCTCACGAATTCATGGTGCTTGCGGAGACCGGCGAAGACGCGATCGTGCATTGCGACGAGTGCGGCTACGCGGCGAACGTCGAAAAGGCGACGACGGAGCTCGTCGCGCCCGAGACGGAGCCCGCCGCCGAGGCGACCGAAGTGCCGACGCCGGGCATGTCCTCGTGTGCGGAGGTCGCCGAACACCTCGGCGTGCCGATCGAGACGCTGGTCAAGACGCTGCTCTACGAAACCGATCAGGGCATCGTCGCCGTCGTCCTGCGCGGCGATCGCGACGTCAACGAAGTCAAGCTCGGCAACGAGCTGGACGCCACCTTCGTGCGCCTGGCCAGCGAGCAGCAGGTTCGGGAGGTCACCGGCGCACCGGTCGGCTTCGCCGGGCCCGTCGGCCTCGAGGGCGTGACTCTGATGGCCGACGAGTCGGTGCGAGAGCTGAAGGCGTTCATCAGCGGTGCGAACGCCGCCGACACCCATCTTCAGGGCGTCACCTGGGGCAGAGACGCTGAACCGGCGCGCTGGGTCGACGTCGTACAGGTCGGCGGCGGCGATCCGTGCCCGCGCTGCTCCTCGACTCTGGTCGAGAGTCGCGGCGTCGAGTCGGGCCACATCTTCAAGCTGGGCACCGTCTACTCCGAGCCGATGGGCTGCACCTTCTCTTTCGGCGAAGGCGAAGAGAAGCCGATGACGATGGGCTGCTACGGCTTCGGCGTGAGTCGCACGATCGCCGCCTGCATCGAGCAGAACCACGACGAGGACGGCATCATCTGGCCGCGTCCGCTGGCACCTTTCGAGGTGCTCGTCGTCGCCCTCAACTCGAAGGACGAGACGGTCGTAGCGGCCGCCGAGGAGATTTACGGCGAACTCAAGGACGCGGGCTATGACGTTCTCTTCGACGATCGCGACGAGCGTCCCGGAGTGAAGTTCAAGGACGCGGATCTCGTCGGCTTCCCGGTACGCGTCGTCATCGGTGCGAAGTCGCTCGCCAACGGTCAGATCGAGGTGTCCGACCGTCGCTCCAAGGGGCGCCAGGATGTCGCCAGAGAGTCGGTCGTCGAAGCGGTGAGCAAGCTGCTCGAGGACGCCTGAGGAAGCCGTGGGACGTGTGCGGCAGCCGGTGAGCACCGTGCTTGCCCCGCTCGCGCTTGCCTGCATCCTCACGGCCGCTTGCGGGGCGGGGCTGGAAAGCGAGCCGGCGGCCGACTGGTGGTCCGTCTCTCAGGGCTCTCCTGAGGAGCTGCGCGGGACCGTTTGGGAGAATCCCGGCACTTCCCACTGGCTGAAGTGGCGTGAGGACGGCTCGTACGCCGTTTACCACCGGCTCGGCGAAGACTGCTTCGCGGACACCGGAGTCGTGCCCGAGTACGCGCTCGCGCGGCCCGTCGGCGAGGCGCTGGAGACGGCCTACTACGACTATCGGAACTGGCCCCAGCTCCTTCAGCTCTCGCAGCGTTTCGAACGTCGCAAGGAGCTGCCGCCCGTCTGCCTGAAGTTGCCGAGAGTGTGGGAGTTCGGCGAACTCTACGAGCTCGTCGTGCGGGCCTTCGATCAGCACTACGCCTTCTTCGCCGAGCGCGGCGTCGACTGGTCGGCGCGGCGGAAGCTCTTCGAGGAGCGTGGCCGGGGCGTCTCGAGCGAGGATGAGCTGTTTTCCGTTCTGGAAGAGATGTTCGGTGACTTTGGCGACGGTCATCTCAACCTTCGCCTCGGAGAACGCAGCTTCAACGCCGGTCGGCCCAAGCTGCGCCAGCGACTCGCCGAGCACTGGCAGCGCTCCCCTCGGGAAAACACCGAATCGGAGTTCGTTGCGAGATGGCACCGCGGCGTCCTTGCTTCGGTTGGCGACCTGATCGACGGCGGTGCGTTGCGCACCGGCGCCGCAGGGGCGCTCGAGTGGGGCAGCCTCGGCGAGGTCGGCTATGTGCGCGTTGTGCGCTTTGGCGGCTTCACCGAGGAGGCTCTGTCGCGCCCCGAGCAGTATGCCGCCTTCGAGGAGGCCCTCAAGACGATGAAGAGCGAGCTCGAGTCGGCTCAGGCTTTTGTCGTGGACGTCGCGCTCAACGGTGGCGGGAGCGACGCTGCAGCTCTTCTCGCCACCTCGTTCTTCGCCGACGAGCGCCGGCCGGTGATCGCCTACGAGGAGGCCGGCTCTCCGCGTCGCACGGTGTTCGTCGACCCGGTCGGCAAGGAGGAACGCCCCGTTCTCCTCCTGACGAGCGAGGTCATGGCGAGCGCCGCGGAATGCTTCGCCGTGATGATGAGGTCGTTGCCTCACGTGGTCCATGTGGGCGGCACGACGCGAGGTGGTCTCTCCTCGCTCTTGCCGAAGCCGCTGCCGGAAGGACTGCTCGTCACGCTCTCCTACCAGCGTGTTCTCGATCCGTCAGGTCAGTCGTTCGAAGGCGTCGGCGTGATTCCCGACGTCGAGGTCGAGCTCTTTCCGAACGAGGATCTGCGCGGGACATTTGCCAAGACACTCGCCGCCATGGCCAGCGACCCTTCCGAGTGGATCGCCCGCGCCGCGACTACGCCTCGCTGACCGTCTGCGTGCGGTCGACCGTGACCTTGAGCGAGAGGATGCGGTTCTGTTCGACCTCGAGGATCTCGAGGGCGAGAGGACCGAAGTCGACGGTGTCGCCGACGCGCGCGCGGCGCCCGATCTCCGAGAGGGCGACGCCGGCGAGCGTGTCCTCGTCGCGATCGTCGCCGAGGTCGAGATCGAGCTCTTCCTCGACCTCCTCGACGAGCATCGATCCGAGGATCCTGTAAACGCCATCGCCGAGCTCGACCAGCTCCGGACGCTCGAAGTCGAACTCGTCCTGGATCTCGCCGACGATCTCCTCGATGACGTTCTCGAGGGTGACGATACCGGAGACCCCGCCGTACTCGTCGAGCACCGCGGCCATGTGAATGTGCGAGCGTTTCATCCGACGCAGCAGCTGCTCCAGCGACTGCGTCTCGGGCACGAACAGCGCCTCACGGCGGACCTCGTCGAGTGACTCGGGCATTTCGTCGGCGCGGAAGAGATCCTTGATGTGCACCAGGCCCAGCACCGAGTCGAGCTCCCGCTCGCAGAGCGGAAAACGCGTGTGTCCGGAACGCTTGGCGAGCGTCAGGTTCTCGTCCATCGGCGCCTCGGTGTCGAGAAAGACGACATCGGCCCGCGGCACCATCACCTGGCGCGCGGTGCGCTCCGACAACTCGAAGATGTTGTCCAGCAGCTCCCGCTTCTCGTCGCCGATTTCCGCGTCCTCGTGCGAAGCGAGCAGGCGACGGATCTCTTCCTCGCTATGCGCCAGCTCACCTTCGGTCACCGGCGCGATGCCGACGAGGCGGAGGATCGCGTTCGCCATCTGGTTCAGCAGCCAGATGGCGGGGAAGGTGACCTTGTAGAAGGCGAAGAGGGGTATCGCCACCCAGAGACTCGTCGGTTCGGGCTTACGGATCGCGAGCGACTTCGGGGCAAGCTCGCCGAGCACGATGTGCAGCATGCTGATGATGCTGAAGCCGACGACCAGACTCGCCGTGTGAACGACGGCGGGGGTGCCGAGGCCCACCGCGGCCAGTAGTGGTTCGATGAGTCGTGAGACGGCTGGCTCGCCGACCCATCCGAGGCCGAGGCTGGCCAGAGTGATGCCCAGCTGTGTGGCGGAGAGATACGCGTCGAGGTGCTCGACCATATGGTCGGCGACCCGGCCGCGACGCGAGTCCGTGTAGGCGTCGAGCTGCGTCGGTCTCACCTTGACCAGTGCGAACTCTGCGGCCACGAAGAAGCCGTTGAGGAACACCAGGAAACCGGCCAGCAGAACGCCGGTCACGGGGTTGATCTCCAGCGGTCCCAGCGGCGAACCGGAGGCCACGAGGGCGTATGCGGTCATAGGCGTAAGCGAGAGCCGCGCGCGGCTCCAGGGGCTTGATGAAGAACTCCCGCAGCGCTGAGTTTGTGCGCCGCGGGTCGAGATTTGGTGCGCCGTGCGCGAAGTCGATGCGGTGTCAACGTCGAGCGTGCGCCGTGCCAAAGATCGGCCCGCGCCGCGCAAACCCGAAGGGCGCAGGGGTTTGCGCCCTCTGTCCTCGCCGAACCTCGTCGACGATAGCACCGCATCGCCCTCCTCGGTCTCGGTGAGAACAGAGAGCGCAGATCCCTGCGCTCAGCACTACGGGAGTTCTTCATCAAGCCCCTAGCGTCTTCGAGGCTCGGCACCGGACGCGGCGGGCGCGGCGTGCGATGCGGGCCGAGAACGGGGAAGGCTCGTGGAGGTCCAGCGAGCCGCTCGGTTCAGGAGGGTCGTCGTTCACTGCGCGTAGGAGGATAGCAGTCCGAGGCCCGCGAACGAAGGACCACGGGGCGAAGGACGGCTTTGCGAAATCAGCCGCCGAAACGGCGAGACGCTGCCGGTACGACGTTCGCGTGGACGACGCAGCCGGTTCCCGAGAGCTGCTCGATGATCTCGCGCGCGTGATCCTCGCCGCGCGTCTCGAGCCGGAGCTCGATGTCGACCTCGCCGAGACCGAGATCGGAGAAGGCGCGATGGTGGTGGATCTCCAGCACGTTGGCTTCGGCACGCGCGACCTCGCCGAGAATCCCGGCGAGTGCACCGGGGCGGTCAGGGACCGTGATCTGCAGCCGAATCAACCGGCCATCCTTGATCAGGCCGCGCTCGATGATGCGCGACAGCAGGTTGACATCGATGTTGCCGCCGCACAGAACCATCGCCGTGTTCTTGCCTCGCGCCGCCTCGACGTGGCCGTTGTAGAGAGCCGCCAGCGGCGTGGCTCCGGCGCCTTCCGCGACCGTCTTTTCGCGCTCGAGGAGGAGGAGGATCGCGTTGGCGATCTCTTCCTCGTCGACCAACACGATCTCGTCGACGCAGCGACGCACGATCTCGAGCGTGCGTTCGCCCGGGCGTTTGACCGCGATGCCGTCGGCGATGGTGTGGGCAGGCGGCAGCGACAGCCGCTCTCCCGCCTCGACGCTCTGGCGCATCGAGGGGAGCTGGGTCGTTTCGACGCCGACGATGTGGACCTCCGGCCTGAGCGCCTTGTACGCCGTCGCAATGCCGGCGATGACACCGCCTCCGCCGATCGGCACGATGATCACTTCGAGATCGGGCTGTTGCTCCATCAGCTCGAGAGCGATCGAGCCCTGGCCGGCGATCACCGCGTCGTCGTCGAAGGGATGCACGAAGGTCAGACCGCGCTCGGCTTCGAGCGTCTTGGCGTGCTGGTAGGCGGCGTCGAAGTTGTCGCCTTCGAGCACCACGTTGCCGCCGAAGTTGCGCGTGTTCTGCACCTTGATCAGCGGCGTCCGCTTGGGCATGACCACGGTGTTGTCGATGCCGAGGCGGTGAGCGTGGTAGGCGACGGCCTGCGCGTGATTGCCGGCCGACGCCGTGATGATGCCGCTCTCGCGTTCGGCATTGCTGAGCGTGAGAATCTTGTTGAGGGCTCCGCGCTCCTTGAAAGAGCCCGTGATCTGCAGGTTCTCGAGCTTGAAGAAGGCCTTGCAGCCGCAGTGGTTGGAGAAGAACTCCGACTTGGCGAGCGGCGACTCGTAGATGCGGTCGCGAATGCGCTCCCGGGCTTCCTTGATTTCCTCGAGGGTGACCATGGAGTGGACGCTAGCACCGGCGTGCCCGTCTGTGGCGGACGGCTTGGCGACGAGGGACGGCGCAGGGAGACGGGCGCTGCTCGGTCGCTTGCCGGGTCGGTCGGGGTGCCGTCGTCGCGCAGGCGCCCGGTGGGAAGTACCGACGCCCGGCTTCGCGCGTCCGCCCTTGGTAGGCGCTAGCGGACTCGAACCGCTGACCTCTACCGTGTGAAGGTAGCGCTCTAACCAGCTGAGCTAAGCGCCTGCATGTGCCCAGGGGCGGGCCCGGTTTTGACGGACGGCTTGGTAGACCCGAGCGGACTCGAACCGCTGACCTCTACGATGTCAACGTAGCGCTCTAACCAACTGAGCTACGGGTCTTCGAACACCGTCGTAAGGCCGGAGACAGTAGCAAGCACCCCTCGGAACTGTCAACGCGGAGAGCCCGATCGGAGGCCCAAGAACCTCGCATCGCGGACCAATCCCTCATAGGATCTCGGGACTCTTGCGGCAGCGGCCGTTTCAACGACTCATGGGACTTCGACCATGTCGGACTCAACACTCCAGCTCACCCTTCCCGATGGCTCTGTTCGCGAAGCCGAGACGGGAACGACTCCTCTCGAAATCGCACAGGCGATCGGTCCGGGACTCGCTCGGGCAGCCGTCGGTGCCGAGCTCGACGGTGAGCCGGTCGATCTGCGCACGCCGCTCACCGCGAGCGGAGCGTTCCGTCTCTTTACGACCCGGGATACCGAGGCCGGCGACTTCATCCGTCACACGGCCGAGCACGTGCTCGCCGATGCGGTGAAACAGCTGTGGCCGGAGGCCGAGGTCGATGTCGGTCGCGTCGATCACAGCGAGAAGTTCCAGTACGACTTTCGCTTTCCGCGCGCTTTCACCCCCGAAGATCTCGAAGCGATCGAGAAGAAGATGCGCCAGATCATCAAGCAGAATCACGGCGTCGAGCGCGTCGAGGTCGATCGGGCAGAGGCCGAGCGCATCTTCACCGACATGGGAGAGACGCTCAAGATCGAGCGTCTGGCGGACATTCCCGAAGGCGACACGATCACGCTCTTCAAGCACGGCGGCTTCGTCGACCTGTGCCGTGGCCCGCACGCCCAGAACACGAAGCAGATCGGTGCGGTCAAGCTGCTCGAAAGCTCGGGCGTCTACTACCGTGGCGACGAGCAGGGCGAACGGCTGCAGCGCATTTACGGCACCGCGTTCGCCTCCAAGGAAGAGATGGCCGCCTACGAAGAGCGCATGGAGCAGGCCGCGGCTCGCGACCATCGCCGTATCGGCCCGGAGCTCGACCTCTTCAGCTTCTCCCCGCACGCTCCGGGCAGCCCCTTCTTCCACCCGAAGGGCACGATCGTCTACAACGAGCTCGCCAACTACGTACGCGGTCTCATTAAGAAGGACGGCTACGAGGAGGTGCGCACGCCGCAGGTGCTCGACGTCGAGCTCTGGCACCGCTCGGGCCACTGGGACAACTACAAGGAGTCGATGTTCTTCGTCGATCTCGACGATCGCGAATTCGCGGTCAAGCCGATGAACTGTCCGGGCCACTGCCTGATTTTCGGCACGCGGCTGCGCTCCTACCGCGAGCTGCCGGTTCGCTACGCCGACTTCGGGCGGCTGCACCGCTGGGAGAAGAGCGGTGTCATCTCGGGCCTGACCCGGGTGCGCACCTTCTGCCAGGACGACGCGCACGTCTTCTGCACCGAGGAGCAGATCGAGGGAGAGGTGCTGGGACTCGTCGCGACGATCCGCTCGATCTACGCGACGTTCGGTTTCGACGACGTGCAGATCGAGCTCTCGACGCGTCCGGAGAAGTCGCTCGGAACGGAGGAGATGTGGGAAAAGTCGGAGTCGTCTTTGAAGGCGGCTCTGGACGGCGCTGGTCTCGACTACGAGATCAACGAGGGCGACGGCGCTTTCTACGGCCCCAAGATCGACTTTCAGGCGTTCGACGCGCTCGGTCGCTCTTGGCAGCTCGGCACCATCCAGCTCGACTATCAGATGCCCGAGCGCTTCGAGCTCAGCTACGTCGGAGCCGACGGCGACGAGCACGTACCGGTGCTGATCCATCGAGCCATGCTCGGATCGGTCGAGCGCTTCATGGGCATTCTCATCGAGCACACGGCGGGTGCCTTTCCTGCGTGGTTGTCGCCGGTGCAGGCGATGGTCATCCCCGTCTCGGATCGCTTCCTCGACTACGCGAGCGATGTGCAGAAGCAGCTGGAGGATGCGGGCCTGCGCGCCGAGGTCGACGTGCGGAGCGAGAAGCTCGGCTACAAGATCCGCGAAGCGCAGCTCCAGAAGGTGCCCTACATGCTCATCGTCGGTGAGCGGGAGGTGGAGTCGGGCACCGTCGCGGTGCGTCAGCGCGATGGCGTCGACCTGGGCAGCCTGTCGGTCCCCGACTGGCTGGAAGGCGTTCAGCCCAAGCTCGAGGCTCGGTCGCTCGAGCTCTGATTTTCGGGCGCGCCGTCTCTAGCCGCCGTCGAGAGACGTGCGCGGTGCCACGTGCGCCGCGCGGCGCGCCGGCAAAACGGCGGCGAGCAGAGCGGTTGCGAGGAGCACGGCGGCGACGACCAGAGCCGCCGTGGGCTCCGTGGGTGCGACTCCGAAGAGGAAGCCGGTGAGGAGTCGAGCGGAGACCAGACTCGCTGCCAGGCCGAGGACCAGACCCAGGCCGCCGAAGCCGAGGCTGCGCCGCAGCACCAGAAGCACGATGCCCTGCCGGCTCGCTCCGAGCGCTCGACGCAGGCCGAGCTCCCAGCGACTCTGGTGGACCCAGTAGCTGAAGACGCCGTAGATACCGGCTCCCGAGAGGAGCAGCGCCACAGTTGCGAAAGTGGCCAGCAGGATTGCGAGAAAGCGCTCCGTCGCGACGGCGCCGCTCGACAGGCCTTCGAGGGTGAAGACGCTGTTCACCGGTTGCCGGGGATCGACGACGAGAGCGGCTTCGCGCACGGCTGCCGCTGCCCGAACTGCTGATGCACGGTTCGCCGGGGTGGAGCGCGCCACCGCGGTCATCGCGCCGTAGGTCTGCTGGCGGAAGGGCACGAAGAACTCAGGCTTGATGCTCGCCGCCGGGCCGGAGAAGCGCACGTCGTCGACGACCCCGACGACGCGAAGTTGCCGCGACCCGCCGTAGAGCAGAAACGACTCGCCCACTGCATTGCCCCGCGGCCAGGCCTGTCGCGCGAAGTGCGCGTTGATCACGGCGACGCCCTCGCCGCCGGCACGCTCGGAGCCGTCGAAGGTACGTCCCTTGAGGAGCGTCATGCCCATCGTCTCGAAGTAGCCCTCCGAGACCGTGCGGAAGAAGGCCTGCGTGATCTCCTCCGAGTCGTCTTGTCCGGGCAGCCTGTACGGCAGGTCGTAGTCGATCGTCACGGGATCGAGGGGCAGGCCAGAGGTCAGTCCGACGCTTTCGATCCCTGGGGTCGCTCCGAGCTCTTGCAGAAGCTGCTCGAAGTAGGTCGCCTCCGCGACGTCGTCCGTATAGGCGTCGTCGTCGAGGTAGATGCGGGCGCCGCCGACGCCACCCAGGCGGAAGCCGGGTTCGACGGATCCCAGCGCCAGAAGGGTCTGTGTCATGAGCGTCGCGCCGCTCAGGAGAACGACGGCGACGGCGAGCTGGACGACGAGCAGCGCGTGTCGCAAGCGCATGGCCCCGGGTCCGGACGAACTGGCGCGGAGGCTGCGGATCGGGTCCAGCCGCAGCGCGTGCAGCGCGGGCGCCACGCCGAAGAACAGCCCGGCGATCAAGCTGACGAGCGTCGTGAAAGCCAACACCGGTAGGTCGATGCGCACGGCGTCGAGTCGCGGGAGCCCCGGCGGCGCGAGAGCCAGAAGCAGCTGTTGAACGCCAAGGGCGAAGAGCACGCCCAGAGCGCCCCCTAGAGCCGAAAGCAGGAGGCTTTCGCCCAGCGTCGTTGCGAAGACCTGTCGCGCCTGAGCGCCGAGCGCCCGCCTCGTGGCGATCTCGCGTTCGCGCCCCGAGGCCCTGGCGAGCAGCAGGTTGGCCATGTTCGCGCAGGCGATCAGGAGCAAGAGGCCGACGCCCGCGAAAGCCAGGAGGATCGAGGGGCGCACGGTGCCGACGAGCGCTTCGCGAAAGTCCGTCAGCGAGAAGGTGTATCCGTCAAAGCGCGGATGGCTGTCGGCGAGCGCGCGCGTCGCCGTTGCGAGGCGGTCGGTGGCGGCGACGGTAGTGGTCTCCGGCGACCGCTGGACGAGGACCTGGAGCCTGCCGTAGAGACGGCGATCCTCCAGATCCCAGCTTTGCAGTCGCCAGAGATCGATCCCTGCCTGCGGCAGAGGCGCCGCGCCGGGCAGAACGCCCAGGACGGTCATGGGAGTGCCGTCGATGTTCAGCGTGCGACCGAGGATCCCGGGGTCGGAGCCGAACCTGGAGGCCCACAGGGAGGTGCTGATCAGACAGACCGGAGCGATCCGGCCTTGCACCTCATCTTCAGCGGTTGGTAGACGTCCGAGTCTCGGCCGCGCGCCGAGAGCCTGGAAGAAGTCGAGGTCTCCATTGACCGCCGAGGAGATTTCGACGGCCTGGTCGTCTTGAAGAAGCGTTCCCGACTCGAAGAGGTACGCGCCGATGCGCTCGATCGGGGAGGTGGATCCGAGGTGTCCGCGCAGATCCTCCAGGTACGCCGGGTGAAGTCCGGAGACATCGCCCGGCTGACCCTCTCGGTGGAGAACGGCGACCGTGAGGTCCTCGGCCCGCTCGAGACCGAGCGGGCGCAGCAGGACTCCATAGGCGACGCTGAACAGAGCAGCGTTGGCACCAATGCCGAGAGCCAGTGTGGAGACGGTGATCGCTGTGAAGAGTGGGGTCCGACGGAGACTTCGTGCCGATAGCGCCAGGCTGCGCAGGCCGGTGGGAGTCGAGCGTGGCGCTCGTCGGCCGCGCAGGTCGGGCGAGCACCAGGCGCGAACGACGGTCGTCAAGAGGTCGAGCGTGGCGCGAGCGCGAAATGCCGTGAGATGGCCGCCCCTGCCATCGTCGGATCGATGACGCGCGTCCTCCTCCAGCTCCTCGTAGAGACGACACATCTCTTCGCCGAACTCGCGGCGATGATCCGGTGGGAGAAGCCTTACGAGCCGTTGGTACCATCTGCTGCGAGGGAGATCGACCGGTGTCATCCTTGCTCCTCTCCGGGTGAGAAACGCAGATCGGCGGTCCGTGCGAAGGTCGCCATACGCTCCGATTCCGCGGCGAGCCGGCGCTGACCGAGATCGGTCAGCTCGTAGGCCCTTCGTTTCTTGGCTTCCCGCGGGCCCGCTTCCAGGGGGCGGACGAGGCCGCCCTGCTGGAGCCGCTTGAGCACGACGTAGAGGTTGCCGGGCAAGGGTTTCAACTGGCCGTCGCTGTCGTCTTCGATCTGCGTCGCCAGGCCGTAGCCGTGCAGCGGACCGCGCGCGAGAGCGAGAAGGACGTAGAGCTCGAGGTTTTTCAGGAGGTTTCGCATTCGTATACTCAAAATGAGTATACGAGTCTCGTGAAGAAGGTTGCGCTCGCCTCGTGCGCCTTTGCGGCGGTGGATCTTTCGCCTCTTTCGGTTTCACCCCGGCAGGACACTTCCGTGGTAGTCTGCCCGCTCGTCTTCAAGACCCGGAGGGTCTCGTGCGCCTTGCAAATGGCGCCTCGCACCTAGAGATTCAGACGAAGAGATTCAAACAATGCCGAAGCAAAAGACACACAAGGGTGCTGCCAAGCGGTTCAAGGTCACCGGCTCGGGCAAGGTTCGTCGCAATCACGCGATGATGAACCACATCCTCACCAAGAAGTCGCAGAAGCGGAAGCGCAAGCTGCGCAAGAGCGCGATCGTCGGTGGGCAGTTTGCTGCCAACCTGCGCGCGATGATCTCCTAAGGGAGATTCCCGAACATACTCCGTGCCCACACAGGCCGCGGACTCTGGGTCGGCTCACTGGAACGAACCTGTCCAGCGCCACCCTCACCACAACTGAAAACGAGGTTCTCCCATGGCAAGAGTCAAGCGTGGCGCCAAGCGCGCCCAACGTCGTCGCAAGCTGCTCAAAGAAGCCCGCGGCTATTACGGAACGAAGTCGAAAGCGCACCGCATCGCCAAACTGGCGGTCGAGCGCTCCGGCCAGTTCGCCTATCGAGACCGTCGCGCACGCAAGCGTGAAATGCGCTCGCTCTGGATCGTACGCATCAACGCCGCGGCGCGCCAGCATGGCATCAGCTACAACCGCTTCATCTCGGGCCTCAAGGCCGCCGGATGCGACATCAACCGCAAGATGCTCGCCGACCTCGCGGTTCGTGAAGAGGCAGCGTTCAGCGCCCTCGCCGCGATGGCCAAAGAGCAGGCTGCCTGACGGTGGCCGAAGAGGCAGCGTCGCCCGAGATCGAAGCGCTCGAGCGCCTCGAAGAGCTAGTGCAGACCGCTGGCGAGACGATTCGCACTCTGCGAGAGCAGAATGCGGAGCTCAGCTCGCGGGTGGGTGAGCTCGAAAAGCAGGTCGAAGGTCTCGAGGCGTCCGCCGGCGATGCCGAAGCCTGGGATGCGGAGCGCCAAGGCCTCGCAGACCGGGTCAGCGGACTCGCCGACGGGCTGCAGAAGCTGATCGACTTCACCGAGGAAGGCTGAACAGCCCTCGGCCCCGGCGGGGTCGACGGAGCCGTCGTCGCCGAGCGACGGAGGTGACGTTCCTTGTCGCACGCGGCGGTGCTGCGGATAGACCTCATGCTATATTGCGCAGATTCGACGGGGTTTACGCCTCGTCCAACTGCTTGAGGAGCTTCCTTGTGTCGACGGCGTTCGAAGTAGAGATTTTCGGGGCGACCTACCATCTCCGCAGTGAGCACCAGAGCGAGGAACTGAAGCAGTTGGCGGGTCTCGTCGATTCGAAGATGAGAGACGTCGCAACTCAGTCCGCCACGGTGGACACCACGAAGGTCGCGATCCTCGCGGCCCTCAACATCGCCGAGGAGCTGTACCGCGCGCGGAGTGCGGGAGGTGACACGGCGGGCGGCGTATCGAGTGAACTAGTAGAAAGAGTGACCGGACTGGCCGATGAGCTCGAGGGAGCGCTGGCGCGCTGAGCTATCGGAGCTGCCGATCGAAATAGCCTGGATTGAAGAACCAGGTGTACGTTTCCAAGGTTGCATCCCCTGTGGGTTCGCGACGACGGGCCTTACGTATCGTAGAACCAACACTTTTGCTTAGGGAGCCCGGATCCCGCGTGGCCTGTGCCAGCCCAGCTCGTACTGGGACGCTAACGGCTCGTAGAGAGGGCACCCACCTAGTGCCTGTCTGGTTCTAGAGACAGACGTGCCCGCGTTGACGTCGCGGGGGATGCGACCTTCTCTTTCTGCAATCGCTTGATCGCCGCCCCCTCGAAGGGGAGAGGATGGACAACCAGATTGTGGTGGCGGTGGCGATCGTCGTCGCGTCGGTCCTCGCTCCGCTGATCTGGATCCTCCTGGCTCGCCGGGAGGGCCGTCGCATCGTCGCGTCCGCTCACAAAGAGCGTGAGCGGCTGACCGAAGAGGCGAGGCGGGAGAGTGAGTCGAAGCGACGAGAAGCCGAGATCGCGGCGCGCGAGACCATGCTCGAAACCCGCAGCGAGCTCGAAGCCGAGGGCGCCAAGAAGCGCAGCGAGCTGGAACAGCGTGAACGCCAGCTCGCCGGGCGTGAGTCCGAGAGCGAAGAGATGGTGCGGAGGCTGGAGCGCGAGAGCGAACAGCTCGCGGAGAGACGCACGCAGCTCGACGGCGAGCAGCAGTCTCTGGCGAGCGACCGCGAAGCGCTGCGCGAGCTCACCGAGGAGCAGCGGCGCCGTCTAGAGAAGGCTGCCGGCCTGACCGCCCAGCAGGCCAAGGACGAGCTCGTCACGTCCCTCGAGGAAGAGGCTCGCATCGACGCCGCGAATCTCGTCAAGAAGCTCGAAGACGAAGCGCGGGAAAAGGCCCACCGCGAAGCGCAGCGCATCATCAGCATGGCGATCGAACGCTCCGCCTCGGACTACGTCAACGAGACCACCGTGTCGGTCGTCATGCTGCCGAACGACGACATGAAGGGCCGCATCATCGGTCGTGAAGGTCGCAACATCCGCGCGATCGAGATGGCTACCGGGGTCGATCTGATTGTCGACGACACACCCGAAGCGGTCATCCTCAGCGGCTTCGATCCGTACCGTCGTGAGATTGCTCGCGTCACCCTGGAGCGCCTCGTCTCCGACGGCCGGATCCATCCGGCGCGCATCGAGGAGGTCGCCGACAAGGTGAAGAGCGAGTTCGACACCAAGGTCCTCCAAGAGGGCGAAGCGGCCCTGCTCGAGCTGAGCCTGACCGCCGTGCACGCCGAGTTGGTGAAGCTCCTAGGCAGGCTCCGCTTTCGCACGTCGTACGGTCAGAACGCGCTGCAGCATTCCAAGGAGGTCGCCTACATTGCCGCGTCGATGGCCGGCGAGCTCAAGGCCGACGTGCACGTCGCCAAGCGCGCGGGCCTCTTTCACGACATCGGCAAAGCGGTCGATCGTGAGATGGAGGGCACACATCTGGAGCTCGGCATCGAGCTGCTGCGCAAGTACGGTGAGACCGAGGAGGTCGTGCACGCGATGGCCTGCCACCACGGCGACTACGACCCCGAGACGGTGGAGGCGGTCCTCGTCACCGCCTCCGACGCGCTGTCCGCGGCTCGACCGGGAGCGCGCCGGGAGATTCTCGAGACCTACATGCGGCGGCTCGAGAAGCTCGAGGAGATCGCCAACGACTTCGACGGCGTGCAGAAGACCTACGCCATCCAGGCCGGCCGCGAGATTCGCGTCATCGTCAACTGCGAAGAAGTGAACGACGAGAAGGCGACCTGGCTGTCGCGCGACATCGCCAAGCGCATCGAGAGCGAGCTCACCTACCCGGGCCAGATCAAGGTCACCGTGATCCGCGAGAGCCGGTCCGTCGACTACGCGAGGTAACGCATGTCAGAAGTACGGATCCTCTTCGTCGGCGACGTCATCGGCCGTCCCGGCCGGCGCGCCCTCCTGCACAGTCTGCTGTCGCTCATCGACGAGCACCGGGTGGACTACACGATCGTCAACATCGAGAACGCGGCGGGCGGCTTCGGTGTCAACGTCTCGGTGCTCGACGAGCTGAGTGAGCTGCCGATCGACTGCATGACGACGGGCAACCACGTCTGGGACAAGCGCGACGGCGTCGCGCTCCTCAACGAGACCGAAGCGCTGCTGCGCCCGGCAAACTATCCCGAGAAGAACCCCGGCCACGGCGTCTATGTCGGCCAGACCGCGGCGGGCGTGAAGATCGCGACGCTGAATCTCGAAGGCCAGGTCTTCATGAAGGCCCTCCCGTCGCCTTTCGAGGCGGCCGACCGCCTCCTCGACGAGCTCGGCGACGACGTCAAGATCCGCATCGTCGACTTTCACGCCGAGGCGACGAGCGAGAAGCAGGCCATGGGCTTCTACCTCGACGGTCGGGCCACGGCGGTGCTCGGAACCCACACGCACGTGCCGACGGCCGACGCTCGGGTCCTGCCGGGCGGCACCGCGCTCCAGACCGACGTCGGCATGACCGGCCCTTACGAGTCGATCATCGGCTTCCGGGCGGACAAGGTGCTGCAGCGCTTCCTGACGCAGCGCAACGCGCCCTTCGAGGTCGGCAAGCGCGACGTGAGAGTTGCGGCGGCGTTGATCAAGGCGGATGCGTCGACGGGCAAGGCCCTGTCGATCGAAGGTCTTCTGGTGCCGGTCAGCTTCTGAGTGGGCATGGCCGGAGTCTCCAAGCTCGTCCCGTTGCGGTGTGCTCTCCAGCCGCTGCGCGGGGCGCAGAGCGCGACCGGCGCTGCGTCGACCGAGGACCCGTCTCCTCGGTCGAAGCGCTCGACGCACTCTGCGAGCCCTCCGAAGAGCGTCGTCGCCAGTTCGTGAAGCTCGTGTTGGCAAACCGTTCACGTGCGAGTCACGCGGCCGATGGAACGATCGACTCCACGGCCCCCTCGCTCTCGAGGGCAAGCTGCCGACCGCAAGAAGGGGCAAAGACGATGATGAAAAATGCTGTTGTAGCTCTCGCTCTCTTGGTGGCCGCGTTCGCAGGGGCGCTCGGCGCGGAAGATCCTGGCGACTCCTGGACCGGCTTTCTTGGAACGGACCGCAGTGGCACCGTCAGCGGCAGCACGCTGCCGAAGGCGCTGCCGGAGTCCGTGACCAGGGAATGGTCGATCGAGGTCGGCTACGGTGACTCCTCGCCGATCGTGCAGGGCGGACGCGCCTTTTCGCACTGGGGCGACGGTGACATCGAAGGTGTTCTCGCCGTCGATCTCGAGACGGGTGTGCCCGTCTGGTCCCGTCAGTGGGCCCGGGGCGCCGTGAAGATCTCGATGGCGGGGCGCAAGCACATGAAGGGCCCTCAAGCGACGCCCCTCGCGGCAGACGGGCGGCTCTTCGTCGTCGGGCTCGAAGGCAACGTGCGTGCCCTCGATCTCGAGTCGGGGAAGCTGCTCTGGACGAAGCCACGCGGCGACGAGCGGGGGAACCCGAGTCACGGCATGGCGGTCTCACCGCTCATGACGGAAAGGGGCCTGTTCGTCTTGGCTGGGAGCAACAAGGACGGGGCCGCTCTGCTTCTCGATCCCTCGACCGGACAGGCTCTGTGGGAGACCGCCGTGAAGACGTCGTACTCGTCGCCGACTCTGTTCGAGCACGATGGCGAGCCGTTCGTCGTCTTCATGAGCAGTTCGAGCGTCGAGGCGCTATCGCTCGGCACGGGAGAGGTCGTGGCGAGCTTCCCCCTCGGCGGTGGTGGTTCCAAGGTGATGACTCCGGTGCGAGTCGGCAGCCGTGTTCTCGTCGGCACGGAGGAAGTTCCCCTCACGCTCCTCGACTTCGACGGACGCACCTTCACTTCGGTCTGGTCGAATGACGCGATCGCACTCGACATGTCGACGCCGGTCGCGGTGGGTGAGCACGTGGTCGGCTTCTCGGTCAAGAAGAAGGGCCAGTCGTTCTCGGTGAACGCGGCCACGGGAGCCACGGTCGGTCTCGGCCCTGGCCGGGAAGGTCCAAACTCCCACGTCGTCGGATTCGAGGACCGCCCCTACGTCGCTTTTCTGAGCGCCGAGGGCGACCTGGCCTTTCAGGACGCTGAGACCCTTGAAGTCGTCAAGAGCTACGACGTGACGACGTCGCAGAGCTGGTCGGTGCCGGTCTTCGTCGAGGGAGGGTTCCTCGTCAAGGAGGAGACGGAGCTGTCGTTCTTTCGGTGGTAGGACGCTGTGGCTTTGATCGCCGTCGTGAGCCCTCACACCACGCCATAGGCGAGCATCGCGTCGGCGACCTTGACGAAGCCCGCAAGATTGGCGCCAGCCAGATAGTCGACGGCAACGCCTCGACCTCCCCAGGCGACGCACTGGTCGTGAATGTCGCTCATGATCGTCTGGAGGCGGCGATCCACTTCCTCTCGTGACCAGCTGATGCGGAGCGCATTCTGACTCTGTTCGAGTCCCGAGACGGCGACGCCCCCGGCGTTGGCTGCTTTCCCCGGGGCGAAGAGAATTCCGCGCTCCTGGAGAACGTGCACGGCCTCGGGAGTGGTCGGCATGTTGGCTCCTTCTGCCACGGCGACGACACCGCTCTCGGCGAGCGCCTCCGCGTCCTGCTTCGAGATCTCGTTCTGAGTCGCGCACGGGAAGGCCAGATCTGCCGCGACGCCCCAGGGACGCTTCTTGGCGTGAAAGTCGCAGCCGAACTCTTCGGCATACTCCTGAATTCGACCTCGCCTCTGCTCCTTCAGTTCTTTCAGCCAGGCGAGCTTCTCGCCGCGAATTCCCTCAGGATCGTGAACGAAGCCGCCGGAGTCGGAGGCCGTCACGGCGACCGCGCCGAGTTGCTCGAGCTTCTCCATGCAATAGAGAGCGACGTTGCCTGAGCCAGAGACGATCGCTTTGCGCCCCTCGATCTCGAGACCGGCGTGCGCCAGCATGTTCTGTGTGAAGTACACCGCGCCGTAGCCCGTCGCCTCGGTACGCACCAGACTTCCTCCAAAGGAGAGTCCCTTGCCCGTGAGAATGCCCGTGAAGCGGTTCTCGAGACGCTTGTATTGCCCGAACATGTAGCTGATCTCGCGCGCGCCAACGCCGATGTCCCCGGCGGGAACGTCGGTGTCCTCGCCGATGTGCCGATGCAGCTCGATCATCAGCGACTGGCAGAAGCGCATGACCTCGCGGTCGGACTTGCCCTTGGGATTGAAGTTGGAGCCACCCTTGCCGCCGCCCATTGGCAGGGTGGTCAGCGCGTTCTTGAAGCACTGCTCGAAGCCGAGAAACTTGAGCACCGATAGCGTCACGGTGGGGTGGAAGCGCATGCCCCCCTTGTAGGGACCGATCGAGTTGTTGAACTGCACCCGCCATGCGCGATTCGTGCGCACGTTGCCGGCATCGTCCTCCCAGCAAACGCGGAAGATGACCACACGATCCGGTTCGGTCATCCGCTCGAGGATGTTGGCTTCCTGGTACTTCGGGTTCTCGCGAAGGAAGGGGAGGAGCGTGTGCGCCACCTCGCCGACGGCTTGATGAAACTCGGGCTCGCCGGGGTTCCGGCGCTTCAGTCCCTCCATGAAACTCGCGTAGTCGTCCTCGGCGTTCGGCATCTTGCTCGCTCCTCTTCGCTTCGTCGTTCAGGTGCAGTCTGGCTCGACAGCGTAGCCTGCCTGGAGCGCCCGCGCGGGACGTCCGCGAGAGAGGCCTCGGCCGCCTGCGACGACGGTCGGATCTCTGGTGCGGTGGTCGATCTCTCAGTCTGTGGACACCTCGGAGCGGCATGGCGCCTCGAGCAGGGGAAGCCGGGTCGTGAGGAAACCGGAAAGAAGCCGCTCGGCTCCCCTACCCTTCAACACGCGTCGCAGGACGGACGGAGTAGTCCATCTTCGAAGGGTCGGGACCTTCGATGGGCCCGACCAGCTGTTCGATCTGCGAGCGGAATCGCTCCACCGTGGCGCGCTTGACGTTGAAGCGATGAAAGTCGCCGGGTGAGGTGTGATGGTGGAGCACCGACATCCGGCCACCGGGGGCGTTGATGTCGAACCGTGAAGGGAACTGCGGCCAGGTGGATTGAAACTCGTCGGACAGCATCCAGTTGAGGTAGAGCTTCGCAGCCGCCTTGTGCTTCGCCTGGCTCGGTATCGCCGCTCCCTGGAACCAGGTCAGGAAGAAGTCCTCCTTCGGCAGTGCGAATCGGGTCGGACTCTCGGGAACGGCCTCGAAAGGCCAGAAGGTGGTGAAGCTCGCTGCGTACCAGCCGTTGCTGATCGCGACATAGGGCATCGCCGTGCCGCGGACCCAGGTGGGCTGCGTCGCTACCAGCTCTTCCAGATAGCTCCAGCCGTACTGCTGCTCCAGGTGCCAGAACTGGTAGAGCACCGCGTCGTCACTGTGGGGGTAGGTCAAGATCACCCTTCCCGCCAGAGAGGGGTCGAGATAGTCGAGGGCGTCGCGCGGGGCCTGCTCTTCGGTCAGCAGCTCGGCGTTGTAGCAGTTGCTGAAGGTGACGCCGTAGAGACTGATCCACCGGCCGTGAGGATCCTTGTGGTCTGGGTAGACCCGGTCCCAGTTCATCGGCTTGTAGGCCTCCAGCAGGCCGTGCTCCGCGTAGTAGCCGAGGTCGTGCTGGGTCTGGAGCTGGAGAACGTCGGGAACGTGCTTTTCGCCACCGGCGGCTCGCGCATTGTCGAAGCGCGGCGCGTGGTAGATGCTGAGCTCGACACTGTGGGTTACGCGGAGCTCGGGGAACCGCGCCTTGAACGGATCGAGATAGCCGTCGATCTGGTCGGGTTTGTCGCCGCCCGCCCGGAGGACGAGCTCACCGCCCTCTGCCAGGGCGAGCTCGTAGAGCTCTTCCAGGGACCGCTCTTCGATCCTCGGTGTTCTTCGATCACTCATGGTCACGGCCTCCTTCGGTCGGCGGATGAGCGAAGGCGTGCGCCTCGGCGATCAACCGCTGAACCACCTGCAGCTCTTCTTCGTCACGGGGCCCGTAGACCATCGCGACGTTTGCCGGAATGACTCCCCGAGCGGCCAGCGGGTGTTGCTCGGCCCAGCCCCGATCGATGGCCACCTGCAGAACGTCCGACGGAAGGTTCAAGTGAAGGCTCCCGTCGCTCGGAGGGTGCAAGTGGCAAAACTCACGCCCCACCATGAAGGCGCTGGCTGGGCCGGCTTCGCAGTCTTCGTGGAGCCACATGGCGCGCGCGCCCGGCACGGAAATCCTCGAAGGGACCTCGCGCACGCAGGAGAGGCTGAACATGAACTCCGCGGTCCGTCGTTGGAGGCTCTCCGGAGCGTTCTGCTCGAGCTGCGTGTGCGGGTTCGTCGGGGTGGTTCTGGGACGGGGGCCGATGCGTCGGGGCAGTGCGGCGAAGGAAGAGCTGTACATGGTTCTCCTGCAGTCAGTCGCGGGTGGTTCGTCAACGGTGCATTCGAACTACTGAGTTACTCTTCGTCAAGTAGGTACGATGTAGTAACCTAGGAACATGATGAGCTCAAAGTCCATCCGTCACGACGGTCCCTGTCCGATCGAGCGCGTCCTGGCCGTCTTCGCCGGGAAATGGAAGCCAGCAATTCTCTTCGCTCTGGAGAGTGAGACGACACTCCGTTTCAACGAGCTGAAGCGGCGCATCCCAGGTGTGAGTCAGCGCATGCTCACGCAGCAGCTTCGAGAGCTCGAAAGGGACGGCGTCGTTTCGCGAGAGCAGTTCCTCGAGATTCCGCCGCGGGTCGAATACACGCTGACGCCGCTCGGCCGGAGCCTGAGCCCGGTGGAGGCGGCCATCGACGCTTGGGGCGAAGCGCACATGCGGAAGGTGGAGAGCGCGAGGGAGCAGTACGACTTGCGCGACCGCTCGCCCTCGAAGAGCTGAGTCGGCGCGCAGCTCAGGGCAGCTCGATGCGCAGCAGCAGCGAGTTCGTCCCTGGATTCGTACTCGAGATCGACGCGTTCGACAGGTGGTAGAAGCCGAGCGCCAGAGCTCCCTTTTTCTCGAAGCGGTAGCGCACGTCGATGCCCGAGCGGAACTCGATG
>JBCCLJ010000027.1:0-45968 GCA_039026915.1 Acidobacteriota bacterium
CTCGTTGAGTGCGCTGGCCGAGATCTGCGTGCGTCTCTCGGATGCCGTCCTGGTCGCGACACGGGCGGGGCGGATCCCGAAGGGGCGGATCAAGGATCTGGTCGAGCAGCTCGAAGCGCTCGATCCGAAGGCGATCGGCGCCGTTCTGTTCGACTTCGACCTCGCGGAGGGCGGTGGCAGGTACACCGAGCTGCCGCAGGAACGCGCCGTCGGGCGACTCAGCCCGCCGTCGCGTCTGCTGTCGCCCTGGCTCTGGCCCTGATTCCCTTCGAGGTCTCGGTTCCGTCCGCTCCTTGGGGACGGGAGGGCGACGGCGACGTTGCGCCGAGCCAGATGCGCTCGGAAGGTCACGGTCCGTCGCCGCGACCTCGGCGCGCTGCGATTCAGCCTGCCGCAGTCTCGGCTTCGGGAGAGGGGGTCGAGCGCTCGATCTCAGCCTGGGCCTCGGCCACGGTGGTGGGCAGGGCGAAGATGTGGTGCAGCTGCATCTTCTCGACGAGCGACCGGACGGGAGCGCTGGTGGCCGCCAGATAGATCACGGCGTCCGGTTGGCGCTTGCGCAGAAGAAGCAGGGCCGACAGGCCGCTCGAATCGATGAAGCGAAGGTTCTCGAAGTCGAGCACGAGGTGTCCGTGCGCGAGCAGCGGTATTGCTGCATCTCGGAACCCCTGAGCGTGTCGAGCGGTCAGGTCGCCGCGCAGGCGGAGGACGGGGCCTCGAGGGGAATCTTCGTCAATCTGGCAGCTGAAGTCAGAGCGCACTGGAGCACCTCCGTTGCAAAAACAGACGAGGCCACTCTGCTGTTTCCGAGGTCTCACGGCCATCCGGTCTTGCCTTGCCCGCTTGTAGGAAAAGGCTCACGCCGAGTCCGAAGGTGCCGATGGGAGCTCCGGTGAGCTTCCGATTCGGAGGCTCCAGACGCTTCCCTACACTCTCGACGTGTCAGGGCCACAGCTGGGCTCCGACACTTGAAACGATGAGTGCAACAGAGACAGAAGATCGCCAGAAGATGCAGCGACGCCTCGCGGACAACCTCTCCGTATCGGTCGTCGCCAAGTGTCTCTATCTCGTGTCGCGGGTCTTTCTCCCGCCGCTGATCCTGGTGCACGTCTCGCTCGAGGAGTACGGCATCTGGTCGATCTGCTTCGTCCTGATGAGCTACATGGGGATGGGTGCTTTCGGCGTCTCGAACGTCTACGTTCGCTACGTCTCGCGCTACGAGGCCCAGGGCGAACTCGACCGCGTCAACCGCCTCATCTCCACCGGTCTCGCCGTCGTCGTCGCTCTCTGTGCCGTGATGCTCTCGGCGCTCTACTTCACTCTGCCGTGGTTGCTGCGGCTCTTCTCGATCTCCGAAGAGCTTCAGTCGACGGCGTTTCGCCTCATCTTCCTGACCGCGGTCGTGTTCGCTCTGGATCTCAGCTTCGGCGCTTTCACCTACGTGTTGCAGGGGCTCCAGAGAATCGTCGCGCAGAACGTCATCTGGGTCGTCAGCTTCCTTCTGGAAGCGGTTCTGATCGTCAGCTTTCTGACGGCGGGTCTCGGCCTGCTCTCACTCGGCTACGCGTTTCTCCTTCGGTACGCCTTTTCGATCGTCGCCAGCATCGTCGTCTGCAAGCGCGTGCTGCCGTCGTTGCGCGTGAGTCCGCGCCTCTTCGATCGAGAGGCCCTCGCGCTCTTTTTCGGCTACGGCGCCGTGGTGCAGCTCTCGGGCCTGCTGGGCATGTTCCTGCGGTCGATCGAGAAGCTGATTGCCGGCGCCTTTCTCGGTGCACGAGCCACCGGCGTCCTCGACGTGGCCCAGAAGTTCCCGGTCATGGCGACCTCGATTCCGTCGTCGATGAACGCCTCCTACCTGCCCGCGATCACCTATCTGGCGGGCAAGGGCCAGGAAGCCGAAGCGAAGGAGCAGCTGGTCACGGGCTCGCGCTACGTCGGCCTGATGTCCGCTGCGCCGATGGGTTTCCTGAGCGCGTTCCCTGCCGTACTGCTGATCTCATGGATCGGTCCCGATCCCTACCAGCCGGTGATGGCGTTTCTGCTGGCCGTCTTCACGCTGCCGTTTCAGCTCAACGTGACGACCGGGCCGGCGACCGCCTACTGGCGCGCCGTTGGCCGACCGAAGAACGAGCTCTTCTACCCCCTCGTGCAGCTCTCTCTGGTCGTGGCTCTCGTCGGTGCCACGTTCTCGATGAACGGCCCCAGCCTGCGGGCCATCGCCTGGGGTGTCGGCGGCGCCATGGTGTCGAGCGCCGTCTCGTACTGCCTGTGGACGTGCTGGTCACTGGGCATCCCCGTTGCGCGCTTCCTGCGCGAGGTGGCGCCTCCGTCTCTGGTGCCGTACCTGCTCGGGTTTGGCGTCGCTGCGGCGCTCGGAGCGGGGGAGGCTCCTGCGACGAGAATCGAGGCTCTGCAGCTCGCGGCGCTCGCCGGCTCGCTGTACGGCGTCTCGTGGTTGGCCGCGACCTACCTACTGGTGCTGCGCTCTTCGGAGAGGGCCTTCGTTCGGCAGCGCCTGGCCGCCTTGGCCCAGAAGCTGCGCGGCGCCCCCTCGACCGAGCCGCGCTCCGCCGCCGGTCGCCCTCTGCTCGTCTATGCGCTCCACAGCAGCAACCTGTACGGCACGGAGCGGATGGCGCTGGCGACCGCCGAGGGACTGAGCTCCGAGTACCGCTGTCTCTTCCTCTTGCCGCCCGGACCCGCCGCCGCGGAAGCGGAGCGACTCGGCTTCGACGTCCTCTGCTTCAACTCGAAGACGGAGCTCTGTCGACAGGTCGGGAGTGTCTTGCGTCATCACAGGTCGCTCGCTTTCTGTGCCACCGGCATCGTGCACTCGCTGGCCGTCGTTCTGGTCAACGTCTGGTTTCGACGGGACGTGGTGCACCTGCATCTGGTCCACGGCGGCACGGACGAGCGACTCAGCTACGGGCGCAAGAAGCTGCTGAGGCGCTGGAAGATCAAGCTGGTCGCGGTCTCGGACTTCGTGAGGGAGCGCCTGCTGGCCCACGGCGTGCCCGAGGAACGCATCGCCGTGGTCGAGAACTTCCTGCCGCACTCCTTTCTCGAATCGGCTCCGCACCGACCGAGCTTCGAGTGCGACGGCGTGCGTCGCGTCGTGGTCGTTTCACGCGTCGACCCGATCAAGCGCGTCGACCTGCTGCTCGACGCCTTCGACCAGCGGCCGGAGCTCGGCGACCTGCAGGTCGACGTCTACGGGAGCGGTTGGGACCTCGAGGCGCTGCGCGAGCGCGCCGAGCAGGACCATTCCAACGTCATCTTTCACGGCTTCGTCGAAGACGTACACGAGCGCCTCGTCGCCGCCGACCTGCTGCTGCATCTGTGCCCGGTCGAGCCCTTCGGACTCGTCATTCTCGAAGCGATGGCGGTCGGAGTCCCGGTGCTCGTGCCCGATCGAGGCGGGGCCGGCAGCCTGGTCGAAGACGGCGTCTCCGGGTTCAAGTTCTCGGCGAACTCGATCGAGGATCTCGGGCGTCGTCTCGTCGAGCTGAGGGGAGCCGAGGCGACCCGGCTCGAAGGGGTCAGAGCCGCAGCCCGGCGGCTGTTGGCGACGCGCTACAGCTCGGACGGTCGACTCGATGAATACCGCAGGCTCCTGGAGTTCGAAGATGCCGCTTGAGCGAGAGATCTCGGTCGTCGTCATCGGCCGCAACGAAGGCCCGCGTCTGGCTCGCTGCCTCGAGTCGGTACGCGGTGCCGAAGGCCTGGCTGAATGCCAGCTGATCTACGTCGACTCCGCTTCGACCGACGACTCGGTCGAGCGGGCGCGTTCGTTCGGAGCCGACGTCGTCGTGCTGGAGGACGCGCCGTTCACCGCAGCGCGGGGGCGCAACGCCGGCTGGCGCCGGGCCGAGGCGCCGCTCGTTCTCTTCCTGGACGGCGACACGGTGCTGCATCCTGAGTTCGCGGCCGCCGCCGCGCGCGAGATCGAGCGCTCCAGAGCCGCCGCGGTCTGGGGACACCGAAGGGAGACGCGAACCGCCGACTCTCTCTACAACCGGCTGCTCGATCTCGACTGGATCTATCCTCCGGGCCCGAGTCCGTTCTGCGGCGGAGACGTGCTCTTTCGCCGCGGCGTTCTCGAGGCGGTGGACGGCTACGACGAAGGCCTGATCGCCGGGGAAGAGCCGGAGATGTGCCGCCGCGTGCGTGCGCTCGGCGAGTCGATTCTGCACATCGACGTGCCGATGACGGGCCACGATCTCGCGATGACGCGCTTTTCGCAGTACTGGCGCCGGGCCGAGCGTGCCGGCTATGCGTACGCCCAGGTCTCCGAGCGCTTCAAGAACAGCGAGGATCCGTTCTGGCTCTCGGAGGCGCGGAGGAACCGCGTTCACGCCGTCGGACTCGGCGTCGCGGGCCTGCTCTTCGTCGGCCTGCTCATCGTCTTCGGGCGACCCGTGCTGTGGCTGCTCCTGCTGCCGTTCGCCGTCCTTCTACGCACGGCGGTGCGATGCCGCTTCAAGAGCCCGAGCCTGCCTCTGCGCCTTCTGTACGCCGTGCATTCGCACGCGCAGCAGATCCCCATCCTCTACGGGCAGTGGACGTACTTCCGCGGGCGCAAAGAGGGGCGCGCCCGAACACTGATCGAGTACAAGGAGACGCCGTCATGAGCGCCGGGAAAGCGACTCTGGTGGCCCTGCTGAAACCGGCGGCGTCTCTCTGGCGTCGCGCGGGCCGTCTGCGAAGAGCCTGGTACCACGCCCTGGCGAACGCCGAGCTGCGTCAGCGCGTACCTTCGAGCTCGATTCTGCTCGGTCGTCTCGATCTGCACGGTACAGGCAACGTCGAGCTCGGTGAAGAGCTCTACCTCTATTCTGGATTGCACCTCGAGACCCAGGGTCACGGTGCGATTGCGATCGGCGACCGGGTCGTGATGTCGCGCGGTGTGCACATCGTCGCCTTCGACAGCGTCTCCGTCGGCGCGGGCGCGATGATCGGCGAATACTCGAGCTTGCGCGACGCCAACCACCGCATCGGACACACCGTCGGTCTGCGCGACTCGGGTCACGACGCGACGCCGATCGTGATCGGCGAGAACGTCTGGATCGGGCGCGGCGTCACGGTGCTCGGCGGCGTCACGATCGGGGACCACGCGGTGATCGGTGCCAATTCCGTCGTCACGCGCGACGTTCCGAGTGGCTGCATCGCCGTCGGCGCTCCGGCGAAGCCGCTCGTCGGTCGCAGCACGCTCCCGGGAGTCGCTTGATGCGCGTCCTGATGTCCGCTTATCAGTGCGGTCCCGGCATGGGCTCGGTCTCCCAGATCGGCTGGGAGTGGTACCGACGCATGCGCGAGCGGGCCTCGGTGACGCTGGTCACGCACGAACGCAATCGCGAGGCCCTGGAAGCCGCGGGCGCGGACGGCGATGTGATGTTCATCGACACGGAGTGGTTCGCCGGGCCTCTCTACGGGTTCGCCTCGAAGCTCTTCCCGCGCAGCCAGCACTCGGTCTTCCTGGTGTCTTCGCTCGACTACTTCGTCTTCGACGCCGCGGCCGTCCGTGCCGTTCGCAAGCGCCAGAGGGCAGGTGACAGGTGGGACGTCGTGCACGCGCCGACCCCCGTATCCTCGCTCGCTTCGACCCGACTCTTCCGTTCGGGGCTACCGGTCGTCCTCGGGCCGCTCAACAGCGGCGTCGAAGAGCCGCGCGGCTTTCCCGAGATCATGAAGGCCGATTCGGGATGGACCTCGCGCTTTCGCGCGCCCGCGGCGTGGATCGGTGCGCTGCGCGGCACGCTGGCGCGCAGCGCGCTCATCCTCTCGGCGACGCGAGCCACGGACCGCACGCTCCCGACGAGCTGCCGCGACAAGGTGCGTCGAGTCCTGGAGAACGGTGTGGAGACGGACCGCTTTCGACCTTCAGAGCGTGAAGAAGCCTCCCAGGCGCGCCCCCTGCGGATCACGTTCGTCGGACGCCTCGTACCCTTCAAGGGCGTCGGCATGCTCCTCGACGCCGTCGGACGACTGGTCCGCCGTCGCGAGGTTGAAGTCCGAATCGTCGGCGACGGCCCGATGATGGAGGAGTGGCGCAGTGCGGCCGATTCACTGCAGATTGCCGAGCGCGTGCACTTTCTCGGCAACGTCGCTCTCGACGAGGTCTCGCAGCACATGGCCTGGTGCGACGTCTTCTGCCTGCCTTCGGTGCGCGAATCCGGCGGTGCCGTGCTCCTGGAGGCCATGGCGATGGAGCGGCCCGTCATCGCCCTCGACCACGGTGGTCCGGGCGAGCTCGTCGACGACGAGGTCGGACGGCTCCTGCCCGCGGAGTCGCACGAGCAGGTGGTGACCGACCTCGCGCGGACCTTCGACGAGATCTGCGGTGCTCCCGGCGACTGGGCCGAGAAGGGGCTGCGCGGCGCAGTCCGCGTGGCCGAGCGCTATTCGTGGGACGCAAAGGTGAGCGAGGTTCTCGGCATGCTCGAAGAGCTCGCGGTCGAGGGTGCTTCACTGCAAACGAGGAGATCGGACCGTGATCTTTTGCTTCCGACCGATCGCTGAAGGTGCGATGACCGATGAATGCCATCGTCATCCTGCCCGCGATGCTGGCCGTCTGGGTCGCCTTCGACAAAGGCCCCTATCGCGCCCTCGTCCTGGTCTATCTGCCGGTGCTCTTTCTGTTGCCGGAGTACTACCGCTTCAACGCACCGGGACTGCCGGATCCGACGTTCGGAGAGGCCGCGGCGATCGCCGTGGGCCTTGCCTACCTGGCTCGAGGTGCACCGGGTTGGCGCTTCTCTCTCTGCGACATCCTGGTGTTCAGCTTCGCCGCGGGGGTCTTCTACTCGGAGTTCCGCGCGGCGGGCTACAAGGAAGCTCAGAATCTGCTCTTCGACATGCTGGGCTGGGTCGTCTTCCCCTACATTCTCGGCAAAGGACTCATCGAGCCGAACGGTCAGCGCGTCGAGGTAGCGAAGCGCATCGTCTGGCTGACGGCGCTGGTCTCCGTCCTGGCGGTCTACGAGTTTCTCATGGGCATGAACCAGTACCGCTTGGTCTTCGACCCGTTCTTCCCGGGCCAGGGCCGAGGCTGGGTGACGACCTTCCGCTGGGGCTTTGCCCGGGTCGCAGGCCCCTACGGACACGCAATCCTCGCGGGACTGATTCTGGTCTGCGTCTACCGGTTACAGCGTTGGCTGCAGTGGGAGGGCCACTGGCCAAGACGGATTCCCAGGCTCGAGTGGTTGCCCCTGAGCATGGGCGCGGTGATGACGCTCGTGGTTCTCGGTGGGGTCGTCATGAGCATGGTGCGAGGGCCGTGGATCGGTGGTTTTCTCGCGGCGGCGGTCATCCTTGTCGGCCGGTCGAAGCAGCGCGTTCTGACGCTCGCTGTCGGTGGCTGCCTGGCCTTGTTCGTCGGGCTGCCCCTGGTCATCTCCTTCATCAACTATGCCTCCGTCGGGCGAGAGAACGCCAAGACGGTCGCCCAGGAGTCGGCGGCCTATCGCTACGAACTGATCGAGAACTACGTCGAAATCGCTTCCGAGGAGTCGCTCTTCGGTTGGGGGCGCAACACCTGGCCCAAAGTTCCGGGCCAGCCGTCGATCGACAACTACTACCTGCTGTTGACGCTGATGCACGGTCTCTTCGCATCGGGGCTGCTGCTCCTGATCATGGTCGTGACGATGCTGGGGCTCCTGCGCAAAGGGCTGTCCGTGCCGGCGGATCAAGGGCTCTTCACCTTCACTCTGCTGTCTCTCTACCCGGCGATCGGCTTCTCCATTGCAACGGTGTTCCTCGGCCTGAACACGATGCCGTTCTTCTTTTTCATGACGGGCTGGGCGCAGGGCTATCTGAAGTGGGGGCAGCCCCTCGTCGGTGCCAAGGCGGCCGAGGTCGTGGCCGAGGTGATGCCCGTGATGCGGTTCAGAAAGGTGCTTGCTTGAGATGAAGAAGATCGCTTATCTCGTCTCCCAGTATCCGGCGATTTCGCACACCTTCATCCTTCGTGAGGTGCGCGGTCTGCGCGACCGCCGTGTGGAGATCGAGGTCGCCTCGATCAACGCCCCGGATCGTGACGACGAGGGCCTGACGGCGGAGGAGCGCGAAGAGGCGGCGCGGACGTTCTACGTCAAACGTCAGGGAGTGCCGGGAGCTGCCAAAGCACATCTCGGAGCCGTGCTGTCGCGGCCGAACGCCTACTTCCGTGGGCTGCGGCGCGCGCTGCGACTCGCCGGCGCGGGTTTCTCCAGGAAGCTGCTCTTCGTCTTCTACTGGACGGAGGCTCTGCTGCTGGCGGCGTGGATGCGCAAGAACGGGTGCACCCATCTGCACGTTCACTTCGCGACGGCGGCTTCCACGGTCGGCCTGTTGCTCGCGGAGATGGAAGACGTCGGCTCTTCGTTGACGGTCCACGGACCGGACGAGTTCTACGATGCGCCGGGCTTTCTGCTCCGGGAGAAGATCGAGGCGGCTGACTTCGTGTGTTGCATCAGCAGCTTCGCGCGGTCCCAGTTGATGAAGCTCTCCGACTTCGAGCACTGGCACAAGTTCGACGTCGCCTACCTCGGCGTCGATCCAGAGCACTTCGCCCCGCGCAGGGAGCCGGTGGAGCGCACTTCTTTCGGTGTCGTCTGTGTCGGCCGACTCGTGCCCGCCAAGGGCCAGCACATTCTCGTGCAGGCCCTCGCTGAGCTGGCCGGGAAGGGTGTCGACGTTCGGCTCGATCTGATCGGCGACGGGCCCGATCGGGAGAGTCTCGAGGGACTCTGTGAGCAGCTGGCCTGCCGCGACCGCGTGACCTTCCACGGCTCGGTAAACCAGGATCGGCTGCGCGATCACCTCGCCAGGGCCGACGTCTTCTGCATCCCGAGCTTTGCCGAGGGGATCCCGGTGGTCCTGATGGAGGCGATGTCGATGGAGATCCCCTGCGTCACGACTCGCATCACCGGCATCCCGGAGCTCATCACCGACGGGGAGAATGGGCTGCTCGTACCCGCTTCCGACGTGGGGCGCCTCGCTGCGGCTCTGAAGAGCCTGGCGGACGATGCCGAGCGTCGCGCGCTCCTGTCGCGAGCGGGCCGCGTCAAGGTCGTCGAAGATTTCAACTCCGAGCGCAATCTCGACGTTCTGGCCCGCGTCTTCGAGCGCCGCCTGGCCGCGTTGCCGGAGACCACCGTCGAGCCGGCGACCCTGGGAGAAGCTGCATGACCCACGAACTCTTGTGGGCCGTCGTCGCCGGGGTGCTCGTTGCCTGCACTCTTCCCGGGACGCTCGAGCTCGCCGCACTCACGCTCGGCTCGTTCGTTCCTCGGCGTCGTCGCCGAGGGACGGTTTCGGAGCTGCGCGGCCTGGCGATCGTGGTTCCGGCTCACGACGAAGAACAGCTCGTCGGTGACACGGTGCGCCGGCTCGTCGAGTCGGAAGCGGCGACGTGCCCAGTGCAGGTGGTCGTCGTAGCGGACAACTGCAGCGACGGCACCGCGGACGAGGCGGCCGCCGCGGGCGGGCGTGTCCTCGTCCGCGACGACCCGGCGCGTCGGGGCAAGGGCTTCGCTCTGGATCATGCCTTTCGCCTCCTACTGGCTGAGCCCTTCGATGCCTTTCTCGTCATTGACGCCGACACCGAAGTCTCCTCCGACGTGCTGAAGAAGGTGGTCGAGGCGTTCGAAGGAGGCGCGGCGGCCGTGCAGTGTCGCTACGACGTCGCCAATCCCGAGGCTTCGGCGCGCACCCGCTTGAGGGGGCTCGCTTTTCTCGCCTTCAACTTCCTGCGGCTGCGCTCGCGCGAGCGCCTCGGCATCTCCGTCGGAATCCTCGGCAACGGCTTCGGCTTGACTCGAGCGACCTTGGAAAAGGTTCCTTACGGGGCCACGAGCATCGTCGAGGACCTGGAATACCACCTCCTCCTGGTGCGAGCGGGGATCCGCGTGCGCTACCTCGAGGAAGCGGTCGTGCTCGCCGACCTGCCCGTCGGAGCTGCAGAGACGCAGTCGCAGAGCAGCCGTTGGGAGGGTGGACGTATCGGGCTGATGCGGCGCCTGACTCCGGGCCTCGCGCTGGACGCTCTACGGGGTCGTACGCGGCTGGTCGAGCCGCTGTTCGAGCTCCTCCTGCTGCCGCTTTCCTACCACGTGGCCCTGCTCGTCGTTCTCGCAGCCGTGCCGACTCTCTGGGGACGTGCTGCGGCCGTCGCAGGGCTGGCGCTGGTGGCGCTGCACGTGCTCGTTGCCGCGACGCTCGGAGGTCGCCTTCGAGATCTGCCTTACCTGTTCCTCGTTCCCGGATTCGTGCTGGGCAAGGTGCTCCGGCTGCGCTCGGTTCTCGCGGCCTCGCGCCGCGATGCGGACTGGGTCCGCACCGGCCGTGAGAACCCTGCCGTCGCCAACCCACAGGAGATCGCTCGCCGATGACCGACCGTGCCGAAGTCTCAATCGTCCTCGTTTCGTTCAACACGCGCGACCTGCTGCGCGAATGCCTCGAGAACGTGCGTCGCGAGACGCGCGATTTCCGGGCGCAGATCCTCGTCGTCGACAACGCCTCGGCCGACGGCTCGGTCGAGATGATGCGCGAGGAGTTCCCCGAAGTGGAAGTCATCCCGAGCGAGATCAACCTCGGCTTCGCCGGTGCCAACAACGTGGCGCTCGAGCGCGTCGAGGCGCCTCTGGTCGTGCTGCTCAATACCGACGCCTTCTTCGAGGAGGGCGCTCTGGCGCTCGCCGTCGAGAAGATGCGCGCCAATGAACGTGTCGGCCTTGCCGGTGCGCGTCTGATCTCGCGGGACGGCAGCGATCAACCTTCGGCCCGGATGTTCCCAACCCTGATGACCGACCTGTTCACCCTGACGGGATTGGCGGCACGCTTTCCGGACTCGCGCCTCTTCGGTCGCTTCGACCGCACCTGGGCCGACAACGCCGTCGCCTCCGAAGTGGACTGGGTGCCCGGTGCTTTCTCGATCCTCCGATCGTCGGTGCTCGACGAGGTCGGGCTGTTCGACGAAGCGTTCTTCCTGTACTACGAGGAGGTCGACCTCTGTCGCCGCATCAAGGACGCCGGCCACGAGATCTGGTACTGGCCCGACGTCGTCGTCATGCACGTGGGCGGCGAGTCGGCCAAGACGCTGCGCGAGATGGACTTTTCGAACTCGGGAAGTCAGCTGACGCTGTGGCGCATGCGCAGCGCGTTGCTGTACTACCGCAAGCACCACGGTTTCGTCGGGGGCTATCTGGCTCGCCTGACGGAAGTGGTCTGGCACCAGCTTCGCGCCCTCCGAAATCGCTTCGCTTCCGACTCGCTCTCCGTGAGCAAGGCGCGCGAATCGCGCGCTCTCGCTCGACTCATGAACGTCGCTTGGCAGGAGACCTCGGGTGGCCGAGTGTCGCCGCCGCGCCCCTGGTAGGAGTCGTCGTGCTGGACAACATCAGAGAAGACTGGGAGACGTACGAGCGAGACCCCTTCCGTCAGGGTCTCTGGGTCATGTTGGTGTACCGATTCGGTCGCTGGCGCTACGGCATTCGACCCCGTGCGCTGAGGTTCCCGTTCTCGATTCTCTACAAGCTCCTCAAAGTGGCGAGTCAGATCGTTTCGGGCATCGACCTGCCGTGCGAAGTGGAGATGGGACGGCGTGTCCGCATCGAGCACTTTGGCGGCATCGTCATCAGCGGCGACACCAAGCTCGGCGACGACGTCGTGCTGCGCAACGGCGTCACCATCGGACTGCGACACACCGGACAGCGTGGCGCTCCGAGAATCGGCGACCGTGTCGACATCGGCGCGGGGGCCAAGATCCTCGGTGCGATCGAGATCGGCGATGACGTCGCAATCGGTGCCAACGCAGTCGTCATCAAGGATGTCCCGCCGAACTCGATCGCTGTGGGTATCCCGGCGCGGATCATTCCCCGCAAGGAGCGAAGCGACGAGGCTCGAGTCGAGGACGAAGCCGCGGCGGCTCGGGAACGAGGCGCCGCATGAGCCGAGAACCGTCGGTCGAGATCGCGGGTCCTCTCGGGCGCCCGCCGCGCACGCGGCGAGCAGCGACTTTGCGCGCCTTGGCGGCCCTCGCGCCTCTGGTGGCGGAAGCCGCGACTCGCTCCGTGGACGTGATCGTCTCCGCCCTGGTGCTGCTGCTGTGCTCGCCGTTTCTGGCCCTCGTCGGCCTGTCGGCACGTCTGCGGGGGCGCAGCGCGCTGCGTCGAGAGCGGGTGCTGGGTCGCTTTCAGAAGCCCTTCCATCTGCTGGGCTTCTCCGGCGCAGGACCACTCTGCGGTCTGCCGATGTTCTGGAACGTGCTCGTCGGAGACATGGCCCTCGTCGGCCCGCGACCGCTCGCACTCGAAGAACGTGACGCCGTGCCCGTAGCCGCTATGGAACGCTTCTCGGTCAGGCCCGGTCTGACGTCGACGTACAGACTGGGAGCTGGAGTCGGCATCTACTCCGGAGAGGAGTTCGAGTCCGATCGCGAGTACTACTACGAGGAGTCGTTGAAATCGGACCTGGGCGTCCTGGCACGGTCGGTGGCGAATCGTGCTCTCTCCGGCTCGAGCACCGCTGGTACCGCTGTCGGTCGCTTTCAGATCTTCGGCGTCGAGATCGCGAATCTCTCGATGGAAGAAGCTGTCGACTGGATCGTCGAACGCGCGCGTGCCTCGAGGACGTCGAGGCTCGCGTTCGTCAATCCCGACTGCCTGAACCTCGCGTACCGCAATCCCGAGTATCGCGGTGCGCTGCGAGACTGCGACCTCGTGCTTCCGGACGGGATCGGAGTGCACCTCGCGTGCCGCATGCTGGGGACTCGTCTCCTCGCCAATACCAACGGCACCGATCTCTTTCCCTTGCTCTGCGAGCGCGCCGCACTCGAGACGGTGCCCCTGTACTTCCTCGGCGCTCGGGAAGGGATCGCGCAGGGTGCGGCGGAGGCGATGCAGAAGCGGTACCCCGGTCTGCCGATCGTCGGCACGCAGCACGGCTACTTTCCAGAAGCAGAAGAAGCTGCCGTCGTCGACGCGGTGGCGGACGCCGAGCCGAAGGTCGTTCTGGTGGCCTTTGGTGCACCCCGTCAGGACACCTGGATCGCCGACCGCATCGATCGCCTGCCTGCGGGCGTGGCGATGGGCGTCGGCGGACTCTTCGACTACTACTCGGGGCGTATCGAGCGCGCCCCGCGCTGGGTGCGCGAAGTGGGGATGGAGTGGGCGTGGCGCGTCCTGCAGGAGCCCGGACGCCTCTGGCGCCGCTACCTGGTGGGCAACCCACTCTTCTTGTGGCGGGTCTGGATGCAGACGCTCGGCCGCGGTCCCGGAGCCTGCAATGTCTGACCCTGCAAAGCTTCGGGGCGGCGGTGAGCCTCGCGGCGCCGAACCCCTGGTCGAGCCGTCGCTCGGCGTCTCTGACGAAGGTCTGCCGCCGCAGCTCTCTGAGCTCTCTGAACTCTACGGCCGCAGTCGGCGCAGCCGAGACCTGCGTTTTCAGGTCCGGCGCTTCGCCTGGTCCTCGGTGATCAAGACGACACTCCTGCTCAAGCGCACCATCGACATCTTCGGCTCGGCTTGCGGCTTGTTGATGCTTGCGCCGCTGTTCCTGGTCGTGGCGGTCCTCGTCAAGCTGGATTCCCCCGGTCCCGTTTTCTTCGGGCAGGAACGCGTCGGGTGGCGCGGCACTCGCTTCAAGATGTGGAAGTTCCGCTCGATGTTCGTCGACGCCGAAGAGCGCAAAGCTCGCCTGATGGAAGAGAACGAGATGGAGGGGGGCGTGCTCTTCAAGATGCGCGACGACCCGCGTGTGACGCGCGTCGGCAAGTTCGTTCGCAAGACGTCGATCGACGAGCTGCCCCAGCTTTGGAACGTGCTGCGGGGCGACATGTCTCTCGTCGGTCCGCGTCCGCCGGTGCCGACGGAGGTTGCCGAGTACGGCCTCGACGATCGTCGGCGTCTGGAGATCACTCCGGGAATCACCTGTATCTGGCAGGTCAGCGGCCGATCGGAGATTCCTTTCGAACAGCAGGTCGAGCTCGACGTCGACTACATCTATACGCAGTCCTTCTGGTCTGACATCTGGTTGCTGCTGAAGACCGTTCCAGCAGTGCTTCTTGGCAAAGGTGCCTTCTGAGTCTCTTCTCGAGTGGAGGAATAGCGATGCGCAGGATTCTCATCACCGGCGGTGCCGGCTTTATCGGTTCCAACTTTGCCCGCCTGCTCCTGCAGCGGAAATGCGAAGCGATCTGCATCGTGGATCTGCTGACCTACGCCGGGCACCGAGCCACGCTCGCCGACCTGCTCGAGGACTCGCGCGTGCGCTTCGATCACGGCGACATCGCCGACCGGGACTTCGTCCGCAGAGTCGTGACGGAGTTCCGACCCGACTGGATCGTGAACTTCGCTGCGGAGTCGCACGTCGATCGCTCGATCGACAGCCCGTCCGACTTCGTGCGCACCAACGTGCAGGGCACCTTCGAGCTGTTGGAGGCGAGTCGCAGCTACTGGCAGAACCTCGGCACCGAGGCGGCCGAGCAGTTCCGCTACCTGCAGATCTCGACGGACGAGGTCTTCGGCAGCCTGGGACCCGAAGGACTCTTCAGCGAGGACACGGCGTATCAACCGAACTCTCCGTACTCGGCGAGCAAGGCGGCCGGTGACCACTTCCGGAGGGCCTACTGGAAGACCTTCGGCCTGCCGACGCTCGGTACCAACTGCTCCAACAACTACGGACCGTTCCAGTATCCGGAGAAGCTGATTCCGCTGGTCCTGCTGAGCGCGCTCGCGGGGCGCCCCATTCCGGTCTACGGCACGGGTGAGAACGTGCGGGATTGGATTCACGTCGAAGACCACAATCAGGCCGTGCTCACCGTGCTCGAACGCGCGTCTCCGGGCAGCAGCTACAACGTCGGAGGCGAGTCCGAGCTCACCAACCTCGAGATCATCGGCAAGCTCTGCACCGAGCTCGAGAGGCGCCGTCCAGCCTCTGCGAACGACTCCATGCGGGCGGTTTCCAAGAAGGACTATGTCGATCTGATCGAGTTTGTCGTCGACCGGCCGGGCCACGACGAACGCTACGCGATCGACAATCGGAAGATCCGCGAGGATCTCGCCTGGCAGCCTTCATGGACGGTCGACAAGGGGCTCGAGCAGACCGTCGGCTGGGTACTCGAGAACCTCGACTGGTGCCGCGAAGTCGGTCCCGATCTCGGTGAGCGCCTTGGACTCAGCTCCCTGGCCGAGGTCGCGACATGAAGGCCATCGTCTTTGCCGACGAACTGGGTGCCGAGCTCGAACCGCTCACCTCGCTGACGTGCAAGCCGCTGCTGCCGGTCGTCAACAAGCCGCTGCTCGAGCACTCCCTGGAACTTCTGGCGCGCCTGTCGGAGGCCCCGGAACAGGTCACCGTCGTTGGGCTCCATCACGTTGACCGGATCCGCGAGTTCGTCGGTGACGGTCGTCGCTGGGGCCTGTCGGCGGACGTCGTGACACGTCGAGAGATCGAGCCGCGCAAGGCGGTCGTCGATCGACTGCTTCCGGATTCCGAGGCGCTGATTCTCGATGCCTGCTCGCTGACCCTGGTCGATCTGGACGACTTCGTCGATCAGGCGCGAAGGCTCGGCGTGCGGTCGACGGCGACGGTCGGTGGTGTCGAGACGGGCCTGATCTACGTACCCTCGGTCTCGAAGGAAGAGCCTGGTCGGCTCGAGCTCCGTGGATTTCATGACCCGATTCAGGGCCTGGAAAGCTACCTCGATGTGAATCTGCAGCTGGCGTCGAATCCTCCGGAGGGACTCCGTCTGCCGGGGCGTGATCTGGACGATGGCGTGCGGGTCGGTCGCCGCTCGATCGTGCCGAGTACCGCCATCAAGCGGCGTCCGGCGCTCATCGGTTCGCGCGTCAGAGTGAGTCCGACGGCGGAGCTCCAGGGAGGCGTGGTGGTGGGCGACGACGTGGTCATCGATCGCGACGCCACGGTCAAGCACTCGGTGGTTCTGGGGCGAACCTACGTCGGCGAGCTGACGAACCTGGAGGATGCGATCGCGTGGCGCGATCTCCTGATCCTCCCGCGTGCCGATCGGTGGGTGAGAATCCCGGACGCCTTCCTGCTCGCAGATCTTCGCAACGGAGCGGTTCGTCGGCGCCTCCTCGACCTCGGCAACCGTGCTCTGGCGCTCGCGCTCCTTCTGCTGTCGCTGCCGCTCTGGATTCCGGGGCTGTTGATCAGCCTCGTCAGCGACTGGCG
Source organism: Acidobacteriota bacterium (assembly GCA_039026915.1). GTDB lineage: Bacteria > Acidobacteriota > Thermoanaerobaculia > Multivoradales > Multivoraceae > JBCCLJ01. The sequence goes on from JBCCLJ010000027.1 coordinate 16,174, forward strand.
GCGGCCACTGATCCGGCGACGGTTCATGGGCAACCGCTTCGAGATCGGTCTGGGCGTCGATCGCTCGCGCCTCTCGTTCTGGGGCCTGGAGCTCAACACGACGATCCCTATTCTTCGTCGCCTTCCCCTGCTCCTCTCGGTGATTCGCGGAGACATCTCTCTCGTCGGGGTGTCGCTCCTGACGCCCGAGGAAGACCGTCGACGCAGCGAGCTGTGGGAGCAGGTCCGAGACTATGCGCCGGTCGGTCTTCTCGGACCCGCGCAGCTCAACCTGGGCTCTGACGCTTCGCAGGAAGAACAGCTGCTCTGGGACGCGAGCTTTGCCAGAGACGAGAGGAAGTGGCTCTCATTGCGCTACCTCATCTCCTCCGCGAGAAGCCTCTTTACCTCGAGAACCTGGTCTCCTGCCGGCCGCCTCAAGGCGAGCCACGAGACCGTGACCGCTACGGAGCATGGAAGTTGAATCGCGCAGACATTCACGTACACACGACCTACAGCGACGGAGCGGCGACTCCCGAAGACGTTCTGAACTACTACGCAGCGAACTCCGAGATGCGGGTTCTGGCGATCACCGATCACGACACGATGGACGGCGCCTTCCGCGCGCAACGCTTCAAAGAGCAGAACGAGGACCTCTTCGGCCACATCGATCTGATCATCGGCGAAGAGGTCAGCAGCCGCGAAGGCCACATCCTCGGCCTTTACTTGAAGGAGTGGATTCCGCCCGGGATGTCGGCCGCGGATACGGTGACCGCGATCCACTCCCAGGGCGGGATCGCCATCGCCGCGCACCCCTACACGAGCTGGATGAAGTTCATGGGGCTGGAAGGGGTCGGAGACTTGATCCTGGAGCTGCCCTTCGATGCCATCGAGACGCGCAACGCGAATTTCACCGAGGTCTTCGCCAATCGGCACGCGGCCAAGATGGCCGTTGGGCAAGCGGAGGTCGGAGCGAGCGATGCGCACTTCCTGGATGCTGTGGGGCTTTGCTACACCGACTTTCCAGGCGAGAACGGCGCCGACTTTCGCCGAGCCATCGAAGCGTCGAAGACGGTTGCCGGCGGGCGTTGCTACGGAGCCCCGACCCTGATGGCCTACGTCATCGATCGGCTGCGCAGCGGAGGCAAGATCGCGCCGAGCCGGGACGCCCTGCGGGATCTGCCGGATGGAGGAGATTTCGAGGTTCGCGTGCATGCGGAGTCGAGCTTTCTCGGCTCGATCCTGCACGTCGAAGGGCGTCTGAGGTCGGGAACGACCCAGCTTCTCGACGACACCCTGCGTCTGCTCTTCGAATCGGGCGTCGGCGCCGTTCTGGAGATGTCGAAGCTGGAGTTCATCGACTCCGAAGGCCTCACCGTTCTGGTGCGGGCCTTGAAGGAGTCGCGCAAGCGGGGACTGGGGTTCGTGTTGCTGAGCCCGAGCCCGCAGGCGTTGAACAGCCTTCGTGTGGCCCGACTGCACAGGGCGCTCACGGTCACCTCGGACCTGGAAGAGGCCAAGAGAGAGGTGGAGGCGCGGGGACAGGCACTGCTCTCCAATCCGGTGAGGGCTCCGGAAGCAAGCCTCGAGGCGTCCGAACGACGGAGCGCGTAGGCGAAGACGACGCCTTCGTAGAGAGAAGTCCTACGAGGCGTTGATGGATCGGCTGATGTCGAGGACCGGTGGCAGCAGACAAGCTGTTGACCTTGATCGGGGCATGGGTTCCGGGAACCGGCGGGGCAGGAGCTCCTGCCGCCAGGAGGTAGAGATGGGTCAGGTGAGACTTTGGACGGCGCAGGGCGCGCTCAACGGTTGTCGGAGAAGCGCGGAGCAGGCGAGAGAGCTGCTGACAGACGTCGCCAATCCGCCGGAGGTTCATCTCTTTCCGCGGAGTGACGGCCCCGGCTCGTCGCAGGACCTGCCGCAGTTTGCGGCCATGGGCACGCGGCTGCCCGGAGCGTTCGATTTCTCCGACCCGTCGTGGGCCTGGTCGCGCGAGTGCCTGAGGACCCCCGGCGCCTGCATCGACGGCGAGCCGATCGTGTACCGCATCCTGCCAGCCGAGAATCCCGACGCCTTCGAGTACTACTCTCCGGACTTTCACGACGAACCGCTGGTCGTGACGGGCGAGGTTCCCGGTGAGGTTCGTTTCTTCGTTCACAACGTGCTCGCACAGTTCGGGCTTCGGGGGCTGCGGATCGAAGCGGATCCCATGCCTTCGGTCTATCGCGGTACGGGTCTCGGCGGATCGAACCTGGCCCACGGTGGTGCGATGATCCTGGCGTCGGCGCTGACCGGCGCCGACCTCTCGCTGGGTCAGATCTACATTGCGGCCACGCAGAACGAGAACTACTTCGGCGTCACCGAGAGGGGTCCTGATCACCTCGAGTACGGCGTCAGCCTCACCGGCGGACAGGAGACGCTGACGGCTTTTCAGGGCGGCTTTTGGGACAACGTTCACGTGGGCCACCTGCTGGGCCCCTACTCGGTCGTCAGTCGAGAGCTGGTGGCACCCGACGGCTACGCCGACGTTGCGCGACACATGGCCCTGATCAACGTCGGCGCCAAGCGCGGTCAGGGTGTGACGAGCTCCGGGGTCAACCATGTCTGGATGAAGGCGTGGCGAGATCCGAAGCTCGTGGGCCAGCACATCGGCAAGCGGGAGCTCGCGTACCGCGCTTCGGAGGCTCTTCGCCACGGCGACTGGCCGACGTACTGCAGCGCCGTTCGCTCGTATCGCGAAGCGCGGACCGAACTCTGCGCGGCCTACCTGAACGGCCAGGACGAGCTGGGCCAGCTTTGTGAACGCTACGGCGTGGAGTACTTCCCGCTCGGCGGGGGATCGGGCACGTGCATGGTCTGCGGCGAGGACGAGGCCGCTGTGGCCTCCGTCGTCGACGCCGTGCGTGAGACCGCCGATCCCAGCGCAGGAAGGACGGCTCTGGAGTTTGCGGTGCGCGAGAACGGGCTCGAGATGCGGCACTTCGAAGAGTGCGGTCTGGAGGAGCCGGCGGGACCGGAGGAGATCGAATCGGCCGAACAGAACGCCGCCTGAGAGTGATGAGAGCTTGAGATGCAGAGCGTGGCAGTCCGAGGACGACCGGTAGCTCCCCCGATGAGGGTGATGCCCGGAAGCTCGATCGAAGAGAGGGTCTGAGAGTGGTGGTGACCGAAAAACAGAACGGTGCAGATCGCACTCCGTACGAACTCGCCAACGGCGAAGAGGTACTGCTCATCGCCCCCGCGGATTCGCCGCTGCGTCAGTCTCTGTCCGCAGCTTTGCGGCAGCACGATCTGGAGATTGCCGAGACCGAAGAAGCTCCGCAGCAGATCGCCAGGGACATCGGAGTCGTCCTTCTGGAGGTCGCCGCCGGAGCCTGGACGCAGGAGGTCGAGGCCATCATTGCGTCCGTCGGAGCCGAGGAGGCCATCTCCCTCGTGGTCCTCAGCCACGATCTGACGCCCGAGCTCTACAGCGACTGCCTCGAGCTCGGTGCGGAAGACTGTCTCTCGGACGACGTGCCGCCGGAGATGCTCGCTGCAAGGGTGCTGCGAGAGCTCACGAGAGTGCAGGGCCTGCGCCTGGACCAGAGCCACCGGAGCGTTCTGGAGCTCTATTCCGGCGTCGTCGATCGCGAGCTGGACGCCGCGAGGAAGATGCAGAATCAGTTCCTCCCGGAGCGACTGACGCCGCCGTTCGGTTGGGAGGCCGAGGTCTTTTTTCGACCCGCAAAGCAGGTGTCCGGCGACTTCTACGACAGCTTTCGCATGCCGGACGGCTCGGCCGTGATGCTCTTGGGAGACGTCTGCGGCAAGGGGTTCGATGCGGCCTTCTTCATGGCCCTGACGCGCAGCCTGATTCGCCTCTTCGTCACGCACGACAACGCCAAGACCGAGGATCCTCTCGACGCCCTGCGCTGCGCCAGCGAGTACATCGCGAGACAGCACGACGAGCTGTCGATGTTTGCCACGGCCTTCATGCTGGTCCTGGAGCCGCGCAGCGGCCGACTGCGCTGGTGCAACGCAGGCCAGGATGCCGGCTACGTCCGCAGTGCCGACGGAGAGAAGCGAGAGGTCCTGGAAGCGTCGGCGCCCGCCGTCGGCATGTTTCCAGGCCTCGGCTTCGAGTGTCGCGAGACACATCTCGAGGTCGGAGACTCGGTCATTCTGTCCACGGACGGGATCTCCGAGGCCTTCGATGACAAGGGTGAGGCCTTCGGCAACCAGCGCATGCACGACGCTCTGGGGGGGGCCTCCGAGAGCGCGGCCGACCTGCTGCGTAGCGTTTCGGAGGCAGTCACTACGCACGCGGCCGGGGCTCCGCAGTCCGACGACATCACCTTGATGGCACTTCGAAGAACGGCTTGCTAAGGGAGTACTGCATTGAACTTGATGACGAGAACATCGACGGTCGACGGCGGCCTGATCTACGAACTCCACGGGCGTCTGGACAGCGAGACCTCGATCCAGGCGGAGAAGGAGCTCGAGGAGCTGCTGCGGTGCGGCTGCACCGTGCTGGCTCTCGACCTCCGGCAGCTGGTCTTTGTCAGCAGCGCCGGGCTCAGAGTCTTCCTGGCCGTGACCAAGAAGTTACGCATGGCCGGCGGCGAAGTCGTCTTCTTCGGTCCGCAGGGCAACGTACTCGAGGTCCTCAACATCTCGGGCTTCTCGAGGATCCTCAATGTCCAGGAAAAGTACTCTGCTGCGCAGTAGCCGTCGGTTTCGAAGAGAGGCTCGTTCGCGCTGTCGACGGCTGAGGGTGCCGTCGGCCCGCGAAACCTGGATTGCCGGGAGTCGCACTTGACCGTCGAGAATTCAACTTCTGCGAACGCTGAGCAGAAGAGCCTGCGGCTTCTCGTGCCGCCGCTTCTGCCGACGAGCGTGCACGTGCAGCAGCCGCTTCTCGATTTCTTCGATCGCTGCGATCTGCAGGCGAAGGACCGCTTCGGGATCGAACTGGTGATCGATGAGGTCGTCTCCAACGTGATTCGCTACGGAGAACCGCCGCCCGACACGAAGATCGAGATCTGCCTGTTCGTCGACGACGAGGGTTGGACGGTCGAGGTCATCGACGAGGCCACTCCGTACGATCCTCGCTCGGCACCCGTTCCCGATCTCGACCTTTCCGTGGAGGAGCGACCGATCGGCGGGCTGGGCGTGGAGCTCATCCGCCAGTGGGTGGACCGCCTCGACTACGAGAGGGTCTGCGCCCGCAACCGACTCACCGCCTTTCGTCGCCGCGAGTCTCCCTAGGAGCCCGTGGTGAAACTCCCGTACGGCTGAGTTTGCCCGCCGTGGGCCTAGATGTGTGGCGTCGGACGCGAAGTCGATGCGGTGTTCATCGTCGAGCGTTCGAGGTCGCGCAGATGGGCCCACGCCGGGCAAACCCAAAGGGCGCGGGGGTTTGGGCGCTCCTCCCGCACCTGGCTTCGTCAACGATGGCACCGCATCGACTTCCTCAGCCACGCACGAGAGGAACGCCCAGATCCCCGCGCTCAGCCATACGCGAGTTTCACCACGGGCTCCTAGTCCGTCGCACCCGCCGGGCCGAGAGCGTGCGAGAACTCGGCCCGCCCTCCGAAGGCGATGCGGTTCAGCGTCAAGGCGAGCGCGACGCAGAAGATCAGCGTCACCAGCATCAAGTGGATGTAGTGCACCGGCGTCCACTGAAAGGTGAAGAACGCGTAGAGGCCGGTTCCGGCAACGACGCTCAGGATGACGGCGCGCGCGTCGACGCCGCGAAAGAGCAGACCGGTCAGGAACGCCGAAAGGATCGGCATGCTGAGCAGGCCGTTGAGCTGTTGCACCAGGTTGATGATGCTGTCGGCTCCCTGGTACACGGGTACGAGGGCGATCGCCGTGACCACGAAGATTGCCGTGATGAGCGTACTCAGTCGGCGAACGTTCGGTGAATCGTCGATGTAGGTCTCGTGCAGGTCGCAGACGTAGAGGGCGGCCGAGGAGTTGAGCACGCTGTTGAAGCTGGTCAGGACGGCGGCGGCGATCATGGCCGCGAAAGCACCCGATAGCCATTCCGGAAGAAGGTCTCCGACGAGTCGTCCATAGGCGGCGTCGCCGATGTCGCCGTACAGCTTGTATGCGCAGATCCCCGGGATGACGATGATCGCCGGGACGACCATGAGGCGGATGGCGGCGGCCGCGAAGACGCCCTTCTGCGCCTCGCGCACGGTCGGCGCCGCCATGGCGCGCTGCGTGATCGTCTGGTTGGTGCTCCAGTAGAACATCTGAATGAAGATCATCCCGGTGAGCAGCGTGTGCCAGGGAATCGGTGAGTCGGTGGCGCCGACCAGCGTCAGGCGCTCGGCCGGGATCCCCGAGAAGTCGAAGTCGATGGCGCGCAGCGAGAGGTAGACGACGAGCACGCTGAGCGAGAGCAGGCCGATCCCCGAGTAGGTGTCGGAGACGGCGACCGCGCGCAGGCCGCCGAAGATGGCGTAGGCCGCTCCGACGACGGCGAACATCGTTGCAATTGCGAGGATCGAGAGCTCGATGCCGAACATCGACTTCATGAAGAGCGATCCGGTGTAGAGCATGATCGGCAGGTAGATGAAGACATTGCCGAGCAGGAAGAGCGTGGCGATCGTGGCCCGGATGTTCTTGTCGCCGTAGCGGCGCTCGAGCAGCTCGGTGGTCGTCGTGCAGTCGTAGCGGTAGTAGATCGGAAGAAAGACGAGCGCCAGAAGGACGAGTCCGACGACCGCCGCGAGTTCCCACCAGGCGAGCAGCAGCATCTGGTTGCCGTTCATACCGACGAGTTGATCGGTGCTGAGATTGGTGAGAGTGATCGAGCCCGCGACGAAGAACCACGAAAGCCCACCGCTGGCCAGGAAGTACTCCTTGTTGGAGTCCGAGCTGCGGCTGCCGGCTCCGCGGCACTTGAGGTAGGTGAGCAGCGCGATGCCGCCGCTCAGTGCGGCGAAGACGGCGAATTGCACGGGATTCATGAGTCCTCCGGAGCGAGCGCGACGAGTTCGAAGAGTGCGAGACTTTCGGGGCGAAGCGGGGGGAGCTGGAGACCGTAGTGGAGCGCTTCCGAGGTCGCCGCGACGGGCTCACCGCGATGCATGGCGCTGCGCGACTTGGCAAAGGAGTGCTGATCCGCCTCGAGCAGGGTGACGCGCCACCGTTGGCCCTCGGGCAGGCCACGAAGCCTCAACGGTGCGAGCAAAATCTGCCGAGGCGTGTCGAGGAGGGCCGCAGCCAGCAGGGCACGGGATCCGTCCGCCGCCAGCGCCAGCCTCGAGACGAGCTCGGTCTCGGCATGCTCGAGGTAGAGCGTCGTCGCTTCGTGCAACCAGCTTCTGTGCTCCTTGTAGAACGCGACCGTGCGCTCCAGGAGCGCAGCGTCCTCTGAAGAGAGCGGGCGCCGCGTTGGTTCGATGCCGAGATGCCCGAAGAGCGCGGTGTGAGCCCGGAAGGCCATCGCGTGGGTGCGCCCGGACGTCTCGCTACGCTCGCTTCCGACGTGCATGCCCAGCACCTCGGGGGGGAAGAAGAGGTTGTAGCCGCGGTGGATCATTTGGCGCTCTTTGGGGTCGTGACTGTCCGAGGGCCACAGGCGCGTGACGCGGCGGAGAACCTCGTAGTCGACGCGTGCACCGCCCGAGGAGCACGCCTCGACCTCGACGTCGGGGCGCGCCGTCCGAAAGGCGTCGAGCAGTCGGTAGTAGGCCAGGGTCATCGCGCGCTGGGCCGGGCGCCCCTGAGCTTCGACGTGGCAGAGGTCGCGGTTCATGTCCCACTTGAGATAGCGGAGTCGGTAGCGGTCGACGAGGCCGACGAGCGTTTCGAGCAGATGATGGCGAACGTCGTCGCGGGTCAGGTCGAGGGCGTGCTGATGGCGCCCCAGCGGCTGCTGCCTGCCCGGAGACTGCAGCAGCCAGTCGGGGTGCCGTCGGCAGAGGTCGCTGTCGGCGTTGACCATTTCGGGCTCGACCCAGAGGCCCATCTCGAGGCCGGCCGCCTCGACCGCTTCGACGATCGGCTCGAGGCCGCGAGGGTACTTGGTCTCGCAGACCTCCCAGTCGCCGAGGCCCGCTCGATCGTGCTCGCGTCCGCGAAACCAGCCGTCGTCGAGAACGAAACGCTCGGCGCCGCGGCGGCGGGCCTCGGCAACGAGCTCGAGGGTCTTCTCTTCGCTGTGGTCGAAGTAGAGAGCCTCCCAGGTGTTGAAGTGAACCGGACGCCGAGTCTTCGGTACGAGATGACCGCGCACGAACGCGTGGAAGTGCTCGGCGAGGCCGTTCGTGCCGCCCTGCGAGAGGCCGAGATAGACCCAGGGAGACTCGAGCTGCTCGCCCCCTGCGAGCTGTACCTCGCCGGGCAGCAGCAGCTCTCCGAGCTGCGCCTGCAGCTGTCCGGTGCGGGTGCGCTCCGCGATCAGCCGGTGATTACCGCTCCACGCCAGATGCAGTGCGTAGACGGCACCGCGCTCGGCGCTGAATCCGGCTTCTCCGAAGACCATGGCGGGAAAGCTCTGGTGAGACGTCCTGCCGGTGCGGTTTTCACGCAGGAGCGAGCCGCTGTCGAGCCTCAAGCGATCGCTGTGAAGCTCACGACACCACTGACCTTCGAACAGCTGTACCTCCTGCAGTCCCGATGGCAGTGCGATCGCGGCCGCCGCGAGCCAGTCGACGGTGAGGGGAACGCGCTGCGCAGCTGTGGAGTGCACGCTCGTACGCCAGCGAAAAAGGTCGCCCAGACTCTCGATGTCGATGCGCACCTGGATCTTCGTGGCTCGATCCTCGAGCTCGACGCTCAGTCGGTCTTCGTCTTGCTGGATGCCGATCCTCTCCAGCTGAGTGAAGAACGACTCGCCGTCGCGGTGAGCTTCGAGGCCCGGGCTGCCCTGGAAGCCCTGGCCGGTTTCGGGGAAACAGGTGAGCGGCTCGGGATCGTCCAAGAGGCCGTGGAGGACCGGGCGCTCGAGCACGGCCCCCAGACCTGCGGCGTCCCCTTCGAGTCGTTCTCCCCAGTAGAGAAGCTTCGGCACCGGGCTCGCAGCGTCGAAAACGAGAGACGCGCTTTCACTGTCGAGGCGAAAGGCCGTCGACGGATCTTCGGCGCTCGGGCCGGCAGAGAGAGAGGTGGGGCGGCTCATCGGAATGCGGACGGTGGAACCGCCGGTGACCGGCTACCATTGTAGGTCGAGGGGGCGGAGACCCGGGGATCGCGGCGTTTTCGGGAGTTCGTTGGACTCCTCTTGCTGCGTTCCGGCGCGTCGGCTCCTGGATCGAATCTCCTGGAGGAATCATCTGATGATCAGCCCAACCCACACGGCGGTACGCTGCGTCCTCGCCGCCGTGGCACCCTGGTTTCTCGGCGCTGCCGCCCTCGCTCAGACCGACTTCTACGAGTCGGCCGGGCCTCGACTCAACGGGCTCGACATGGACGACGACTTCGTCATCGGCGAGCCGGAGGACGCCCTCGTCTGCGACTCCGAAGGCGGTACGGTCGCGGCGACCGGCTTCTACGTCGAAGACGTCGACGGCGACGGTGTCCTCGAAGATCAGATCTTCGTCGACTCCGAGAGCGGCGACGACTCGGACACCTGCGGGGCGCCAACGAGTCCCTGCGCCTCGATCGACCATGCCTTCAACTCGCGCGCGGACGGCGCCGCGAGCGGCGGTGAGGACATCGTCTGCGCTCGAGGAACCTTCACGGAGGAGGTGCGGCCGAGCACCTCCGGAGCGCCGACCTTCAAGACCAAGCCGGTCGACACCGTCGCAACCAACGAGCAGCGCGCTTTCCGCTACCCGGACAACCCGTCGATGATCATCGGCTGGGACGCCGACGGCGACGACGAATATCCTCCGCTCGACCGCGACGATCGGTTCGTCTTCCAGAACGACGTCGACGGTGCACCGAGCTTCAACTTCACGGTCGACACCGACGGTGGAGCCGACTACGTCGAGATCGCTCACTTTCGCTCCTTTCGCCCGGGGGCTCGGAACCCGGTGTCGGGTGGCCTCATCACCTCGACCAATCGCTCGACGGACGACCGTGCCGAGTACTGGTACATGCACGACTTCGAGGCCGTCGAGGTGAATCACCGCAAGTGCCACAGCACGGCGAACATGTTCCTGAACACCTTCCAGTTCCGGCCGCGCTGGTTCGCGGTGGAGTACGCCGACGTGCCGAGCATGTACGGCTACGTCTTCCGAGGCGGCTTCAACGAGACCGACGGCTCGTCGTGTCTCGATCGCGGACCGATGCGCTTCCGGGGCATCGACCTGACGCATCGCGGGCTCGGAGTCGATCGCGTCGATCGCGACGGCACCGCCTGCTCCGAGATCTCACCCGGCGCAACGGGCGGCGGCAACATCCGGCGCCAGTGGGGCTGCTTCTCACAGTGGGAAGACATCGACAATCGCTTCGTGATCGAGGGCTACGACAGCCCGGTCGGCCCCGCCAACGACTTCATTGCCGGCGGCGTCTGGCTGACTTGCCCGCGCGACATCGAGTTCGTCGGCAACTACGTCGAGGGCTATCCGAGCCTGCCGATGCTGCAGACGACGAACTCGGTCTGCAAGCATCGCTTCGCCGGCAACCTGAAGACCAGCCGCAATACCTTCGTCGATCCGATTCCCGTGGGCAGCCGCTTCTTCTTCGGCGTCGGCACGGAGGGCGTCGCCGCCGGTGATCCTGAGTCCAACGGCTTCGACGGGGTCTACGAGATCCGCGAGAACTTCTTCGACTTCACCTCGCTCTCGACGTCGGACTCCATCCTCGGCGGCACCTTCCTCATCGAGTCGTCGAGCGAGGCGGACTACTCGGAGATGACCCTCGACGTTCGCGACAATCTGGTGATCGCCGATATCGAACGCGCGAACCACGGCATTCTCGAGCAGCACGGGCCGCCGATCGGGACGGTGATCCACGAAGGCAACACCTACGTCAATCCAACGCCGGACCTCGGCGACGTCAACGACCGCATGGTCGATCTCGAGGATGAGACGGACTACGAGGGCGGCGACAACTCCTACTACCAGTGCGGCAGCTGGCGCTGGAACGACGGTGCCACGACGAGCGACTTCGAGCAGTGGGCGGAGGCGAGCGGCGAGGAGTCGTCGTCGACTTGTCTGCCGGCGTGCCTCACCGACCCCAACGACCTCTGCCTCGGCGGCTCTCGTTTCCACGTGCAGATCGACTGGCGTGCGGCCAACGGAGATGCCGGAGCCGGAGCGGCAACGCCGCTGACGACGGACAGCGGATTCTTCTGGTTCTTCTCGCCGTCGAATCTCGAAGTCGTGGTCAAGGTTCTCGACGGCTGCGACGTGAACGGGCACTTCTGGGTTTTCGCGGGCGGCCTGACCGACGTCGAAGCGACGGTCATCGTGATCGACACCCTGACGGGGACCGAGCGCGAATACTTCAATCCGCTGAAGACTCCCTTCCCGGCCGTGCGCGACATCACGGCGTTCGGAGGCTGCTGAGGAGTCCAAGTGACCGGACAGCGAGGAATCACGATGAAACTCAACTCTGATCTGACGCAGCCGGCGGTGGCTCGCTTCGCCGACGGCGAGTGGGTTCCGTCTCCTCTTGCGGGCGTCGAGCGCCGCATGCTCGACCGAGACGGCGACGAGGTCGCTCGCGCGACGAGCCTCGTTCGCTACGCGCCGGGCAGTCGCTTCTCGGCGCACACTCACTCGGGCGGTGAGGAGTACCTCGTCCTCGAGGGAACCTTCTCGGACGAGTCCGGCGACTACCCGCAGGGCAGCTACGTGCACAATCCGGTGGGCTCGGAGCACACACCGCGCAGCGAGGACGGCTGCGTGATCTTCGTCAAGCTGCACTGGATGCAGCCGGGCGACCAGAAGACGGTGCGTTTGGCGACCTCGTCAACCGAGGAGGGCTGGCAGAGCTGCGGCGAAGCCGAATGGCTGCTTCTGCACGAGTACGGCGCGGAGCGCTCGGAGCTGCTGAGACTCGAGGCTGGATCGCAGGCGGAATGGGCGCCGTCCGGCGGTGGTGAGGTGCTGGTCCTGTCGGGCGACGTGACGAGCCGTTTCCAGGGGCGCACGGAAGCTCTCTCGCGCAATGACTGGCTCCGACTCCCGATCGAAGCGGGCGTCGAGCTCTCCACCGAAACGGGGTGCCGGCTGTTCTGCAAGCAGGGGCACCTCGCTGCACCGCCGCCGCTCCCTTCGCCGTAGCTTCACGGGCTCCTCTTCGGCGCTGCACGTTTCTGGGGGTAGTCTGTTCGCACCCACTCGAACAGACAGCGTCCGGAATGTGAACCGGTCGTGCTCGGAGACTTCGGTATGGCGATGACGCGCAGGCTTCTGTTGTTGACGTTCTCCTGGCTGGCTGCAGCTTTCGGTCGCCGCACGGCGGCGGTCGCTCAGACCGGCAGCGCTGCCGACTTCGACTCCGGCGTCGCTAGCGGAGATCCGACCGACTCGGCGGTCGTGCTCTGGACGAGGGCGAAGCCGCGCGACGGGGCGTCGACGCTCGAGGTCGGGTGGAGGGTCGGCCGCGACGAGGACCTCCGCGACGTCGTCTCTCGGGGCTCCGCAACCACGTCGGCGCGTCGCGACTGGACGGTGAAGGTCGACGTGCGAGGACTCGAGCCCGATCGCTGGTACTGGTACGAGTTCCGCGTCGGCGAGACGCGCTCGACGCGGGGTCGTACTCGCACGCTTCCCACGGGACGGGTCGATCAGTTCGAGATCGCCGTCTTCTCCTGCTCCAACTACGCGTTCGGCTACTTCAACTCGTACCGCAGCGCTGCCGAGCGCGACGACCTCGATCTGGCGCTGCATCTGGGCGACTACATCTACGAATACGGCCCGGCCGGTTACGGCGGCGACGTCGCCGAGCGCCTGGGTCGGGTCCACGAGCCGCGCAAGGAGATCCTCACCGTCGAGGACTACCGCACGCGCTACGCGCAGTATCGTTCGGACGAAGACCTGCAGGCTTTGCACGCTCGCCTGCCGATGATCGCCGTCTGGGACGATCACGAGATCGCCAACAACACCTGGCACTCCGGCGCCCAGAACCACACCGAGGGGGAGGAAGGCACTTTCGCCGACCGCAAGGCGGCCGCCGTACAGGTCTTTCACGAGTGGATGCCGATCCGTTCGCGTGCCGGCTCCGCCGCCGAGAAGATCTACCGACGGCACGACATCGGAGACTTGGCGACGCTGATCATGCTCGACACGCGACTCGTTGGCCGCGACGAGCAGCTCGACTACGACACCCAGCTCGATGCGCCGACCGCCGCCGAGGCCGAGCGCTTCCGCGAAGAGCTGATCGACGATCCTCGACGCTCGATGCTCGGTGCCGAGCAGGAAGCCTGGCTGAAGCTGGAGCTGTCGCGTTCGAAGGAGCGCGGAGTGCCTTGGCAGATCCTCGGGCAGCAGCTGCTCATCGGCGGTTTGACGACGCCGGACCTCAGCGATCTGCTCGGCGGTGCCACGGGAGCTCGGATCGAGCGACTCAGGGCCATGGCCGAGTACGAGCTGCCGCTCAATCTCGACGCGTGGGACGGCTACGGTGGCGCGCGCGAACGACTGGCGCAGGACGCGCGCTCCTTCGGGAACAACGTCGTTGCCCTCGCTGGCGACACTCACAACAGCTGGGCCTTCGACCTTCTCGATCGCCGTGGCAGGCGGTTCGGCGTCGAGTTCGGAACCGCGTCGGTGACGTCGCCGGGGCTCGAGCAGATCCTGCCGCTGCCGCCGGCGCTCCTGAGCGAGCGACTTCGGGCGGCGAATCCGCATCTTCGGCTCGCCAATACCAAGGACCGCGGTTTCATGACGTTGCGACTGACGCCGGCTGAGTGCTCGGCGCGGTGGTACACGGTCGACACCGTCGAGTCGCGTGACTTCGCCGAGCAGTTGGCTCACGAGGCCAGCGTGCAGGCGACCGAAGGCGTCGGTTCCGCGGCGCTCGACGTCCGCGTCTGACCGGGCCGTCTAGCGTCGACGCGCGCCGAGCGAGAACCCGAAGGCGGTCAGAAGGAGACCGGCGGCTCCGAGAGTGCCGAGAGCCAGCGGTGGAAGCGCGGCGAGATCGCTCAGTGCCGCGGGTGCGCGCTCGAAGAGTGAGCTCGCCCAACCGGCGAAGGCACCGGGCAGCGGCACGATCGTGATCTTCCAAAACTCGAGGGTCCGATCGAGCGACGAGCGCCACGGCAGGTCGACGACGCCGAAGGTCTGCAGCAGGCCCGCGTAGACCGTCGTCGTCCAGAGCAGCTCGAACACCAGCCGCAGCGGCTTGATGCGACGCCGCAGTCCTTTCTGTGCTTCGTTGCCGCTGCGATCGAGAAAGCGTCCGGAGACGAACCGGCTGGCCTCACGGAGGCGCCGGCGTGCGCGCGGCGACTGCTGGCCCGTCAGTGCGCCGTGCGCCGTTTCGAGGAGGGAGACGAGCACTTCGCGGAGCATTACGGGCAACCACAGGACGGGGCCGAGCAGCGCCCAGAGTCCGTTGACCGTGCTGACGAGTGCCCACTCGACCGGCGGCAGGCTGGAGGCGGAGGTTGGTCCGATGTCGGGGGTGGCCGCTTCGACGTCGGCCGTCCGAAGCGAGGAAGACTCGGGAGCACTCAACTCCCGAAAGTCGGGGGAGTCGAGATCGGCCTCGTCCCAGCCCAGGGCTTGCTCGGCCTTCGACCGGGCAGACGGAGTCAGCGTCTCTGCAGCCGGGCTCGGGCCGGCTTCGGGGCCCGGGGTCCTGATTGGGCCGGTGGCCCTGGATCGGGGTGCATCGGTGTCGCTCATGCTCTCCCTAGCGTAAGGGACACAACGCCAGAGTCGCCAGCGAGGCGCAAGCAACATGCGCCGATCCGCTGCCTCGAGACCCTCTTCCGATCCCCTCGACGACCGTTAGACTCGACCCTTCATCGCAGATCAGCAGATCGAAGGACCCCTCATGTTCTCCAGACCGAGCTTTCAGTACTTCATTCTTTTCGCCGCTCTCCTGAGCCCCTCCCTCGCGAAAGCGGTGGATGAAGAAGAGATCCAATGGGAAGCGATCTCGCTGATCCGGCACGAAGGCTTCAACAACTCGCAGCTGGAAGAGATCCTTCGGCACCTCACCGATCACATCGGGCCGCGCCTCACGGGATCGCCTGCTCTCCTCGAGGCGAACAACTACACGCGCGACAAGCTCGAAGAGTGGGGGCTCGAGAACGCCGCGCTCGAAGAGTGGGGACCCTTCGGTCGCGGCTGGTCGTTCTCGCGCACCGCCGTGCATCTCCTCGAACCACGGCCGACTCCGCTGTCGGCGCTGCCGAAGGCCTGGACTCCGGGAACGGACGGCCCCGTTCGCGGTGAGGTTCTGCGCGTCGATCTCGACAGCGATGCCGACCTCGATCGCTGGCGCGGCAAGCTCGAGGGCAAGATCCTCTTCCTTTCGGAGTCCAAGAACGTCTCGGATCCGGACGGGGTCGAGTTTCGCCGCTACAGCGACGCCGAGCTCTCCGAGCGCATGATCTTCGCGCCGCCGCGTGCGCGCGCTCGCAGCGGCTTTCGCGACCGCTTTCGGCGTCGTTGGGAGTTCGGCCGCAAGCTGAATCGCTTTCTGGAGAACGAGGGCGTGCTCGCGACGGTCGACGTCTCGAGCCGCGACGCCGGCATCCTGCGCGTCGGTGCCGGCGGCTCGCGAGAGCCAGGCGAGAGCCCCGGCGTCTCGTCGCTGATCATGGCTGCCGAGCACTACAACTGGGTCTCCCGGCTGCTCGCCCGCGGCGAGACGGTCGAGATGGAAGTCGACGTCGCGGCTCAGTTCCACGACGAAGACACGATGGCTTACAACACGATCGCCGAGATCCCTGGGACCGACAAGGCCGATGAGCTTGTGATGGTTGGCGCTCACCTCGACTCCTGGCATCCGTCACCCGGTTCGAACGACAACGCGGCCGGCGTCGTCGTGGCGATGGAAGCCGTGCGCATCCTCAAGACGCTGGGCCTCGAGCCCCGGCGCACGATCCGCATCGGCCTCTGGACCGGGGAGGAGCAGGGCCTTCTCGGCGCGCGTGCCTACGTAGCCAAGCACTTCGCTGCCCGACCTGAGCCCGACGACCAGGAGATCCTCAAGCAGCCGTCGTTCCTGTGGCCCGAGACCTGGCCCATCGACTACAAGCCGGCGCACGGCAAGTTCCAGGCGTACTTCAACCTGGACAATGGCTCGGGACGTATCCGCGGCATCTACACCCAGTCGAACGCCGCGCTGCAGCCAATCTTCGAGCAGTGGCTCAAGCCCTTCCACGATCTCGAAGCGAAGACCGTGACAAACCGCAACACCGGCGGCACCGACCACCAGGCGTTCGACGCCTACTCGCTCCCCGGCTTTCAGTTCATTCAGGATCCTCTCGACTACTCGTCGAGGACCCACCATACGCACCTCGACCACTTCGATCACGCGCGCATCGAAGACCTCAAACAAGCCTCGATCGTCATGGCTGGCTTCATCTATCAGGCGGCGATGCGTGAGGAGCTGCTGCCCCGAAAGCCGAAGCCGGCTGAGCCGAGCCACTGACCCCAGAAGTCGAACGATGACTGAAGTGAAAGAGCCCGCGTCGCCGCGGGCCGTCGTCCTGTTGAGCGGCGGCCTGGATTCGACGACGGTGCTGGCGATGGCGCTCGCGGACGGCTTCGACGTCTATGCCCTGTCTTTCTCGTACGGTCAGCGTCACGATGTCGAGCTCGAGGCGGCGAAGACCGTCGCGGCTCAGTTCGAGGTGCAGGACCATCGCATTGCCCAGATCGATCTCCGCGCCTTCGGCGGCTCAGCGCTTACCGACGACATCGACGTTCCCAAGGGCCGCGACCTCGAAGAACAGCCCGAGATCCCGATCACGTACGTGCCGGCGCGCAACACGATCTTTCTTTCGTTCGCCATGGCCTGGGCCGAGGTGCTGGACGCTTCGTCCGTCTTTGTCGGCGTCAACGCGCTGGACTATTCCGGCTACCCCGACTGCCGTCCGGAGTACATCGAGGCCTTTCAGACGATGGCGAATCTGGCGACGCGGGCCGGTGTTACCGGCGAGACGGAGCTCGAGATTCGAACGCCTTTGATCGATCTGACCAAGGCACAGATCATCGCGCGCGGTCTGGAGCTCGGGGTCGACTACTCCAAGACGATTTCCTGCTACGACCCGGATCCCGATGGACGCGCCTGCGGTGAGTGCGACGCGTGTCTGCTGCGTCGACGCGGCTTTGCCCAGAACGGCATCGAGGACCCGGCGGCCTACCGCTGACGAAGCGCCGTGGCGTACACCGTCAAAGAGATCTACTACACCCTCCAGGGAGAGGGTGCTCAAGCCGGGAGACCTGCGGTCTTTCTGCGCTTCGCTGGCTGCAATCTGTGGAGCGGACGCGAAGTGGATCGAGCCAAGGCGGTCTGCCAGTTCTGCGATACCGACTTCGTCGGGACGGATGGCCCCGGAGGCGGTCGTTTTCAGGGCGCCGAGGAGCTGGCCCGCACCGCCGCCTCGTACTGGCCCGAGTCGCACGGCAGGCAGTACATCGTCCTCACCGGCGGTGAACCGCTTCTGCAGGTCGACGGCGAGCTGTTGGCGGCTCTGCACGCCGAGGGCTTCGAGATCGCCGTCGAGACCAACGGCACGATCGAGGCTCCGGCCGAGCTCGACTGGGTGTGCGTCAGCCCCAAGGCAGGAGCGCCTCTGGTCCAGCGGTCGGGTGACGAGCTCAAGCTCGTCTTTCCGCAGCCGGCGGCGATGCCGGACGCCTTCGAAGGGCTCTCGTTCGATCACTTCTTCCTGCAGCCGATGGACGGCGACCGGGTCGAGGCAAACACCAGAGCGAGCGTGCGCTACTGCCTCGAGAATCCTCGCTGGCGACTCAGCGTGCAGACGCACAAGGTTCTGGGAATCGACTGAATTCGAGCGCTGCGTCAGTCCTCGAGTTCGCGCAAACGATGGCGTAACTCCTTGACGACCGTGTCGGCGCCGTGGATCTTGATGCCGTAGCAGAGCTTCATCAGTCGGCCGAGATCGCCCTGCGGGAATTCGCGGCGCTCGAACCACATGAGGTACTCCTCGGGCAGGTCGATGAGCTTGCGCCCGGCGAAGCGTCCGAAGGGCATCTCCCACTCCAGGAGCAGCTGCAGATCTTCCGGATCGAAGCCCAGATCGGGAAGCTCTGACGGCTGCGCCATGAGTTTCGGCCGCTCGCGAGGGCCGCTCAGTCGAGCTCGATGTCTGCGCGCTGCCAAGCCGCGTCGAGCAGGAACCGAATCTCGGCAGCGTCGTCTTCTTTGCCCTGTGCCTCGAGGCACTCGGCGAGGATGGCCAGCGACCGACCGTTGTGCGGGTAGACGTCGAGGTTGGCGCGCACGGTCTGGGCAGCGTCGTCGAAGGAACCGTGATCGAGCTGGACTTCGGCAAGGCGCTGGCGCGTGGGGCCGAGCCAGACCGGTGGCTCGGTGTAGACGAGGGCGTCTTCGCGTCGGGCGGCCTCCTCGAGGTTGCGGATGGCCTTCTGCACCTCGCCGCGCGCCACGGCAATCTCACCTTCCAGGTTTTCGCGCGCAATCTCGAGGATCGAGCGCAGCGAGTTGTTGCCCCAATTGACATCGTCGAGGGCCGGGTCCTGCAGTCCTTCGCGCAGCGCGGCGAGCGCTGTCGCGGCCGCCTCGGTGTCGCCCTTGCGCGCCTGCGCCGTGCCGCGCGCCCAGTGCCATACGGCAGCTCCGTAGAGAAAACCCTCGGGCGGTTCGGGCATCGCCAGAACTGCGTCGAAGTCCTCGAACCAGACGGCATCGAAGAGAGGCACCGCCCAGAAGTGCTGGAGAGGGATCATCTCGCCGCTCGTGAGCATCTCGGCGGGAGGCAGGTTGTCCCGGAGGTAGTTGGCTTCGGCGAGGGCGTCGGCGCGGCGGCCGTCGAAGCCGAGGGACGCCCAGCGCATGTGGTGGTTGTGCAGCATGTAAGGGATGTACTCGAACGGCACCTCGTTTTCGGCGGCGTAGGCGTCGTCGTCGTCGATCGCTCGCTGGTTGACTCGTGCCGAATCGTCCCAGCGGCCGACGCGCATGTAGATGTGCGAGGCCATATGCACGAGGTGCCCGGTCGCCTGCTCGCTGCGGTCGAGCATCTCCGCCGCGGGGACGCCGAGTTCGGGCCGCGCCTTCTCGACCGCATGGATCAGCAGATGGGCTGCTCCCGGATGTGCTGCGTCTCGTCTCAGCACGGTCTCCAGGACGCGAATGAACTCCTCGGTGGCGGCCTTCGGCTCGCCGTTCGGCAGCCAGTAGTCCCAGGGTGACGTGTCCATCAGCGCCTCGGCGAAGAGCGTCGCCGCGGTCAGGTCGGACGGCTCGCGGTAGGCGACGCGGCGCATGGCGTCGGCATAGGCCTTGTCGAGAGCCGTTCGCTCCTCTTCGTACTCGGCTCCGTAGCGCTGGCCGAGCGCGTCGATGTAGGCCTGCTCGCGCGGCGTCACGCCGTCGCGGAGCTCGCGGGTCTTCGCCAGCGCCTCGAGGATCGCGGGGTAGTCGGGCGCCGCCAGCGGTGCATTGATGTTCGGGCCCAGCACCAGAGCCTTGCCCCACCAGCACATGCCGCACTTCGGGTCCTTCTCGACCGCCTGATCGAAGACGCGTGCGGCTTCCTTGTGGTTGAAGCCCCAGGCGAGCTGCAGGCCGCGATCGAAGAGCTTCTGCGCCTCCGGTGACTCGGTGGTCACGGGGTGAGTGAAGCCTTCGTGGCCGTGATCGTGACCGTCGTCGCCGCGAGCGGCGGGCGGCAGCGCGACGAGGAGAAGGCACGAGAGTGCCCCGATCGAAGGGATGCGGTGGTGTGGCTGCATGCTGACGAACTCCTGGGGTCCACGTCGGCGCGGAGTGACGACGTTGCTTCCGCCAAGTTGGTGACCTCGAAAGCCGATGCTAGCAGCCGGATCTCGACCCGTTCTGGCGTTGCCAGCCATGCTCACGGGTCCTTCGAGGACTCCGCCGCGAAGACAGACTCCGGCTGGCCGGGACCACGCCGCCGGTGCTGTAGGCTCGCGCGAGTTCCCTTCGAGAAGCGATCTCTTCAGGAGAGTCCATGCATCGCCTTGCCCAGACCTTGGCCCGTTTCTTCGTCCGGTGGGTCCCGGACTCGTTCGTCGTGGCCGTCGGGCTGACGCTCCTCACGATGCTCCTCGCGGTCTCGGTTGCGGGCTACGGTCCGATGGAGACGGTGAATGCGTGGGGAGACGGCTTCTGGAACCTGCTCAAGTTCACCAACCAGATCACCCTGACGCTGCTGCTCGGATACGTGCTCGCGAATACGCCGCCCATGCGCTGGCTGCTGCGCTCGATCGCGTCGCGCATCCGCACGCCCTACTGGGCCTACGTCTCGTCATGCCTGATCACCGGTGTCTGTGCCCTTGTCTCCTGGGGCCTGGCGTTGATCGTCGCGGGCATCACGGCGCGGGCGATTGGCGAGACCTGCCGACGCGAAGGCGTCGCGGTGCACTACCCCTTGCTCGTCGCCTCTTCTTTTTCTGGCTTCGTCCTCTGGCATCAGGGGCTGTCGAGCTCGATCGGACTGGCGATGGCGACTCCGGGGCACTTCCTCGAAGAGACCGTCGGCATCATCCCGACCCGCGCGACGGTGTTCACGGGCTGGAACCTCGGTGTCGCCCTCTTCGTCCTGTTGACTCTGCCTTTCGTGATGGCATCGCTCGCGCCGCGCGAGGCCGACGAGATCGAGCCGATGCCCGAAGAGCTGATGGGCTCGAGCGACACCGAGAGGGATCCGCGCAGAGAGCGCACGCCGGCCGAGCGGCTTGGCGAGTCGCGCGTCTTCATGCTGAGCTTCGTCGGGCTGGGCCTCGCCTACATGTACACACACTTCGTCGTGCGAGGCCTTGGCAACACGCTCGACATCTTCAACTTCTGCTTTCTCATCGGCGGCATCCTGATGGCCGGATCGCTGATCGGTTACGTCAACATCATGTTGTCCGGCGGTCGCGTGGCGGTGCCCTTTCTTCTGCAGTATCCGATGTACTCCGGGATCGCCGCGCTGATGGCGTCTTCGGGCCTCGCGGCTCTCTTCATCGAGGCCTTCGTTCGGATCTCGAGCTCCGAGACGCTGCCCCTCTTTGCCTTCCTGAGCGGTGGCGTCCTCAACCTCTTCGTGCCCTCCGGCGGCGGTCAGTGGGCCGTACAGGGACCGATCATGATGGGCGCGGCCGCCGAGGTCGGTGCGAACCTGCCGCGCACTGCGATGGCGGTGGCGCTCGGTGATCAGTGGACGAACCTCGTCCAGCCGCTATCCGTCGTGCCGGTGCTCGCCATTGCCGGAATCCCGCTCAGCAAGATCATGGCGTACTGCTTCCTCGCCCTGATCTACACCGGCATCGTCTTCAGTCTTGCGCTGGCTCTTTTCTGAAGCGTCGCCCGCCCGGACGTCAGGTCGAGGGACGGAGTCTGTCCAGAGCTTCTGCGGTCTCGCGGGCGAGCGCGTCGACCAGAGCTTCGGCACTTCGCGTCTCGGTGACGTTGCCGACGCCCAAGCCGGCCCAGAGCGTCATGTACTCGGGCTGGCCCGCTCTGGTTGCGGCGCCGCGCAGGCGACGAGTGAGTGAGTAGTGCTCCGGGTAGCGCAGACGGTCGAGCGGTTCGAGGGTCTCGATGAGACGGTTGCGCAATCCGCGCGCCGGCCTGCCTGAGATGGCGCTCGTCATGACCGTGTCCTCTCCTCCGCGCTCGACGAGGGCCTGGCGATAGTCGCCGTGGATCTCATTCTCGTCGCACACCAGGAAAGCCGTGCCGAGCTGCACGCCCTCGGCGCCCAGGGCGAGAGCGGCGGCGATCCCGCGACCGTCGGTGATGCCGCCCGCCGCGATCACCGGAAGGTCGATCGCATCGGTGACCGCGGGCAGCAGCGTCAGCGTACTCAGGCGGGTCCCGAGCTCGCGCTCGAAGGTCCCCTGATGACCGCCTGCCTCGAGGCCCTGGGCAATGACGGCGTGCACTCCTGCGTCTTCGAGGATCTGTGCCTCTTTGACGGTCGTGGCCGTCGAGATCACCAGGACACCGCTGCTCAAGAGTCTCTCGAGGTGATGCTCCTCCGCCGCGCCGAAGTGCAGGCTGACGACGGGGACCTTCTCCTCCAGCACGACGTCGAGCTGCTCGTCGAACTGGTCGAAGAGCTTGACGGGGTCCGGGGTTGTCCCCGCTCCGAGGTACTGATGTGGTGCGTCGAGCGCCCTGCGGATCTCGGCCAGGCCGCCGGGGTTTGCCTCCGCTTCGCCTCGGATCGGGGTGAACAGGTTGAGGTTGAAGGGGCCGCCGTCCGCTCCGTTGCGGATCTCCTCGATCACCCCACGCAGGCGATCGGGCGGCGTCGACGCTGCGCCGTAGCCGCCGATTGCACCGGCGCGGCTGACGGCGGCGGCAAGCGCCGGAGAAGCGGCGCCGGCCATGGGAGCCTGGAAGATCGGATGCTCGGAGCCAAGTCGCTCGGCGAGCCTTGAACGAGGCCACATGCCGCGAATGCTAGCGCGGCCAGCGACTAGTTGAGCTGGAGGAGTCGATTCGCCTGACTCACCGCCTCGGCGATCGATGGCGACCAGGCGTCGGCGCCGATCTGTTGCCATAGGCCGTCGACCGAATTCAGCGCGTTTCCTCCTGCGAGGATCGGCACGTTGGCGAACTCCGTGTCCGCTGCGCGGATCGCAGCGATCGTGTCGCGTAGACCGACCAGGTGCCGGCTCAGCGTCGCCGAGAGCACCAGAACGTCCGGCGCGTAGTGATCGACCGACTCGACGAGATCCGGGGTCGGCATGTCGGCTCCGAGGAGGATCGAGCGCCAGCCTTCGACGTCGAAGTGCTCGGCGAGCATGCGCAGGCCGAGGTCATGGACGTTGCCGGCGGGGCAGGTGATCAGAGCCGTCTTGCCGTTCGGGGGCTTGGCTTCGCAGCGGTGGAAGAGGATCGTCAGAGCCTTCTGTGCCGTCATCGTCGCGAAGTGCTCTTCAGCAACGCCGATCTGTCCCGCGTGCCAGAGGCGGCCGATCTCTCGCTGGGCCGCCGTGAGGATCTGGTCGCAGACCTCGGAGACGGTCAGGCCGGACTCGACCGAAGCTTCGAGGTTCCTGATCGCACTGCGGCTGTTGCCTTCGAGTACGTCGACGACGTACTCGAGGGCGGCTCGGGAGACCGCGTCGGCCGGCTCGAGCGGCTGCGCGCTCTGCACTTCGGACTCGAGAGCCTCGCGCGCGGCGTCGATGTAGGCACCGAGCGGATCTGCAGCGTTCTCGGGGAGCTCTTCCTGCAGCACGTCGGCCAGAGCGTCGAGGCTCAGTGCGAGGTCGCTCTCGGGGATTCCGCGGGCGACGAAGGCCTCCTTCGCCCACGACATGCCGGCGGCGAAGAGCTCGGGGCGCTCGAAGGTGAGTGCGGTCTCGAGCTCGCTGATCCGGCTCTCGAAGTGGGTCTTCCAGAGATCGAAGGCTCCCGGGGTCTCGGCGGTCTTCGGTGCGGGCTCGCTCTCGAGCAGGGTGCCGGCGGCAAATCCAGCGTAGGCGGAGCCGCTGATCTTCAGGAGCTGGGTGATGAGTTCGTTGGACATGACGGAACCGGGAAGGCAGACGAGCGCCACCAGTGGCGATCGCTGTACTTTTTCTTTCGCCCCCGAGAACCGTTCGGATGCTCTCGAGGGCGAAGCTCTGGAGTCCAGTTTAGCCCTTCAATGCTGGGAAAGGACCTTACTTCGAGCTCTCCGGAGGCGGCCGGGCAGCAGGGCGTCGCTACTCTTCCTCGCTCTGCAGCTTGTCCTGGGTGCGCTCGTCGAAATCGCTGGCGTCGTGACGTTCGTGCAGTTGCGTCGAGGGCTCGCCCCATGCCCGATTCACCATGCGCCCGCGCTGCACGGCGGCACGCTCCCCGATCTGCCTCGCCCAACGTCGCAGGTTCTCGTAACTCTCGACTTCGAGAAACTCGCCCGCTTCGTAGAGCACGCCCATGACGAGGCCTCCGTACCAGGGCCAGATCGCCATGTCGGCGATCGAGTACTCGGAGCCCGCCATGTATTCGGAGTCCGCGAGGTGACGGTCGAGGACGTCGAGTTGACGCTTGGTCTCCATCGCAAAGCGGTCGATCGCGTACTCGATCTTCGTCGGAGCGTAGGCGTAGAAATGACCGAAACCGCCTCCGAGGTAGGGGGCGCTGCCCATCTGCCAGAAGAGCCAGGAGAGACACTCGCTGCGCGCCGGCAGGTCGGTCGGCAGGAACTCGCCGAACTTCTCGGCCAGGTACATCAGGATCGCACCCGACTCGAAGACGCGGGTCGGCTCCGGAGTCGAGCGGTCGAGAAGCGCCGGAATCTTGGAGTTCGGGTTGATGTCGACGAAGCCGCTGCCGAACTGATCCCCTTCGTTGATTCGGATCAGGTAGGCGTCGTATTCGGCTCCCTCGTGGCCGAGGGCGAGAAGCTCTTCGAGCAGGACCGTGACCTTGACGCCGTTTGGCGTCGCCAAAGAGTAGAGCTGGAGTGGATGCTTGCCGACGGGCAGCTCGTGATCGTGCGTCGGTCCGGCGATCGGGCGGTTGATGTTGGCGAAGCGACCGCCGCTCGCTTTGTTCCACTTCCAGACCTTCGGAGGGGTGTATTCGGCTTCGTCCGTCACGTTGGCTTCCCTTCTTGGTGAGCGAACCGGCCGCGCGGGCCGGGCTGGTGTGCTTGAGGCGACGAAGACAATAGCAGCCGATTTCGAGCGCCTCTGAGCCGAGCTGCTGTACTTCGTGACTCTCGGTACGCAGCCCGGATTCCGCCGGACTGCAGCTCTTGCCCGGGCGCTGTTCAGGAAGTGGCGGGGACCGGTGCGCGACGGACGGTGACGAGGGCTCCAACGACCGTTGCTGGAAACAGGAGGCCGAGGAAGCCCAGGTGGTACCAGAGCGGAATCGCGCTCCAGTAGGCGGACTGCACCCCGATACCGATCAGAGTCTGCACGGCGCCGAGGGCGGCCGCGTGGCCCAACGGGGCGCCGGGCGCGAGCCGTGCCGTCAGGCTCCCGGCGGCCAGCGAGTAGAGGACCGTCAGGCCGAGTGTGAGAGCGAGGACCGCGGTGTCTGTCGTGACCATGTTCTCGTCGAAGCGTGCCCGGAAGGCACGGAAAAGAACCTGGTTACCGGTCAGGAAGAGTGCCGTCCAGAGGGCAAACCCGGACAGGACGGAAAGGACGTGCTTCATTTCAGTCTCCTTGCAAGAGAAGTGAGAGGCTCAGAGAGGCCACTCGGTCGACAGTGTGCGTTTCGGGTTGAAGGGCTCGAGCAGCTTGAAGAGAAGGAAGAGGCAGCGAGCGCTGAAGGTGGGCTTCCCGGTCTCGACGATGGCTTTGACGTTGTTGACGATGAAGGTGCCACCTTGCGACATTTGTTTTGCCGTCTTCGTTCCGACCGGCATGTTCCCGACGGTGAGCGTCAGCTCGACGCCGCCGTCGACTTCGCGCAGGTCGTAGGTGACCGTGCACTCCGGGTCGTCGTAAGTGGTGAAGCGGAAGGTATGCGCGAGGCGTGCGGGGCGTTCGACCTGAAGGAACTCGCCGGCGACGGCCGTGTACCTACCGTTGGGGCTGCGCATGCGCAGCGGCGCGCCGACCTCGACGCCGGGGGTGTGCATGCGTGAGTTGAACATGGCCTTTTGCAGCCCGTCGGTGCGGACGAGCTCCTGCCAGACGGCGTCGAGCGTCGCATTGATGGTGACCTTGAAGACTTCCTTGCGGCCGGCGTCTTCGTTCGATTTCGGGTCGTTCACTCTTCGTCCTCCGGGCGGTTTTCGAGCGTGTACTTGAGCTGTGTCAGGCGACTCGCCCAGAGCTCGCTGTAGTCCGTGGTCCAGCGGTCGTAGACCTGCTGGATGGGCACGACGTTGAAGTGCAGATGACGAGAGCGACCCTTCTTCTCCGAGAGGAGCAGCTGAGCGTCCTCGAGCACACGGAGGTGCTTGATGACGCCGATACGGCTCATTTCGAACTGCTCGCAGACGGCACCCACGGTGATGCCGGGCCTGTCCTTGACGAGATCCAGCATGCGGCGGCGGGGCGCCGAAGCCAGTGCTTGAAAGAGAGTGTCCATCGAATCCATATGTAACTAAACAGTTACATATTAAAGCTGAGGACGCAAGGCTCGTTTCGCGCACCCGCATGGATACACTCGCTTGCAGGGGGGAATCGATGCAGCTCAGGCTTCGACTGGGACTCTTTGCACTCGCTGTTGGCCTGCTCAGTGCGGCCTACACGGCGCTACTCTGGCCGCACATGACTTCAGGATCGGCACTGGTCCTCGGCTTCGTGGCCTCCGTCTTCCTGCTCTTGCTTCCAGGGAGCGTGATGGGATTGATCAGCGGCTTTCGCCGGCGTCGCCTTCTGAGGAACGCCGGTCCGCCGAGGGAAGACGGCGATGCCGCCTGCAGCGGAAGGATCGAGCCGCTCGCGGAGGCGACGACGGCGCCGCTCTCGGGCGAGCCGGCCGTTCTCTGGCAGTACCAGTTTGACGCCAGGCTCTCGGGAGCCGAAGCGGGGCGC
Organism: Acidobacteriota bacterium; assembly: GCA_039026915.1. Lineage (GTDB taxonomy): Bacteria > Acidobacteriota > Thermoanaerobaculia > Multivoradales > Multivoraceae > JBCCLJ01. The sequence goes on from JBCCLJ010000027.1 coordinate 42,663, forward strand.
GGCAGCTGGATGGGGTTCGGTCACGTCGCCATGGTGATCGATACCGGGGCCGGTCGCGTGCCGATCGCGTGCGGGGTGCTCCCCAAGGATCTTCCGCGCCAGAGTCTCACCGATGAGGACGCGATCGTGCGTGCCCGCAAGCTCATCGACCGGCCGAGCCGACGCAGCGTCGAGGGCGGCCTCGGCATGGCTCGACTCTTCGGCGACCTCGAGCGCCTCCTCGCGGACGAGGATGGGGATACGCGTCTGGACTACTACCGGGGGCCGAAGATCGAGGGGCAGGCCAATGTCGACGAGCTCCGACGCCTGGAAGAGCGTCGCCTCGATCCCGGCCGCCTCGTCACCGTCATCGGCGAGTACAGCCTGGCGCAGCGCGCCTTCGTTGCCAGCTCGAAAGGGCTCGAGATGCACTTGCTGTCGACCGACGCACTGGAGCGCGACGCCCTGCAGGGCAAAGTGGGCATGGTGGCCTTCGCCCTTCTGGCCAACGTCGTGTTCCAGTCGTTGGTTGCTGTGATCGTCCTGCGGGGCGGCTAGTCGCGGACCGCGCCGCCCTCCGGCGACGCAGGGGCCCCCGGAGGGTGCGGCTCACCTTCCTGCGACGCGCGTCGCTAGCGCCAGTTCGAGGCCTCGAGCTCGCGGATCAGGCTCTCCGAAGCGTCGCGCCACGTGGCCCCGTCCATCGAGACCTGGATGTGTGCCTTGGCGAAGCGGCGGGTCCACTGGCGATAGAGCGGGCCGAGGCTGCCCGGGCCCGGGGCCTCGAGCACCCAGCGCGGCGCTTCGCTGCGGTACGCCTGCGTGAAGCGGCGGTAGCAGTCGCGCACCTCGTAGTCGAGAGCGACGAAGGTGCTCTTCTTCTCGACGAGGCGCTTGATCGAGCGCATGGAGAGCAACCGGTCGGGCAGCGCGACGATGCCCCAGGGCTGGTCGGCCAGCAGGCGCGCGGCGACGCGCCGCTCGAGACGTCGCACCGAAGCCTCCGCCTCGTCATCGCGTAGCTGGGCGAGCGAGCTGCCGGCTTCGTGCTCGAGGGCCGCGTCGAAGTCGGTGAAGCGCAGACCGTGCAGGGACGCGACGCGGTGCGCCAGCTGACGCAGCTCGGTCGGAATCATCCCGCTGATGACCATCGGGCTTCCGAGCGAGACGATGGGGAAGGGGTCGTAGTAGGAGTCGTGCAAACTCATCGCATCCGTACCTTCGCCAAAGCCGCGCTCTCGGATGGCCCTCAGCGTCCCGATCGCTGCAGAGCGCGCCCGCGTTCGGCCTCACGCTGGGCGGCGGCGCTGTCGCCCCGCTGGTTGTAGATGTCCGCCAGGATGAAGTGGCCCAGCGGCGCGATGTCGGGGGGCGGATCGAGGCCCAGGCCCTGCCGTGCCGAGCGTTCGGCGCTCGGTGCGTCGCCGCTGTCGAAGTGCGCCTTGGCGAGATAGAGAAAGGCCGTGCCGAACTGGGGTTGAAGCTCCGTCGCCCGCTGCAGCTCGACGGTGGCTTCCGCCGGGCGGCGCATCCTGAGCAGCAGGCGTCCCAGGTTGAAGTGGGCGCGATGAGCGTCGTCGTGATGCTGCGTCTCCTGGCGATACGCCTGCGCCGCTTCTTCGATGCGTCCCTGCTCCTCGAGAGCGAGGCCCAGCGTGAAGTTCGCGGTCTTGAGATCGATCGTCTCGGCGAGTGCCTTGCGGACTTCCGTTTCCGCCTCTGCCGAACGGCCCATCTCGATCAGGCATTCGCCGAGCTTGAGATGAAACCCCGTCGGATCGAGATCCAAGGCGAGCGCTCGGCGCAGAACGGCCTCGGCCTCGGAGAAGCGCTGGCCGCGCATCTGAGCGTCGGCGATCTGCCAGAGGGCGCGGCCGTTGCGCTCGTCCAGCTGCAGAACGCGCTCGAAACCGGCGAGCGCCTCGGAGAGGTCTCCTCGCTCCTTGTAGGCAACCGCCAGGAGGTGCGTCGCCTCGATGTCTTCGGGGTCGAGCTCGAGCGCCCGGCGGTACGACGAGACCGCCGCGTCGATGTCGCCCTTGCGCTTCGTCAAGTTGCCGAGGATGACGTGCGCTTCGACGATCTCCGGATCCTCCGCGAGGGCCCGGGACACGAGCTCGATCGCGGTGTCCGTCTCGTCGGCACCGGCGGCAGCCGTCGCTTGCTTCAGCAAGTTGTAGAGGCCGATCTTGTCCTTCGGATCGGCGCGCTCGCGGTCGTCGGAGTCGCTCTGCGTGTTCTTCGGCGCGCTGCCCAGATAGCCGAGTGCTCGGAGTCGTTGGGCCGTTTCCTCGTCGATCTCCTGAGGCGCACTCTCGGCCAGATCACCCTGGGTGGCCTCGACGAGCTGATTGAGACGGCGCTCCAGGGCGTTGGCAAGGTCTCTCTCCACCTCGGCGAGGTTGTTCAGCTCGGCGGGGTCTGCGTCGAGATCGTAGAGCTCGCGGGTCGGCGCCTGGATCAGCTTGTAGCGGCCGTCCTGAAGAGCACGAAGCTCGCTCCAACCGTAGTGGTACCGCGGGTACCAGCTCTCGGAGTAGGCCTCGAGCTCCAGCGGATCTCCGCGCAGTGCGGGCGTCAGGTCGGCCCCCTGGGCGGCAGGCAGCGAGCCGACGCCGAGCTGCGAGAGCACGGTTGGCGCGACGTCAATCAGCCGCACCTGGTCGGGAACGACGACCGAGTCGATCCCCGGACCATGAAAGATGAGCGGGACGTGGGTGGCCGCTTCGTAGATGAAGTAGCCGTGCGTGATTTCCTGATGCTCACCGAGCATCTCGCCGTGGTCCGCGACGACGACGACGAGCGTGTCGTCGAGCTCTCCGCGCTCGGTCAGCGCATCGAGCAGGCGATCGATCTGGCGATCGGTCTCGGCGATCTCCGCGTCGTAGGCGCCGATGCGCGTCAAGGGGAACTGGCTCTGGATTTCCGGCGGCGCGGCGTAGGGCGTGTGCGGGTCGTAGAGGTGAAGCCAGGTGAAGAAGGGGCGCTCGCGGTCTCGCTGCTCGAACCACTCGAGGGCCCGGTCGACGACCTCGCGTCCCGGGCGCTGGATCGCGTCCATCCCCTGAGCCGCCTGCTCGGCCGCCAGGTCGAAGTCGTCGAAGTAACTGTCGAAGCCTTGAGCGATGCCCCAGCGCGAGTCGAGCACGAAAGCGGCGACGAAGCCGGCCGTGTCGTAGCCCTCGGCCCCGAGAGCCTCAGCCAGGGTCGTCGCCTCTTCGCTGAGATAGAAGCCGCCGTTGTCGCGCACTCCATGGAAGGTCGGGAAGGTCCCGGTGAAGAGTGAGGAGTGCGCGGGCAGCGTGAGAGGCATGACGGACGTCGCCC
>JBCCLJ010000028.1:0-45129 GCA_039026915.1 Acidobacteriota bacterium
ATGGCGATCGGTCTGTGGGCTGCTCGTCAAGAGGACTCCGCCGAGGAGTTCTATCTCGCGGGCCGCTCGGTCGGATGGCTCGGTGTTGCCGGATCGATCTTCGGGACCAACGTCTCGGCGGCGCACCTCGTGGGCATGCTCGGAATCGGCTTCTCGATCGGCTTCGCGCAGAGCCATTTCGAGCTCGGAGCGATCGCCGCTCTCATGCTGCTCGCCTACGGCTTCTTGCCGGTCTACCGGCGCCTGCAGATCTACACGCTTTCGGACTACCTGCGGCGTCGCTACGACGGTCGCAGCCAGACGCTCTACACGGTGATTCTGCTCGTCGTCACCGTAGTGCAGGTGACCGCCGCCTTTTACATCGGTTCGCGCTCGCTGGGGCTGCTGCTGGCCGACACGCCGATCGAAGTGGGCTACGTCGGCGGCATCGTAGTGCTGGCCATCATTACGGCTTCCTACACGATCTTCGGCGGCCTCAAGGCCGTGATCTACACGGACGTGATGCAGTCGATCCTCCTGCTCTTCGCTGGCATCCTGCTCGCGATCCTGACGTTCGCGCAGCCCGAGGTGGGCGGCTGGAGCGGCATGATGGCGCACGACTCCGCGCGGGCGGCCGCCGAGCAGAAGATGCACCTCTATCTGCCTCCGAGCCATCCGGACCTGCCTTGGACCGGTGCGCTCACCGGGCTGCTCGTTCTGCACTGCTTCTACTGGAGCACCAACCAGGCGATCGTGCAGCGCGCACTCGCTGCCAAGAGTGACGGCCAGGCGCGGGCTGGAATCGTCGTCGCGGGCTTCATGAAGCTCTTGATTCCCTTTTTCGCCATCGCCGGCGGAGTCGCCGCGGCTCAGCTTTTCGAGCTACGCATGCCCGGACGCGTCATCGACCCCGATGCAGCAACGCCTGAGCTGATTCGCCTCGTCATCCCGGCCGGCTTCGGCCTGATGGGAGTCATCATGGCCGGCCTGATCGGCGCCATCCTCTCGTCGATCGACTCGATGGTGAACTCGGCCGCCACGCTCTTTGCCTTCGACGTCTACAAGAAGTTCGTCAGGCCGGAAGCGACCGAGGACGACCTCCTGCCGGTCGGACGCTGGGTGATCGCCCTGCTCGTCGCCGGATCGGCGCTGCTCGCCATCGCGACCTACGACCCCGAAGGCGACGGCAACTTCTTCCTGCGCGTTTCGAGCCAGGCCGGGCACTTCACTCCCGGGATCATCGTCGCCTTTGCCCTCGGCATGTTCTGGCGGAGGGCTCACCCGGGGGGCGCGCTCGCAGCGATCGCAGCCGCACCGTTCTTCTCGTTCGCCGTCGTCTGGTTCTACGGCGCCTTCCTCGGCACACAGCCGGGCGTGGCAGAGCTCTTCGGTCCGCAGCTCAACTTCATGCACCGCGTCTTCCTGACCGTTCTCTTCGGAACGGCCGTGCACGTGCTGGTCAGCCGCAGCGCCGCGCGCAGTGCGCAGGGAGAGCAGTACACCTACGCTGCGGTGGGCGGGCACGAGCCGCAGGCGGTTCGCACCGTGCTGACGCTCGTGGCGGCTCTTGCGCTGAGTCTCGGGGGGCTGGGGCTGCTCGTCTGGCAGGGGATCGTGCCGCCGACGATCGCCGCCTTCGTCGCGGCGGCGCTCGCCTTCCTGCCGTTCGCGCCGGTGCTGCGGGAACGTGGGTTCAACCTGAGGGACGATCGGGCCTGGTCAGCGCTGCTCTGCGCCGCGACCTGCTTCTTGATGTTCGTCTTCTTCTGAGAAGACCGAGGTCCGGGGGGACGGAGCAGAGTCCTTGCCTCGGTTCCGACCGGCTCTCGATCGCGCCGGCCTAGAGGACCTCGCTCATTGGGACGACGCGGTGCTCTTGCGCCGAAATCTGAGCTGCCACGCCGACGGCTACGGCCCGCAGTCCGTCGTCGACGGTCACCGCCACCTCGTCCTCGCCGCGCGCCGCGCGAGCGAAGGCAGCCTGCTGAAAGTAGGTCGATCCGTGGTGGTGGCCGGCCTCGAGCAACGCGGCGTCGACTTCGATCGGCTCGCTTCGCACTTCGCCACTCTCACGCTTTCCCAGAGTCAGTAGGCACTCCGCGTCGTTCGCCTTGGGTAGGAAGCACTCCACCTTGCCGCGATCTCCCGTTGCCGTGATCTCTTCCTGGTAGCGGGAAGCCTCCGCGAACATGCACAGATCGAGAAGAGCCCGAACGCCGTTGTCGAAGTCGACGGTGACGAGTCCGTTGTCCCAGATGTCGGGCGTCTCGCCGTCGTAGGTCTCGTCGAGGTGGTTCACACTCTGGCCCGCAGAGGCATAGACGCGGACCGGCTCCGCTCGCACGATGAGCCTCATCAGATCGAAGAAGTGGCAGCACTTCTCCACGAGGGTGCCGCCCGAGTTGCGATTGAAGCGGTTCCAGTCGCCGACTTTCGGCAGGAACGGAAAGCGGTGCTCGCGGATCGCCAGCATGTGCAGACGGCCCAGCACGTCGCCGTCGTGCACCTCATCGATGAGACGTGCAATCGGCGGCATGTAGCGATACTCCATGCCGACCCAGAAGACGCCCGGATGCTGTTGCGCTCGGGTCGCGACGCTCCGACAGTCGTCGAGCGACGTACAGAGCGGCTTCTCGACCAGAAAGTGCTTACCGAACCTCCAGAGCGGTTCGAGCACCTCAGCGTGCGTGTGGTTCGGCGAGGCGATGATGAGGGCGTCCGGATCGTGACGCTCGATCATCTCGACCGCGCTCTCGTAGGCCGGAACGTCCCAGCCAGCGGCCCTGCGTCCCCAGCCTCTCGACCGTTCGACCGGGTCCGAGAGTGCGACGAGCTTGGCGTCGTCCTGTAGAGCGAGGTTCTGGATGTGCTCGACACCCATCAAACCGGTGCCGATGACGCCGAAGCGCAGCGGCTCGCTCATTCTTCGTCTTCGAGCGGTTCGAAGACGTAGCCGAGCATGATCTCGAACGTGTCGAAGGCGTCCGGCTGCCGACGTTGCCAGCGGTTCAGAAAGAAGTAGATGTCGACCTGCTTGGATTTGCTGTCGGGCTCGCCTTCCCAGTCGAAGCGACGGAGGCGCACGGACATGCGATGGCGCCGGCAGCGGATGCGCATCACCTCCGCCGGGCGGAGCGGGTCGATCTCTTCCTCGTCGCGCTCGAGTTTCCAGATACCGTCCGGACCGATCTCGGTGTCGTAGAGCGGCTCGGTCGTCTTGAAGACGGAGCCGGGCAGCGTCTCCTGCAGCTCGCGACAGATGTCGTTGACCGCGCGAGCTTCGGCGGAAGCGAGCAGGGCGGCGGCGAACAGAGTCGCGCAGAGTGGGCGGAAGGCGACGGACCGAGAGGGCAGGGAAAGAAAGAACATCCTCAGATTCTACCTTCGATGGAGACGTCCAGGAGCCAGGGCCGGCCGCTGGCCAGCGCCGCTCGGAAGGCCCCATCGATCTCGCCTGGGTCGTCGATGCGCACGGCGTCGACGCCGAGGCTCTGGGCCAGGGCGACGAAGTCGATCTCGGGCTCGGTGAGATCCATGTGGGGATACGGGCGATCGGCCGGGACGCCGAAGCGCTCGCGGTAGATGTCCATATTGATCTTCAGAATCTTGTACTCGCGGTTGTGCAGAATGACGAAGACGATCGGCAGCTGCGAGTGCGCCGCCGACCAGAGTGCCTGCGCCGAGTACATCGCCGAGCCGTCGCCGGAAAGAGCGACGACCGGTCGGCCTGGATGAGCGAGAGAGACTCCCAGCGCTCCGGGCAGCGCCTGCCCGATGCCGCCGCCGCGTGTGCCGTAGTAGCTCGTCGGATCCGAAAGCTCGAACGCACCGAGCACGTCGCCGCCGGCGGTGATGGACTCGTTCACCAGAATGCCGTCGTCCGGGAAGGCCTCTGCGAGCGTCCGCATGAGCCGCGCATTGGAGATCGGTCGGTCGTTCCACCGATCTTCGGCGCGCTGATCGCGAGCCTTCGTCGCCGCCTCGTGCTCCTCGACGAGCTTGCGCGTGCGCACCGCCGAGGACTCGGCGTGCGCTGCATTTTCCCCTTCGACGTGGGCGGCAAGCGCCTCGAGTGCCAGCGCCGGATTCGCCAGAACGCCGAGATCGACGGCGAAGTTGTGCGCGAGTCGGTCCGGGCTGTCCTCGATCTGCAGCACCTTCGCCCCCTCGGGAAAGGGCGCATCGTCGTCGAACCAGATCTCTTCGAAGAAGCTGCCACTGATGAGCACGACGACGTCGGCCGGCTCCAGAGCTCGCCGGATTCCGGCGTGGTTGAGAGGCATGCGCGGACGCCAGCTGCGGTGCCCGATCGGGAAGTTCAGCCGATGCACGAGGCCCTCGAGAAAGACCCTCGCTCCGAGCGCCTCGACGACGCGCAGCAGCGCGGCGTTGGCGCCGGTGCGGGCGATGCCGTCACCGACGACGAAGGTGGGAGATTCGGCGGCCAGCAGGATTTCGGCTGCGCGCTCGATTGCCTCTGGGTCGGCCGGGCTCGCACGGTGCAGTTGCGGCGGTGCCAGCGCGCCCATGCGCGTCTCCTGCTCCAGAACGTCGATCGGCAGTGACAGGAAGACCGGTCCGGGCGCCGGGTCCATGGCGGTCTTGAGGGCCCGGTGCATCATCGGAGCGATCTCGTCTGCTCTCTCGACCTGGGCGCTCCACTTGACCAGCGGGCGAGCCATCGCCGCGAGATCGGCGCTCAAGAGCGGATCGCGCAGCCGCATGCGCGTGTCCTGCTGACCGGCCGTCACGAGCAGGGGTGTATTTGCTTCCCAAGCGTTGTAGAGCATGCCCAATGCGTTGCCGAGTCCGGGGCCGACGTGCAGGTTGACGACGCCGACGCGGTCACCGGCCTGTGCGTAGTAGTGAGCGGCGCCGCAGGCGACCGACTCGTGCAGCGTCAACACGTAGTCGATCTCGGGATAGTCCTCGAGACAGTCCATCAGAGGGCTTTCAGTGGTCCCCGGATTGCCGAAGATCTTGTCGATCCCGTGGGCGCGCAGCGCCTCCATGAACACGTGTTTACCGCGTGCTGGTACTCCGCTCATCGCTGTCTCCCGGTGTTACGGCAGGCAGCCTATCGGATCGCCCTGCAGGGCGACGGTTCAGCTCGGCTGGGCTGCGGAGGCCGTGCCCGGCTCGATCTTCCGCAGGCGTCCGAGCGTTGCGAAGGACGGGCGCTCGCTCTTTTCCCAGCAGTCCTGGAAGGACTCGCGGGCGCGCTTGATGCGCATCTTGACGGCCGACATTCCGAGATCCAGCTCTTCGGCGATCTCCTGGTAGCTGAGACCCTTCCACTCGCGCAGAACGAGGGCACTGCGAAGCGTCTCGGGCATGGCCTCGAGTGCCCACCCGATGCGCTCGCGATCGTCGGTCGCTTCGAGCTCCCCCGTGGCGCTGGGATCGTGCTGCAGCTCGGCGCGGGCGAGGAGCGCCGGGTCCTCGAGGCTGATGAAGGACTGGCGCCGATTCTTCTTCAGGTGGTTCAGGCAGTGGTTCACCGCGATCCGACGCAGCCAGGTGCGGAACGCCGAGCGGTGCTCGAAGCTGTCGAGGGCGAAGAAGGCCTTGGTGAAGACCTCCTGCGCCAGGTCTTCTGCCTCGTGTTCCGAACCGAGCTGGAAGCGGCAGGTGTTGACGACGTAGGCCGAGTGACGTTCGACGAGAAGCTCGAAGGCTTCGGCAGACTGCTGTCCGTCGCCGCGCACCTCGGCGACGAGGTCGTCGTCGTCCCATTCACGGAGGTCGGTGGGAGCGATGGAGAGCGCGAGAGTCATAGAAGCACCTGCAAGGGAAGAGATGGGCCGATTCTATGCGCTGCGAGGGGCCAAATGCGCTCTTTAGCGCCGAAATTTGCTTTTCTCCGTCACTTTTTCCTTGGAAAATGGAGTTTTAAAGGCCTATTGGGGAGAAGTCGATGTGACATTCACGCGCTGTGGGTCTCGACTCCGGCCCTCCAGCGCTCCCGCTGTGGGCCGAAGCGCCTCGTTCTAGGGGCAGGTCGAGAAGGCGTCGGTGTCCTGGATCGGCCGGAAGGCTGCACCGAGCTCGTTGGCGTAGACCTGGAACGCGCCGGACGCGGTGTCGGTCACCGTGAGCTGAGCCGCGACGTCGGTGAGGCCGGCCGCAAACACCCAGTAGCGTCCGTTGATCGCGCAGGCGTCGAGCACCTTGATGACGACTTCGACGTTCTGTTCGTCGAAGAACCAGAAGGTGCCGGTGTCGCCGGTGAGCGTGACGGGGCGCCCAACGCCACTCGTTTCCTGCGAGGTGGTCCACTCGATGCTCACGGCAAAGCGTTCGGCGTTGAGGCAGAGAGCGTCCGTGAGCTCGTCACAGTTGGTGTTCGCTGCCGACGTCGCCGTACCCTCGGAGCTCTGCCAGAGCGTGCGCAGCGAGCTCTCCGGATCGTTTCTCGGTGGCGAGAGCAGCTCGCTGCCGGTGCAGTCCGAGAACGCCGAGGTGTCCTGAATCGGTTCGAAAGACGTGGCTCTCGGATTCGTGTAGCTTCGCGAGATGCCGCTCTCGGTGTCGGTCACCGTCAGGTCGACCTCGACGTCGGTCAGTCCGCCGGCGAAGACCCAGTAGCGGCCGTTGATCGCGCAGCCGTCGAGGACCTTCAGCGTGATCTCGACGTTCTCTTCATCGAAGAACCAGAAGTAGCCCGTATCGTCCGAGAGCGCGACGGCGCTGCCGGGACCGATGTCGCCGCTCGTCGTGCGCCAGCTGGCGGTGACCTCGAAGCGCCCGCCGTTGAGACAGAGTGTGCTGGCGTCCTCCATGCAGACGCCCGGCGTCACGACGCTCGAGAAGCCTTCGCTGAAGACGCCGGTCGCCTCTCCCTGATCATCCAGCAGCTCGTAGACGACGGTCACTTCGTCGCTGTCGTCGATCGTCACGTCAGCGGCGGCGGGAGTGCTGTTGGCCTGAGCTTCGGCGATGACCTCCTCGCCGGTCTTGGCTTCGCCGCCGGGGTCGAAGAAGGCTCCGATGAGAGCGCTGCCGTTGGCGCCCTTTGCGGCGCGCTCGTCTGACCAGACGATGGCGAAGTCCCCGGCCGAGTTCGCTCCGACGTGGGGTGAGCTCTGATCGCCAGCCGTCGTCTGATTGACACGGAAGGCCTCGCCTTTCGCTGTGCCGTCGGCGGAGTAGAGACGGGCCATGATGTCGGTGCCCGAGCCGCTGTCCTCCTCCTGCCAGGCGACGACGAAGTCGCCGTTGTCGGCTGTCGCGACCGACGGGTTCGATGCACTGCTTGCGGACGAGACGCTGAACTCGGCCACCGGCTCTGCGTTACCAGGTGCGAATGTGGCGCCGACGAGTCCGGCGGCCTGGCCCTTGGCGGCCAGCGAGCTCTCCCAGACGACGACGTACTGACCGACGGCGCTGGTCGCCGTCTGTGGTTCGCTTCCGGGCTCGGCGTCGCTGGTGACGGCAACCGGGGCACTCGTCGATTGAGCGTCCGCTGTCGCGGCCCTCACGTCGCCGTTCTGATCCTGCCAGGAGACGGTGATGTCGCCCTCGTTGCTGGAATCGACGACCGGATCGCTGCTCGCTGCTGAGGAGGCGGTGTCGATTGCTGCCTCCTCGGTTTCGGCGACGGCTTGCGGGTCGAAGAAGGTGGCTACCAGGTTGCCACCGTTGCCGCCGCGGGCCGCCGCCGCGTCGGCGTTGCGCCAAGCGATCGCGAAGCTGCCGTCGGCCGCGAAAGCGACGTCGGGCGCCGTCTGATCGCCCGCTTGAGACCGATTGACGCGAAACGGTGCACCGAGCGGCTCGCCTTCGGCAGAGAGCAGAATGGCTGAAACGCCGAAGCCGTCGCGATCGCGGTCCTGCCAGGCGACGAGCTTGCGGCCGTCCTCAGCGAACGCGACCGCCGGCCGCGAAGCCGCGGCGGCGAGGCTTCGCCGCGGCCGTCGCGGGAAGTCGTCGTCCTGAATGACGACCGCCGTGCGGCTGGCGTTGGGCAGCAGCGCTCCGCCTCCCGGCCGTCCGAGGGTGACTCCGAAGAACTCGGACCGCTCGGCGAGATCGTCGTCGAGCAGCGTCACGGGAACGAACTTGGGGCCGTCTTCGCCGTCCGCCCAGGTGAGCGTTGCCGTGGTCGGGACGTAGTCGACGTCTTCGGTCGCTGATCCTTCCTCCGTGCGTAGATCGACGCTCACGGCGCCGCGGGTGCCGATGCGAACGACGCCGATGCGCGCCGCTCCTCGCGACTCGACGGCCGTGGCGCGGAGCGGGTTGAAGACGAAGTAACCCGCATCGGGCAGGCTGGCCGTATCGCTCTTCGTGCTGGTCAGAACGTTGCGGTTGTCGTCGTGAGCTCGGGTCACCGTGGCGACGGCGAAGAAGTAGCGGATGCCAGGCTCGAGACCGGAGACCCTCACCTGGTTCCGCTCTTTGTCCTGAGTCGACTGCACCTCGCGAAAGGGCCCGCTACGACTCGTGGCGGCGAGAACTCGGTAGCCGCCTCCGTCCTCGACGTACTCGATCGGGCGCCACTGCACGGTGACCGCTCGTACGGACGGGTCGATGACCCGCACGTTGGACGGCGGCACGGTCTGGGTGTCTGCCCACCCAGGTTGGATGCCTTCGAAAGCCTGCTCAGTCGAACCGTCGCCGAACAGTTTGTTGAAGCGTACGTCGAGGGTGCTCAACGAGAGGGCCGCCACGTTCGGCAAGGGCCCAGCAAGAGCGTTGCTCGACAGATCGAGGTCGACGAGTGTTTCGAGCTCGAGAAGGCTGCCTGGGATCTCACCCACCAGGCCGTTGTCCGAGAGGTCGAGGCGCTCGATCGCGGACAGGCTGCTGACGCTGGGCAGTGCTCCTCTCAATCGGTTGCCCGACAGGTCGATGGCCACGATCGAGCGCATCCCGGTTCCGGAGGCGCAGGTGACGCCGAACCAGTCGCACTCGGTACCGCGCGGTCCGATCCAGCCGGAGTTGTCGATCCAGCTCTCCCCGCCGGTGTTCTTGAACAACCGCTCGAGCCATTCGAGCTCGTCCGCGGGAACCTGAGCGCGCAGCGGTGACGAGGCGACCAGGAGGCCGGCGAAGAGAGCGAGGAGGGGCATGCGCATGGGATCGGACTCCGAGTCGGAAGAGAAAAGGGGGCTCGTTGCCCTTCGGTGACAGAGCCTATGCGAGCGCCGATCGAGGGCGCCTGAGTATGTTCGCGACGTCTTCAGCCGGGATCGGTCAGGGCGAGCCGTTCTTCAGCAGCGCTGAGCTCGCTCGACAGGTCTTCGAGGCTGCAGCGCTCGAGATCGAAGTCACCCATCGCGTCGCCGTCGAAGAAGAAGCGACCGCGAAAGGCCTGTTCCCTCAGCAGAAAGTCGAACCAGAGGCGGTCGTCCTCCCACATCTCGTCGAAAGGGACTGCTTCCTCGTCGAACCAGAGCGGTTGGGCTTCCTCGGTCTCCGTCGGCGTGCCGCGATGGCCGTCGGATACGAAGACGAACACCTGAAGGGAGTAGCCGTCGAGGAACTGGAAGCGTAGCAAGCCAGCGACGCGGGTTTCGCCGGGTTCGATCAGGAGCTCTTCTGCCAGCTCGCGCGCCGCCCCCGCAGCGATCGATTCTCCCGCGTCGACTCGGCCGCCGGGGCCGTTGATCTTGCCCGCGCCGAGGCCTCGCTTCTTGCGGATCAGCAGCACCCTCTTCTGAGAGCGATCCCGCACGAAGAGCAGCGTCGCGACGTCGACCGGCTTCCAGTCGAGCCAGTGCTCGGCGTCGATCGAGGCGGGAAGCGTCACGCTGCGCGGAGCTCCACGAGCCGATCGAGGGAGAGGTGAATCTCGCGGTGAAGGTCGCGCGGGAGTCGCTGGCCGATCGCCGTTTTCTCTGCGATGCGTTGGCAGTAGTCGACGACCGCCAACTGAGGAGCGCCACCGTGACGTTGGAGTGCGCTCTGCCAGCGTTTGGAGTCCAGCGTTTCGGCTGCGGCCGCGGCGCGCTCGAAGAGATCACGAGCCAGATCGGCGATCTCTGCACGGAGCTGCGGCCCCGGCGGACCCGCGAGGACGGCCTGGAGCTCGGCGGGGCGAAAGCGAGGCTGAAGACGCGAGGTGATCTGGTGAACGGCGTTCAAGCTGTCCGCAGCAGCCGTTGCGGCGTGAACGAGGCGCGACGCGACAACGGCTGCGTGAATCTGCGATGCCGACGTTGCGAAGTTCTCGAGCGCCTCGGAGGTGTCGAGCTCGGCGGCGAGTAGCCCGTGCCCCTGGCGCCGGTAGTGTCGAAGGAGCTCGACGAGCAGATCCTCGATCGTCGTCTGGCTGTCCTCGCGCTCGGTCGCATCGCTCATCGCTTCGACTCTCCCACTCGATCTGGTTCCAGGGCTCGATCCGACTCCTGGACGTCTACTGCTCGGCAGCCCAGGCGAGGGAGTTGATGAGGAGCGTCTGGAACTCTTCGCGCGTCCACACGTCCTCTCGATGTCCCATGGCGTTATAGACAACGCGTCCCTCACCGAAGTCACGCGACCAGAGGATCGGATACGCCGCGACGTCGTAGAGCTTCGGCTGCTCGTTGCGCGCTTCGAGTGGATCGAGGCGCGCGAGGATCTTGAACTCTCCTTCGGTTGCATCCGCGAACTGATGGTCGAACAGGTACCACTCTTCCTTGATCTCCAGCTGTCGAGGGAATCCGCGCATGACGGGATGCTCAGGCGCAGTGTTGAGCACGCGTCCGACGAACTGGGCACCGTGGATTCGGAACTGCCCACCGATCATGGCGACGTAAGGCGACACGACGCTCTTGTCCTTCGCCTGGAAGGTGTCCGTAGCGCTGTGAATGCCGACGAAGGCACCGCCGCTGCGAATCCACTGCAAGAGCTCGCCCAGCCCGGTGGCCGACATGGGCGGCTCACCGTCTCCACCGAAGAGACCCTCAGCGGAGCCCGAGGCCGTGAGATCGCCGGTGGTGTAGAAGACGACGACGTCGATCTTTTCGAGCTCCGCGGCGTTGACGCGGCCTGCGTCCTTCGTCGTCTCGAGGTTGAAGCCGTGCTCGCTCGCCAGGCTCTCCAGGATCTTCTCTGCGTGAGACGGCTTGCCCTCGTCGCGGCGAATGACGGAGTGCTCGAAACCGGAGGACTTGGTGACGAAGAGCACCTCGAGACCGTCGAGGTCGCTGGCGGCCCATGTGGGCGTCACCGCGAGCGTGAGTGAGACGAGGAGAGCGTCGATTCGGAGGGGTAAGCGCTTCATCTTCTGACCTTTCGAGGGTGTGCTGCAGACATCATGACATCGCCTTGCCCGCTGCCGCTCGGCGAGTGAACCGTCGGCCGTCTCGGAGGTCGATAAACGTCTCGAAAAAGTTGTTTCACTGCCTGTCACGAACCTGTATTGTGAGCGCGTCCCGTCTTTCGAACTTTCGCAGTGGTCGACGTCCGCGACCCTGCTGTAGGACTCGCCCCATGACGACAGCCTCCTCGTCTTCTCGCGTGCGCTCGGCACGCGAAGACGCTGCCGAGTTCGATGCGCTCCTTGCCGAGATCGACGAGCTCATCGTGCAGCATGAGACCGCGACGCAGAGCTGCTCGCGCGGCCCCGCCGAGACCGGCTCGCACCTACTGGCCCAGGTCGATCGGAAGGCGACGCAGGGCCTCGAGAGGTTTCCCCGCAACGGTGAGCTGCTGCGGCGTCGCGCTTATGCGACCTGTCGGCTTTCCCCGAACGAGAGCGTGCGACTCCTCGAAGCACAGGAAGACCTGCAGGAAGCTCTGCAGTACGAGCCGACGAATCTACGTCTCGCTCTGGATCTCATGGGAGAGCTCTTCGCCTTCGACGGACTCGAAGACGAGGAGGTCGCCAAGGTGGCGGCTGCGCTTGCCGAGCAGGCGGAGCAACTGATGCTCGAGGCGAGGGCCCTGCAGATTCGCGCTCTGCTCTTTGCTCAGCGCACCGGTGAGGCTGCCGACCTGACCGAGACGTGGCAGGGGCGGTACCCGGACTCGGACGAGCTCAAGGAAGCGGTCGACGAGTTCGAGTGCGCCCTGATCCCCTGACTCCGGGGATTGCCTGAGCTCCCGCAGTCCGATGAGGAACGACGCGGCACGGATCCGACGGCCCGTCGAGGGCGAGCTTCTCCTTTTGCAGGAAATCGAACGGAGGGCCGGAGCTCCCTTTGCGGAGATCGGACTCGAGGAGATCGCGGAGGACGATCCGCCCTCTCTCGACGAGCTCCGGGAGGCGCTGGCAGCCGACCAGCTGTGGGTCAGCGTCGACGAAGAGGATGCGCCGTGGGCCTACCTCTTCGCGATCGAGGTGGACGGGTTGCCTCACGTGGAGCAGGTGTCGGTCGACCCCCGCGGCGCGCGGCGCGGACTCGGACGTCAGCTCATCGAGTTCGTCGCCGAGAGCGCTCGTCGCAAAGGTGCTTCGGCGATGACGCTCACCACGTTTCGTGACGTTCCATGGAACGCTCCCTACTACGAGCGTCTCGGCTTTCGCACGTTGGACGAGGCCGAGCTTGGGCCCGAGCTCATCGCCCTGCGCCGAGAAGAGATCGAGCGCGGTCTCGATCGTTGGCCCCGCGTCGCCATGCGTCGGGAGCTCCCTTCCTCGTCTGGAGTCGACTCCTGACAGCTCTGGAGATTCGTGCGTTCCGCGCCAGCGACACCGTAGCGGTCATCGCTCTCTGGAGGCTCTGTGACCTCGTGCGTCCCTGGAACGACCCGAGGCGAGACATCGAACGAAAGTTGCTGGTGCAACCGGAGCTCTTCCTGGTGGGCGAGGAGGGGCAGACGCTCGTCGGCTCGGTCATGGCCGGTTACGACGGCCATCGGGGCTGGGTCAACTACCTCGCGGTGCACCCAGATCATCAGCGTCGCGGCTACGGACGACGGCTGATGGCGGCGGCCGAGGAGCGCCTCCGCCTTGCTGGCTGCCCGAAGATCAACCTACAGGTGCGCTCCTCGAACGCCGAAGTGCTCGCCTTTTACGACAGCCTCGGCTTCGGCCGTGACGACGTCGTCAGTCTGGGCAAGCGACTCGTCGAGGACTGACGCTCGCCGGCGAGCCGTCTCAGATGGAGCTGTCGCTCTCGAGTCGTTCGGCGAGCTCGTGGTGCCCTCCGTGGCTTGCCCACTCCGCTGCCGTCTTCTCGATCTTGAGATCGCGCAGGCTCGGATCCGCGCCCCGCAGAAGCAGGAGCTCGCAGAGCTTTGAGTGTCCGCGGATCGCCGCCCAGTGCAGCGCCGAGCCTCGGTAGTCGAACCCCGGAGCGAGAGCGTCCGGCCGCGCTCCGGCATCGAGCAGCTGATGAGCAGCCTCCAGCTGATTCTCGAGCGCGGCGTAGCTCAGGGCATTGTCGAGCAGCGCCTGACGAACCTCGCCTTCGGGCGCCGACGCCCCCCACGGTGAGTTGAGGATGCCCCAGCTCTCCGGGTCCCCTTCGAGGAGGGAGGTCAGCAGGTCGCCGCGACCGAGACCGGCAGCGGTCCTCAGGTTGCTCGCATCGGCCCCTCGCTCGAGCAGGAGGTCCCGCACTGCGGTCGATCCCCAGTAGAGCGCCTCCTCGAGTGGGGACCAACCGTCGAGCAGTTCGGCCGAGCCCGCGAAGCCGGCACCTTCGTCGATCAGGAGTTCGGCGAGCACCACGTTGTCAACGCTGGCGGCTGCGATCAGCGGTGCTTCGAGAAGCGCGCCCCGCTTCATCAGCTCCCGCGCCATCTCGACCTGCACCTCGGCCGGGTGCGGCTTGCCATCGAGAACGAGGGCCTGGAGGAGCGTCGGGTGACTGGAGCTCGAACGTCGCGTTGCGAGAGAGGGGGCGCCCTCGAGGAGCTCGCGGAAGTCGCTCGCCTTGCCTGCGCGGATCGTCAGCAGTGCCGGTAGGAAGTCCGTGTCCACGACGCCAGCGTAGCGGAGGTCCGGCCGCTCTGTCTCGCCGTTTCGAGGTGCTACCTTTGCTCCGTCCGCCCTTTGCACGGAGAGTCCTGTTGATGAATCTGCCCGACGGCTATTGCGAACGGCTGCGCGGCGCCTGGCTGGGACGCGTCAGCGGCTGTCAGCTCGGCAAGCCCGTGGAACTTCTCTCGATGCGGCAGGGCCAGGCGGCGCTCGAAAGGTACCTGGATCGCGCCGGGAGCCGTCCGCTGCGCAACTACATTCCCTTCGTCGAGAGTGAAGATTCGGAGCACGTCGTCCGCCGCTGGTGCCGACAGAGTCTCCGTCGCGCCGAGGCCGACGACGACATCAACTACTGCGTTCTCGCTCTTCAGATGCTCGAGCGGTTCGGTTCCCGGCTGACCACGGAAGACGTCGCCCGCAGCTGGCTTCACTCCCTGCCGCCAGCGATGACCTTCACGGCGGAGCGCGCGGCGCTCAAGGTGCTGCTGGATCGCGGCGATGAGATGTTCGCCTACGGTGCCGACCCCGGTTTCGATCTCGCCGAGTGCTCGGACAACGGCTACAACACCTGGATCGGGGCGCAGATCCGCGCCGATCTCTACGGTTGGGTGTGCCCCGGCAGGCCCGCCCTCGCGGCTCGCCTCGTCCGTCAGGATGCCGAGCTGTCGCACCGAGGGGACGGCGTCGACGGCGCCGTGCTCATCGCGGCCTGGGGCTCGGCGATGTCCGCGGAGCCCACTCTGGAGTCGGCGCTGGATCGTGCCCTCGAAGAACTGCCGGAAGAGTCAGGCTGCCGCGAGGCGGTCGCGCTCGGGCGCTCGGTGGTCGGCGATCGGGCGGGTGGGAAAGCCGTGCACGACCGCTACGTCGGGCTCTCGCCCGTCGCGACCGTGAACAACCTGGCGCTCGTAGTGTGGTCCCTTCTCTCTCATCCCGAGGACTTCGGCGCAGCGATCGGCGAAGCCGTGGCGGCGGGTCTCGACACCGACTGCAACGGTGCGACGGTCGGTGGGCTCTGGGGCCTTCAGGGGCTGCCGATTCCGGAGCGCTGGACCGACCCTTGGCAGGGGCGCGTCAGTGTGACCCTCGCCGGGATCGGTGAGCAGAGAGTGGATGATCTCATCGCCCGGACCGTGGCGCTCACCGAGGCGCTCGCGGGCGAGAGCTAGGCGCTCGGGGAGTCGATCGGCGCCCACTCGTTGCCTTTTGTCCACCCTCGCAGCTCGTAGTACCGGTCGCGCGGTGTCGCGTCGATGGGGTGGATGCCGTGGCGCCGGCACCAGATCACGTGGAAGAGCGCACCGGCTCCGCCGGACAGAAGAGGGACGGCGACGGATGCGTTGCCGACGACCCGATGCAGACCGAGGGTCAGGCCGACGACGATCAGCCACTTCAGCAGCAGCCGAGCTCGGCTGGTCTCGATCTCGAAGCGGACGAAGGTCGTCTTGCCGACGACGGAGAGCAGAAGGAGCGCGGCGAGTGGCGGTTCCATGAGGTCTCTCGTTTTGATTAATCAAAAAATATATTTTGAAAGGAGTGCTGTCAAGCGGTTGAAGGTCGGGAGAGAGTGACGGGAGAGTCGTGGCAGTCTCTGGAGATGATGAAGAGACGACTTTGGAACGGATCCCGCTCTTGAAGAACGAAGAGTCGAACTCCGCGAGCGCGGCGGCGCGCCTCAGGCTCGGATTTCGAGACGAAGGCCTGGTGCGCTGCTTCAGCAAGAGACTCGGGAGGAGTTCATGACTCGGAGGGAGAGCGCCGAGGCCGTGCTCGAGCTCGCCTGGAAGGCGCGGTGCGCCGGGCGTCTCGACGAGGCTGCTGCGCGTTACGAAGAGCTCTTGGTGGGCGAGCTCGCCTCGTTCGCACCGGCGCTGCAGCGCCGCGCCCTCAGCGGACGGGCGCAGGTCCATCGAGATCTGGGCGAAACTCAAGACGCGGTGCGGGTCCTCGACGAGGCCGTGCGCTGTGCTCGGGAGGTCGGCGAGGAGGACGGATTGGCGCATGCGCTGCGTCATGCGGCCGAGGCTCGGATCGAGCTCGCTGTTCCGGCGACGGACGAGGCGGTGGCTCTCTCGCGAGAAGCGCTCGATCTTCTGCGCGCCCGGGGCGCCGACGGCTTGCCTCTCGCGAACGCATGGCGCGTCGTGGCGCTCGCGGACCAGTCGGCTGGCGACGTCTCGGCCGCGACCGCGGCCTGGAGAGAGGTCGAGGCTCTCTACAGATCGGCCGGCGTCGAAGCGGGAGTCGAGGAGGCGCGCGACGCGCTCGAGCGGCTCGAGGCAGAGTAGGTTTTCAGGCGGTCACGATGAGGGAGGTCCGACATGAGCTTCATCTTTGGACTTAGACGACGACGAAGGCTCACGTCGAAGGTCTCGAGCGGATCACTGCGCAGCACCCTCTACCGCCAGCACGAGACGACGTCGCCGGGCCTGAGCGCAGCGTCGCAGCGAGCCTTCCGGTCTTTCCTGGTGCCCCTGGTCGCCCTGATCGTCGGCGGTATGGCCGTTGCGGCGCTTCATTACCTGCCGGATCTGACAGACGTTCCCTTTGAGCGGCTGCTGACCCGCGCCGAGGGCGCGAGCTGCGGAAGTGCCCACCGCGCGGACCCTGCATGACCTGGCCCGGCTGCACGGGATGGCCTTTGCCTGGCGCTTGTCCGAAGAGACTCCGGTAAGAGTCGCCCAGCCAGGTCTGGGCAGTCCCACTCCATGGTTCGGATTGAGTGGAGGCCCGAGCGTCCCGTACCGCAAGAAGAGGCCGCCGAAGGGAGCCGAGGAGGGCGTCGCTCGCTCCTGGCTCACGCCACCCCTCGACCGAGCGCGACAGCATCTCGACGCTGCGATCGCCAACTACCGCCTGGCACTCGAGGCGAAGGATCTGGCGGATCAACGAAACGTCATCGAGCTCGGCCTTGCCTGGACGCTGCGTCAGCGAGGGTTGCTCGGCCGGCCGGAGGACACCGAGGAGGCAGTCGCCGTCCTGCGCCCGCTCGTCGAACGCACCACGGCAGCTCAGGTGCGTAGCGGCGACGGGGGGCTGGGCGTCCCCCTTTCGGTCGAAGCGGCGCGCGACCTGCTGACCATCCTGGCGTCTGGCGACGTCGACGCTCGCGCTGGAGAAGTTGCTCAGATCGAGGAGCGACTGAAGCAAATCGATGCACTTCCCCGAGCAATGACTCCACTCGCGCTGGATCTCGGCGGAGCGGAAGTTGCTCCCGACGCGCTCGTCGACGCGCGCGCTGCCGTGCGTTTCGATCTCGACGGCTCGGGGCGCCGGCTCGCCTGGACCTGGATCACTCCTCGGGCGGCCTGGCTCGTCTGGGACCCTCGGGCAACGGGCGAGATTCGAGGGGCCCTGCAGCTCTTCGGCAATCGGACCTTCAACCTCTTCCACAGCGACGGCTTTGCCGCGCTCTCTCTGCTCGACGACGACGGCGACGGAGTGCTGCGCGGGGCGGAGCTCGAAGGTCTCGCCGCGTGGCGAGACACGAACAGCGACGGACGAAGCACGCCGAAGGAGGTCATGCCACTCGCCGAGCTCGGCATTGTGGAGCTTTCGGTCGAAGCAACGAAGGCTGAGGCGGGTTGGCTGGTCTCTCGCGGCGGCGCGCGGAGAGCCGATGGCTCGTCCTTCGACGTCTGGGATCTGATTCTGGAGACGGCTCGCGTCGAATCGACGGTCTTGCCGAGCGACTGGATGAAGGTCGGCCCAGCCGAATCGTTCTGATCTCCGCGACGCTCGCGGATCGCCCGGTCCACTTCCTCTCTTGGGAGCGGCGCCGGAGACGCATCGCTTGAAGGATCGCCGACTCCGCTGATCCGCTTTTTCGCCGTTCGTCGTCCTTAGGGGAAACCGGGTCCAGTCTCGCTTGATCTGCTTCGTCTCTAGGCGACGAGCTGGGCCCTGTCACGCAGAACCTGAGGGGAGGTTGCAGATGCAGAGCTTGCGAACGTCGGGCGCGTGGGTTCCGCGCGATCGCGCGCTGTCACGCGGCTCGCTCCTTTTGCGCCTCTCTGATCCGGGGCGCACTCAGGGGGGGCTCGAGCGCGGCTTCGACCTCTTTGGCGAAACAGGGAGTTTCAGATGAACGGCACAGGCAACGCGATGACAGCCACGAGGCGAGCACTCGGTGGACTGCTGTCTCTGATCGTGCTCGCGCCTTCGGCGGGCGCCGAGGTCGACGGTCTTGGTGGCGCCAAGGCTCTGGGCCAGCGTTCGACGGCGCTCGGCGAGACGGCGGCGCGCCCGGTCTTCGATCTGCCTTCGGCGGTTGCGGCGAACGACGTCAGCTGCAACAAGATCGACTTCGAAGGCCTCGTCAACGGCCAGACGATCGGCACGGTCAGAGGCGATGTCGACGTCGACTTCGGCTCCTCCTGGATCAGCCTGGTCGACGAGGACGCGGGCGGCTTCGGCAACTTCGCCAACGAGCCGTCACCCAGCACGATCGCCTCGTTTCTCGAGACGACCGATCCGATCAGCTTCTCGAAGGGCGTTCAGTTCGTCGAGCTCTTCTACAGCGCCGACTCCACGTCGCTGCCGGTCACGCTGAACGCCTGGAGCCAACGTGACGGCAGGGGGCAGAAGGTCGCAACGATCACCGGCAACACGATCGGCGTCGCCGACGAGGGGGCTCCCTGCTCGGGCGATCCGAACGGGCGCTTCTGTCTCTTTTCGGTCCTCTCGCTGACCAGCGAGTCCGACGAGATTCTCAGCATCACGATCGAGGGTGCGGCGGGCGACCGCTTCGGCTTCGACGACATGACGTTCTGCACGGGTGAGCCGCGCGTCCTGAACGAGACGCCGCAGCAGACCGTCGCCGGCGCGAGCCGCAATCCCTCCACACCACGCGTTGTGAATCGCCCGGATCGCAGTCGCTACGTCGTGTGGACGGAGGACAGTGGCAGCCGCCGCGTCGTGCGAGCCCAGCTCTTCGACGTGCAGGGCACCTCGCTCGCCGGCCCCCGCACGGTCAGCAGCTCGGGCACCATCAACTCGGATCCCACCGCTGCGGTGGACGGCGACGGCAATCTGGTCGTCTTCTGGACCTCGGAGGCCGGGTCGTCGATGGTCACGGTCGAAGGGCGCGTGGCGTTGGCAGCCTCCGCAGGAACGAGCGTCGTCGGGCGCTTCTTCGATCCGACGCTTTCGCCGAGCACGGGCGAAGTGGTCGTTTCGACGGGGAACACGGGTGATAGCAAGACTCCCGAAGCAGATCAGGGCAAGAACGGCGACACCGTCGTGACCTGGGATGACGGCGGTGACGTCAGGGCGCGGCTGCTCGACCACCGCGGACGGCTCGTCAGCCAGACTTTCCCGGTGTCGGGCGGTGCCAGCAAACCAGCGGTGGCGCTCTCGCCGCTCGGCGAGTTCGTCATCGCCTGGCGCAGAACCAGCAATCCGCGCATCTTCGCTCAGCGCTTCACGGCCGCGGGCACGAAGCGCGGTGGCGCGATCACCGTGACCAACTCGGCGACCGCCGAGAATCCTGAGGTCGCGATGAGTGACAACGGTGACTTCATCGTCGTCTGGCAGGACCGGGCGTCGAGCGGCGTCGACGTGCTCGCTCGTCTGTACCGCGCCAACGGCCAGCCGAAGGGGCCCGCGCAGGTGGTGAACTCGGGCGTCGCCGGCGATCAGATCAAGCCGGTCGTGGCGCTCAACGCCGCGGGCGACTTCGTCGTCGTGTGGGAGAGCTCGCAGGCAAGCGCCAAGGGCGCTCTGGCGGGTGAGGCGCTCGTCGGCCGTATCTTCGACCCGACGGGCACGCCCGAACGGGCCGACTTCGACGTTGCGGAGTCCGATGCAGACGGCGTCCCGGTCGAGGCCGAGGTGAGCCTCGACGACAAGGACGACGTGACCGTCGTCTACGAACGTCGGCGCGGGGGCAATCAGCCGGGAGGGCTCTTCAGCAAGCGCATCCGGACGCAAGGCGCGGCGGCTCCGTGTGCGACCAACTCGACGACCCTCTGTCTCAACGACGGCCGCTTTCGAGTGACGAGCCGCTGGCAGGATCCCAAGAGCGGAGACTCGGGCGTCGGTCGGGGCGTCAAGCTTACCGACGACACCGGCTACTTCTGGTTCTTCGACTCGACGAACGTCGAGATCGTCGTCAAGACGCTGGACGCCTGCTCCTTCGCCAACTCGCTCTGGGCCTTCGCGGCCGGGCTCACGGACGTCGAGGTCAACCTCACCATCGACGACACGGCGAGCGGCGAGAGCGTGACCTACTTCAGTTCCGAGGGAGCGTTTCAGCCGGTTCAGGACACCGGTGCCTTTCGCACCTGTCAGTTCGGCAACTCGCTCGCGAGCGACGACATGCAGGAGTCGATGCGGACGACAGTGGGCGAGTATCTCGACGATCTCGCCCACAGCGATGCTGCGACTCTCGAGCAGGCGTCGAGCCTGGTGTGCGCGACGACCAGCACGCAGCTCTGCCTGAACGGTAACCGGTTCGAGGTGGAGGTCGACTGGCGGACGGCGCAAGGCACGTCGGGCCAGGGCCGGGCGGTCAAGCTGACGAACGACACGGGCTACTTCTGGTTCTTCGAACGGTCGAACGTCGAGCTCATCGTCAAGGTGCTGGATGCGTGCGCCTTCGCCAACCGGTTCTGGGCCTTCGCCGGCGGTCTGACCGACGTTCGAGCCGAAGTCACGATTCGCGATACCGAAACCGGTGCGCGCAAGGTCTACACCAACCCGCAGAGTACGGCTTTCCGGCCGATTCAAGACACGCAGGCGTTCAACACCTGCCCCTAGCGGGCCCGTCCATTCGTCTGCGACTGCAGAGGGGGAGCGACAGTCTGTTGCTCGAGGGCTCTTCGGTCGCAGCTGGGGTCAGCCCCGGGAGCGCGCAATGCGCTCCCGGGGCTGAGATTCACACGAGGCAGATCCGATCGCGCAGCGTCCGGGACTCGCACTCTGTTCTTTGCGTCGGTTGTCGAGGCGGCTGGTAGAGGAGGGTCTTGCTTCGGAGCATCGAGCCGCGTGGAACGCGGAGTACCGAACCCAAGAGCGCCTCGCGCTCGTCGACTCGCAACCGGATGCTGGGCGGCTCTGAAGCGTTTCCGCAGTCAGCAGCGAGAGTCGCTGTGGCGCCGGAAAAGTTGCAGTGGCCCGTTGCGCGCCTTCCGGTGTCGGTCGGTCCGCCTTCAGTTCTGCTGGGGCAGCGACGTGAAGAACATGTCGTAGCCGCGGGCCATCTCACCCGGCGGTTCGTCGGCGGGTGTTTCGTAGAGGCGGACCGTTCCGGTGACGACGAAGCCTTCCTTCTCGGCGAGATCCAGAGCGATGTCTACCGCCTCGTCCGCGTCCTTGGCCCAGGTCTTCACCGCGAGGAGAGCCGGCCCGGCCTGGCGGCCAAGGTCGTTGCGGTCGGCGGAGAAGGCGCCGTCGCTCAAGCTGGTGAAATGCTGGTAGCTGGATTCGGTTTTGGGGGATGCGGACGCGAACATGATGATCTCTCGGTAAGGGTTGTCGTTGCGGAACCGTCGCGGCGGCTCTTGTCAACGTATACGTACTTTCCTCAGCACTCGGTTTCACTTTTCGGAGGTGCTGGGGGAGCGAAGGCAGGCCTTGAAAATTCCGGTGCGACAGGCTCGCAGGGCGCCGCGACCTCTCGGGTTCCGTTCAGCCTCAGGATCTGTGCCGCGCCGTTGGATAGGGTTCTGCCCGGAGCTCTCCGAGGAGCGGAGGTGAATGTGAGCGATGGGGAAGAAGACGGATCCGGTGGTGGCTTCCGGAAGCCCGTTGTGTCGCGGGAGGGTCTTGGGAAGAACGGAGGTACCCCCCAGGACTCTTGGGACGTTGCCAGCGGCTCGCTGATCGCGGCCGTCGCGGTGACGGCTCTCGCGACGTGTCCTTTCGCTTTCGGCATCTCCGTCGTTGCCGGGCAGAGGGCCAGTCTCGAAGGGGCCTTCGTCTACCTGTTCGGGCTCTCTCCGCTCGCGGGAGTCGTCGTCGCTCTGATCGGCGTACCGGTCCATCTTGCACTGGCGACTCGGGGTCTTCACCGCTGTCGTCACTACGCGTGCAGCGGCGCCGTGATCGGGTTCGTCTGTGCCCTGCTGCTCGACGGGCGCGTCCCACCTGTCCTCGGCTACGCTCTGCTCGGCGGTCTTTGCGGTGGCGTCTTCTGGCTGATCGCCGTGCTCGGAGACGAAGTGAGGAGCGCCTCCTGAAGCTCAGTGCATCGAGCGTTTCGCTCTTGTGCTTCCGGCGCCGTCGCAGGCTTTGACCGCCGCCGCTGATTGCTTCCAGAGTTTGCTTCGGCCTTTGGTAGGCACCTTGGCTGACCGACGAGGACTGACGTCCTGGGAGCGAATCGAAGACGGGGAGGTTGGGGTGGGGTTTTCTTCGTGGAATGCTAGCGGTCAGCCGCGATCCAGACCTTCGGACGTTGCCGGCAGACCGGCGTCGACCGTCGACTGCTGGAGCTTCGACTGCTGGAGCTCGGTGACCGCATGCGAGGAACCGCCTGACAGATGACGGAAAGAGACTCATCACTGAACACGCTGGTCAAGCTGCACCTGGGCTACGCCGCCGTCGTCACGCTGCTCTTCGTGCTCTGGCTGGCCTACCTCGTCTGGGTCCTCCCGCAGATCCTCGGGCAGCCCGGCTCTGGGCGGGAGTCGAGTGCGGCGGCGTTCCTCCCGGTCGTGTTCGGCGTTCTACTGATCGCGCTCCTCTTCGCCGGTCACCTCGTCCTTCTGTTGCTGATGTCGCGCTTGATCCGCCTGCGTCAGCGGTACCGGGTGTGCATCGCAGGGAACGTGCTGCTGTGCCTCTCCTTTCCTCTGGGCACGATGCTGGGTCTCTACTCGTTGTCCGTACTGCCGGAAGCCAAGACGCTCTTCCCGGAAGATGCGCCGCTCTAGCTTCGTGCTTTCGTTGTCGCTTCGTTTTCCCGTGCTCTAGCCGGAGGCAGTGCCATGTCTCGAGAAGTGAACGTCAACGGCGTGCGCCTGAACTTCGTTGTCGAAGGTGCCGGCGCGCCGCTGTACCTTCTGCACGGTGGCATGGAGTCGCGCAAGAGCTTCGAGCGGCAGATACCCGCCTTTGCGCAGCACTTCACCGTCGTCGCCCTGGACAGCCGCGAGCAGGGGCAGAGCGGCCCCTCCGACGAGCCGGTCTCGTACGAGCTGATGGCGCGCGACGTGTTTGCGCTCGCCGAGCACCTCGGGCACGAGCGCATCTCCATCGTGGGCTCGAGTGACGGTGCGATCACGGCTCTGACCCTGGCGATGCAGAGCCCTGAGCTCATCGAGCGTCTGGTCTTGCTCGGCGCGAACTTCCACGTGGACGCCTACCCGGACGGTATGCGTGAGTTCCTTCGCGACTACGAGTGGGACGGCAGCACCGAGCCCACGGGCTACCCGGGCGTGTTCCTCGAGCACTACCTGACAGGCCACGAGAACCTCGACGGTTTCGGAGCTCTGCTCACGAAGATGGCGGCCCTGTGGACATCGTCCCCGACCTACTCGAAGGCCGATCTGCTCAAGGTCGAGGCGCCGGTCCTCGTGATCAACGGGGACCGGGAAGACACGGCGCTCTGGCACGTGCTCGAGCTGTACGAAGGACTTCCGGATGCGCGTCTCTTCGTCGTGCCGGAAGGGACGCACTACGTGCTGCAGGAGCAGCCGGAGCTGGTGAATGACGTTGCGCTGGCTTTCTTGATCGAGGCTGGGTAGCAGCTGTCTGTTGCTGGTCGGCAAGGCACTGGCTTGGCAGCAGGCGGGTCACGAAGAGAACGATGGTGGACTCCAAGCTGGGGGCTTCGTCGTCCTTCGACGGGGTCCCGGGCCATCTACACCTCGACAGAGTTCGGGGGCTAGTGAGCCGACTCCCGCTCGCTCGGCTCTCACGGAGGAGGTTTGATTCGGACTCGAGGGAATCAGTTGGCAAGGCTCGGCCGTCACCGAAGACGCCGCAATGGAGTGTTCTTCCGAGAGCTCTTCGCCCGCTCCCGAGCGAGCTCAACGGCTTCATCCTGCGCTGCGGCGCTCTGCGCCTTCGCGGCCTCGCAGAAAGATCCGCCTTGGACTTCACTGCGCCGGCACTAGACGGGCCATCTTGCTCTCTCCGAGCACCACCACTCGCTGTTCGCGACCTTTGTTCCTATTGCCCAAGACTCTGTCGGGAATTAGTTCGTCCCGCGGGATGAGGGAGTCTGGAGGTTGTCCGCCGAGACTCACGATCTCGAGGCGCTGGAGGTCGCCCCAGGGTGTGGGTCCTTGAGCAGTGCCGTCAGATGAGCTGCTGATGGCTCACGCGGAACTGGCGAAGCAGCTGCGGGATGTGGAGGACGGTGGGGCGATTCGATTCTCGACGGAGGGCGAATGAGTAGAAAGTGGCAGGAGGCGCAGTCCTTTGCCGCAGAGAGGTTTCCAGCGTAATGCCACTGAAGGGCGGTCCCGGTGTGTACTTGGCGTGGCGGCTCTGGCGGATTGGCTCGCAGGTCCCGGGGAGTTGTGCCTAGCCTGGGAAGATCTGCGAGACATCCTTGAGGTTTTGTTACGCCAACTCTTGGGCCCCTTGTTGCAGAGTTGTAAAGTTCAGCACAGCGCGGGAAACTGGGATAGGCAAGAGGTCGCCGGAACGGCAAGGTCCTTCTAGGTTGGCAACAGGTTGGGCATCAATGATCGAGGCATTATCTGTCGGGAACGTTTTGGAGTTGCTGGCCGCGCTTCTCGGTGTTCTTGGCTTCCTGCTTTCGGCGATCCTTGCCTACCTATCCCACTTTCGGGCGGCCAGGATCGAAATCCTTCCAGGCAACAGGCTTCAATTCTACCCGGCGCCCAGCCAGGGCCTTAATGGTGTGGAGTTCCTCGGAGGCGTGGGCTTCTATTTGCCGGTTACGATCCACAACTGGAGTGATCGCGGAGGCGTCCTTTATAAGCTCAGGCTCGTCCTGGCGCACGAAGGCGCTACTGCGAGCTGCTATGACATGAAGTGGGCGGAGTTTGCGGAGCTCTCTACTGACGAACGACGCTGGGTTAGCAAGAGAGTCGCCCAGGCGCTTCCGATCGACGGCAAGTCAAGCAGAACAGAGATGATCCAGTTCCAGTGGCAACCTGGAGGACTCGAGTTCGAGGTACTGGAGGGTGACTACGACGTAAGGGTTCTGGCCTGGACGAAGCCTACTCTTCGACCGCAAGTCGTGTTCAGTACTCACACTACGTTGACCTCTCAGCAGGCAGCCAACTATGTCAGGGCGATAGAACTGAAAAAGCCATTGACGATCGAGCTGTTGCTTGGAGAGGACAGTGAATGGACTCGCTCGCTGACTCGTCAGCAGTTTAGGGACAACTATGGGCAGTCGATCTGACAGCTGAGCAGTACCAACTGGGTGCGCACTTCACTCGGACCGTTCCTCGTAGTAGGCAAAGAACCCGATCATCATCTCGTTGTCCGTCTGCTGCCCCCACGAGACGGTGCGCGTCGGATCGGGGTTGTTCGGGTTGCCTTCGGAGTTGTCCCAGGTACCGGTGACGGTGAGCTTGGTTCCTGCAGGGAGTTTGCGCGGCTCGGCGAGCACGTAGCGGGTCTGCCAGCCGAAGTCGTAGTCGTCGACGAGTAGGAACGTCTCTTCGGTGCCGTCGGGGAAGGTGGCGCGATACTCGAACTCCTTGCCGCGCAGGTGCATGTGCGGGCGCATGGAGAGGAGCACGGCGTCGCGTTCGAAGGTGACGTCGGCGGAGAGGCTCTTGCTCTTCGCCCCGGCGGGGATGTGGATGAAGGGCGAGGAGGCGATGCCGGTGTGCACGACGTGCTCGGGCGGACCGTCCGCGAGGACCAGGCCGAGGCTCGAGCGGTCGGTCTCGGGCTGGCCCGTCGGGGTGTAGTGCATCTGGAAGTAGATCTTGGAACCGGCGGGGATGCGGCGGGCCAGACCGTCGCCGAGGACGAGCGGCTCGTCGCCTGGAACGTAGCCGCCGAGGTTGCCCTGGGTGCGGCTGCCGAG
This sequence comes from Acidobacteriota bacterium, assembly GCA_039026915.1. Lineage (GTDB taxonomy): Bacteria > Acidobacteriota > Thermoanaerobaculia > Multivoradales > Multivoraceae > JBCCLJ01. Next base: position 25,797 of record JBCCLJ010000028.1, read on the forward strand.
CCCCTGCTTCGCCAGCCGCCGGCGCGCGAGCGGGTCTTCGATGAGGAAGCCGACGATGATGTGGTGCACGACGGCGGGGTTGCCTGGCCTCGCCTGCGCCGCTTTCACCCAGACGTCTTCCGTGAAGCCTGGATCGACGATGTAGTCGTGGTAAGGCAGGTCGCCTTCGGGCGCGACGACGACCTCCTCGTCCATGGTGATGACCAGATCTGGTTCCCCGATCGTCCAGCCGCTTTCGAAGGTCGGTGCTTCGGGTGCGGCGTTGGGATCGCCCTCGGGTGCGCCCGATTCGACCCAGCGGAGCAGGAGCTCCCGCGCGGCGTCGGGGAGTCGTCGCTCGTTCGCGAACTCGCCGTGCGCTGGATCCGCGTGCCAGGGCGGCATCGCACCCGATGCGACCTCACGGGCGACGGAGCGTGCCCACGGCCTCGACTGCTCCCAGGTGATCAGGCTCATGGGCGCCGGACCGCCGTCGTGATGACAGCCGGCGCAGTGCTCGTGCACGACCAAGCCAGCGCCGGAGGACCAGGTGACGGCGGCGTCCTCGGCGCTCAGCAGACTCGTGCCGAGGCCACAAGCGACAACGGCCAAGGCGAGCTGTCGCCTTGGCCGCGTCGTCCAGCGTGAGCGGGGGAGCGAGAGCTTCAGTCGCCCGCGCCCGATTCGGGAGCCTCGGCGTCCGCGTTCGACAGCCGGTAGAGGTGGCCGCGCGTGCGGATGAAGAGGCTGCCGCGTGCGATCGCCGGGGTCGACATGGCAACTTCGTCGAGCTCGTTCGTGGCGACGAGGTTGAAGTCGTCGGCCGTGTCGAGCACGAAGGTGTCGCCGTCCTCGGAGAGGACGAAGATCTTGCCGTTGTACGCCCAGGGCGAGGCGGTGAAGCCACCGGATCCGCGCGAGACGCGACGACGGACCTCCTTGTTTTTCTTCTGCGACTCGGTGAAGTACATCTCTTCGCCGGTCTTCGCGTTGTGCACCGTGAAGAATCCGAGGTCGAGCAGGGTGAAGTAGTAGTCGCCGTAGACGAGCGGCGTCGGGTGGTACGGGCCGGCGGTCTCCTGGTACCAGACGACGTGCTCGTTGCTCTGCTGGCCCTCTTCGAGAGTGATGTCGCCCTTCGCGCCCGGGCGGATGGCGTAGACCGGCTTCACCTTGTCGCCGACGTAGCCCGAGGTGATGTAGAGGAGTCCGTGCTCACTGAAGGGCTGCGGGATGGCGATCGAATTGAGGCCGGTGAAGCCCCAGACTTCCTGCCCTTCCATGTCATAGGCGCGCACGGCGTCGCTGCCGGCGGTGATGATCTCGGCCTCGCCGTCTTCGTGCTCCCAGATGAAGGGGGGCGCCCAGTTCGAGCCCTCGTCACGCTTCACGCGCCAGCCTTCGCGGCCGGTCTCAGCGTCGAGGGCGACGATCTCGGACTGGCCATCGTTGTCGTTGACGATGATGACCGAGCCGTCGTGCAGCGCGGGGGAGGCGGCGGTGCCCCAGCCCAGACGCGTGGGCTGTGCTTCGAAGCGTTTCTCCCAGAGCTTGTTGCCCTCCATGTCGAGGGCCCAGATGCCGAGGTTGCCGAAGTAGGCGTAGATGCGCTCGCCGTCGGTGACCGGCGTCTCGGAGGCGTAGGTGTTCTTGAGGTGGCGGTCCCAGTCCGGCGCGCCAGCGTAGACCTCGGTCTTCCAGGCGACCTCACCCGTCTCGAAGTCGAAGGCGTAGACCCACCAGTGATGCACGTCGACCGAACGCTCCATGAGCACCCCGTCCTTCGTCGGCATGCCGCCGGACTCGGGCGAGCCGTAGGGGAAGTAGAGACCCATGCGCGGCTCCTCGACTTCACCTTCGCTGACGACGGTCGTCACGAAGACCTTGTCGCCCCAGACCACCGGGGACGACCAGGCGAGACCGGGGACCTCGACCTTCCACACGACGTTCTCTGTCGTGCTCCAGGTCTCGGGGAGTCGGGGGTCGTCGTCGGCGACGGAGAGAGCCTTGGCGCCTCGGAAGGACGGCCAGTTGTCGGTCTCGAGCGGCGAGAAGGCGGCTGCAGCGGAAACGAGTGCAATCGCAGCGACGACAGCGAGTGCAAGCGGACGCGGGCTGAGGAGCTTCATGAGGGAGCCTCCTTGGTGATCTGTTCGGTCTGAGGCGACAAGCCTATCGCGATGCGGTGCTCGGTTGGTTGTCGGCGGGACAGACGCTGGGGTCGAACGCTAGCGCGCCAGAGGCGCCGAGTCTCTACAACCCGGTGTACCAGGCCCAGCCGTTCTGCGCGGAACCGAACGCCCGGTCGTGCTGGAACTGGTCCAGGACCTCGATGCGGCGCAGGTACTTCATGCTCTTGTAGCCGATCTGCCGCTCGACGCGCAGACGGAGCGGAGCGCCGTGAGGGATGGGCAGGTCTTTGCCGTTCATGCCGTAGGCGAGCAGCGTCTGGGGATGCGCGACGTCGTTCATGTCGAGGCCGTCGACCCACCCGTCGTACGAGTAGCAGACGGCGAGTCGGGCCTCCGGCATCATTCCGGCGGCCTCCAGAACGCGAAGAAGAGGTACGCCCGTCCACTCCCCGATCGCCGTCCAGCCTTCCTCGCAGGTATGCCGCGTGATCTGGGTGCGCGAGGCCAGCGCTCGAAGCTCTGCGAGCGAGTAGCTGCCGGGCTTGCTCACCAGGCCGTCCACTTCGAGCCGGTAGTCGGCGAACTCGTCGGCTTCGAGTCGTCGGTACTCCTCACCCAGGGGAGTGTCGAGGTAGCGCCCCGGGTTCGTCATGCCGGTTGCCGGAAACGAGGTGACCTCGCCGCGGTCGTACTCACGGGCGAGCGCGTGCCGCGGAAGGAAGGCGCGATGGACCGCGTACGTCAGGTTGTCGCCCATGCGCAGGAGGTTCCCGTACGTCGGCGGCAGTCCGTCGGGGCGACGCGCCACCGCGACGCCGCCGAGACCTGCAAGGCCGGCCAGGAGCACGTTGCGCCTCGTGAGCACTTTCACTCGGATCCCTCTTCTCGCTGAGTCTGCGAAGCTGCGGGGCCGACGCCGAGGGTCATCGCCCGCATCTGACGTACGAAGCCGGACCGGATCACCATGATCACGTGCACGAGGGCAAACAGCGCGAGGGCCGCAAAGGCGAAGAAGTGCACCGTGCGAGCGGACTGGAAGCCGCCGAAGAGGTCCAGCAGGAAAGGAAAGACGGCCGTGATCGCCGGAGACATGGCGAGGCCGGTGAGCACCATGAGAGGCGCCGCGACGAAGACGACGAAGGAGTAGGCGAACTTCTGCAGGACCCCGTACTGCGGTCCGCCGCTGGCGCGCGGAATGCGGAGACGGAGGTGATCAACGACGTCGCCCAGCAGGTGTCGGGGAGCGAGCTCTTCCCGTCGCGGCAGGAAGTGCTTGCGAAAGTGGCCGTCTGCGATTCCGCGCCAGAGATAGACCGCGCCTGGAAGAACGAGGAGCCACGCTGCGAGAAAGTGCAGGCTGCGTCCCCAGCTGTTCTGGTTGAAGATGGGGAAGTTGCGGCTGGCACTCACCGGGCCCTCGGCATCGGCGAAGAAGGGCTGAGCGGCTTCCCAGCCGCCGTGCTGGTGGTTCTTGCTGATCGGCAGCTCGAGCAGAGCGGGCACCAGATCGTTGCCCACTTCTCCCCAGTAGAGCCTCGGGTGCACCATCAGGATGAAGTAGCCGCTGACCGCGAGGGTTACGGTGCTCGCGGCCAAAACCCAGTGCGACAGGCGCACCCAGCCGGCGTGTCCCGTGCCCTTGTCTGTTGCGGGGTCTTTCACGTGTCGGCTCGAGAGGAAGTTGTGGGGGTCGTCGCGATGGTAGCAGTGCGCCGCGGTAGGAACCCGGCATGCGCGACGATCGAGAGCTTGCTCCGCACCTTCGGGCTACCGCGGGCCACAGCCCTCGGTGATGGCCAGCCGACGGATTGCTGGCAGACTGGCGCTGTTCAAGATCACGCCGTTCAGGCAGTCGCGGAAGGAGACGACGGATGGGGAAGGCCCTCGACAACGTTCGCAGCATCTACCTCGAAGGCATCGCCGGCGGCGACGCTCGCGAGGCAGTCCACAAGTACACCGGGCATCGGTACACGCAGCACTCGACGGGAGTTGGCGACGGTGCGGAGGGCTTCCTGGCCTTCTTCGAGCCCTTTCTCGAGCGCAACCCGAAGCGTGACATCCGCATCGTGCGCGATGTGGAAGACGGACGATGGGTCTTCTGCAGCGCCTATCAGTCGCTCAACGACGGTGAAGCGCAGTGGGTGACGATGGACATGTTCCATACCGACGAGAACGGGCTGATCCTCGAGCACTGGGACACGATCGCTGCCTACGTCGAGACGCCGGCGTCGGGGGAAGACATGGTCGGTGGTCCGAGCGCGCCGGACCTTGAGGCCGACACCGAAGCAAGCAAGGCTCTGGTGCTCGAGTACACGAAGCAGGTCCTGCAGCAGGGCGGGCACGACAAGCTCGGTGAGTTTGTCGCGGAAGACGTGGTGCAGCGTGCGCCAACGATCGCCGCTGGCCAGGAAGGGCTCGCGGCTTGGCTCAGCAGCGAAGAAGCCGGAAGCTACGAGATGCTCTTCCGGCTGCTCGGCCAGGGCGATCTCGTCGTCACCTATGGCAAGCGCCACGCGGCCGGCAAAGACATCGCGGTCTTCGATCTCTACCGCGTCGCCGGCGGCAAGATCGTCGAGCACTGGATGAACGAAGAAGAGATCGGACCGCGGGAGAGCTGGGGCAACTCGGGCAAGTTCTAGTGCTTCGCCCGTCCCGTCGACGACGCCTCTCAGCCCCTGAGCGAACTCTCGGTGCGTGAGAAGATAGCGAGGGTCGGGGTTTCCAGCGCGACATCTTGGAGTGTCGCGACCGAGCCCGCGAGCAGGAGGATCCGATGGTTAAACACCGTGTCTACTCGATGAGCTTCGCGAAGATCTATCCGCTCTACGTGAACAAGGCCGAGAAGAAGGGACGGACACAAGCCGAGGTCGACGAGATCCTGCTGTGGCTCACCGGCTACGACAAGGCTCAGATGGACTTCCAGCTCGAGAGAGAGGTCGACTGCGAGACCTTCATCACCGAAGCGCCGAAGCCCAACCCGTCGCGCGAGCTCATCAAGGGCGTCGTCTGCGGCGTGCGCGTCGAGGAGGTCGAAGAGGACACCATGCGCGAGCTTCGCTACATGGACAAGCTGATCGACGAGCTGGCGCGGGGCAAGAAGATGGAGAAGATCCTGAGGAGCCCGCAAGCGTGACGGCTGGGATTCGGCGATCGCGCAACCTCCTCTCGATGTCGGATGATGATTCATTCGGGCGCCTTCGGGGAGGCCGAGATCGCAAGTGCGATTCCCCGTTGCTCATGACTTCTCCGACCTGTCGTTGACGATGGAGTCCTCGGGCGATCTGCTCGAGGCGCTGCAGCGGCGGCAGAACAAAGAGCGCCGATCGACCGCATTGGAAGGCCTCGATCGGTCGACACACCCAAGAGATTCGTCTTGCTTCAATCCCTATCGAACGGCTCGAGGCGGAGTGGGGGAAGGCCCTTGGTCGATGCGACGAGCACGACGATGCACCAGAGGCGTTCGACGCAGCAGAAGAGATGAGGGAAGCTGCCTTCGAGGGGAGAAAGATGAACAGACTGCTGATCGCACTTCTCTGCACCGTTTCAGCCCTTGCTGGATCCCTTTTTGCTTGGTTCCTTCTGAAGCCTGCTGCCGAGGTCGAACTGCACGAGACAGCGGGAGGCCAAATGGAGGCAGCGGCGCAGCGGTACGTAACCGAGGCCGAGTCGCTCTTGTCTCAGGGGCTTGGCGACATCGGCGACGCAATGAACGTTCTGCAACTCATCGATCGACCGGAGCTGCTGGAGGCTCTGCAGATCGGTCGGCTCGAAGCGTCGATTCAGACCTCGTGGCAGGCTGCTCAGGTCACGAACGGCCTTGAGATACCGCTGCCCAACATTTTCGACGCGATTCGGAGGGCGCGAGACCTTCTCGAAGGGCGCGAGACGAGCGAGGCAGTGCTCGAAGACCTCGCTCAACTCGAGCTTTGGGTCGAGGAGAAGTCTGCGGAAGCGAGCGACGCGGACCGCGACTGAGGGTACTCGAGGGCAGCTCGGGCACAACGGGTGCTCACTCCGACTTGGTATCGTGAACCCTTGGATCGTGAGGTCCCAAACAGGCAACTCCTCGAAGGAAGCTTCAGATCATGACCGCCGCCACAGACCTACCATCTAACGTGCTTGAGGCGCTGCACAGCGGACGCAAGATCGAGGCCATCAAGCTTCTGAGGGAGCGTCAGGGACTCGGTCTCAAAGAGGCAAAACAGGCGGTCGATCGCTACGCGGGTCAGCATCCTGACCGGATCCGAGGCCTGCCCCGAGACGCGTCGTCGGTCGGTTCCGGTTGGGTCGGCCTTACGGTCCTCGTCGTGCTGGTCGTCGCCGGCTACGGTCTGGGCTCCTTCTTCGGACTGTGGTGAAGAGCACCGCGAGAGACTCTCGAGAATGAACGCTCAGCTGATCCTCCTGCTCGCGGCCTTCGTCGTAGCTCCTCCCGACAGCTCCTCGATCGCCGAGCGTCTCGACGCGGGCGATTGGCAGAAGGCCGAGCGTCTGAGCGCCAAGCTCGCGAAGCGTCAGGCGCACGGGCTTACTGGCCCTTCGGCGGCGCGTGCCCTGGCGCAGACGTCGGCGCTGCGCGGCGTCGCCTTCGAGCGCATGGGGCGTCTCGAAGACGCTCACTGGTACTGGCATATGGCCTTGATGCTCGACGCGACGATGGCCGAAGCGACCCTCGCCGGCTATCCGCAAAGCCGGCCTCTGCTCGCCGTGCCGCCGCGTGAGCAGCACAGCGAAGACGACCAGGAGACTTGCATCCGACCGCCTCGGCCGCTGAAGCAGCCCGACAAGGTCTACCCGAAAGCGTCGAAGCGCACGCGAGACGAGCCGGCTCAGGTGCTCGTTTCGGCGATCGTCAGCGAGGAGGGGCAGGCGACGCTGCCGCTCCTCGTGCACTCGAACGTCGACGCACCCTGGATCTACTTCGCCTTCGAGTCGGTGCGAGGCATGCCCTTCGATGCCGGCACCCGCAACGGGCGCCCGCATCCGTGCGGTTTTCTCTTCAACTTTCAGTTCATCGACTAGTCGCTAGCTGGGCATTCTGGCCCGGCACCGCCCCCCTTTCTCCGTAGGGAAGACGTTGGAGGGATCACTCGGGAACTCTCTGGACTCCGATCCGGTCGTAGTGTCGTGGGTTCATGGAGAGAGATGCCGAGAAGGCCTGCAGAAGCGGCCTCTTCAGTGACGGGCGTTCGCCGCTTCGAGCCAGCGGACGCCAACGCTACGGCGCAGGTCTGGCTTCGTGCCGGGCTCGACGAGTACTCCTATCTACCGGAGTTCCAGGAGCTCGACCGGATCAGCGTGCTGCCTGTCTTTCAGGAGCTCATTGCGGATCCGTGCCGGATTTGGGTCTACGAGGCTGCGGGCTCCGTGTGCGGCTTCGTTTCAATAAGAGGCGGCTCCACGGTCGATCGGCTCTACGTCGATCCGGCCTGGCAGCGTCGTGGCGCCGGTTCGGCTCTGCTCGAACACGCCAAGAGGCTCTCGCCTGGGGGCCTGGAGCTGCATACCCATCAGCAGAACCTGCGCGCGCTGGCCTTCTACGAGAAGGCGGGCTTCGTGCCGGTGCGCTGGGGCATCAGTCCACCGCCGGAGTGCGTGCCGGACGTCGAGCTGCACTGGCGACCCTTCGGAGACGCGCCCTAGAATCGGGGCATGAAGCAGCAGCTCGGACTCGTGGCTCTCGTCGTGCGCGACTACGACGAAGCGATCGCCTTCTATTGCGACACCCTCGGCTTTCGCCTGGTCGAAGACACGGAACAGCCGGAACAGCAGAAGCGCTGGGTCGTTGTCGAGCCGCCGGGCGCGGGTGGCGGAGCTCAGCTTCTGTTGGCCCGCGCCAACAAGGAGGAGCAGCTTCCGCGCGTCGGCGACCAGACGGGAGGCCGCGTCTTCCTCTTTCTCTACACGGACGACTTCGAGCGCGACTACCGGCGCTACACCGACGCTGGCGTCACCTTCGTGCGCGAGCCAGAAACGTTCGACTACGGACGCGTGGCCGTCTTCGAGGATCTCTACGGCAACCTCTGGGACCTAGTGCAGAGAAGCGATGCGGGTTGACGAGTTCTGGGCGCTGATCGACGCGGTGCTGGCCGAGGCTCCAACCTCGATCGAGCAGCGTTGTTCGGCTCTCGCCGCGAGGCTCGCGACGTTGTCCGACGACGACCTCGTGCAGTTCCAGCAGCACTTCGACGAGGCGATGGCTCGGGCTTACAGCTGGCCGCTGTGGGGCGCGGCGTACGTCATGCACGGTGGCTGTTCGGACGACTCTTTCAGCGACTTCAGGTCCTCGCTGGTCTCTTTCGGTAGCGAGCGTTTCGAAAGTGCGCTCGAGACTCCAGAGATTCTCGCAGAGCTCCTACCAGAGCAGCTCGACAACCTCGCGTTCGAAGGGTTTGCCTACGTCGCTCCCGAGGAGCTCGAACGGCGCGGCCTCGAGAGCGCCCGCGTCGAGTCTCCCGAGGAGCCTGCAGGCGAGGAGTGGGACGAGGAGTCGGTCGCGCGTCTGTATCCCAAGATCGCAGCGGCGTCCGCAGCGACGCCCGCTCCGCAGCCGTCCCCACCCAAGACGCCGACGGCCAAGCGTTCGCCTTGGTTCGTCGTGCGCCTGGCGCTGTTCTTCGTGATCATCAGCCGCCTCATCGCCATGCTCTGGCCGCAGAGCCCACCCTGGGCACCTTGGTTGGGCTCGGCGGCGCTCGTCGTGGTGCTTGCTCTGGCTTCCCGCGTGACGTCGCGGACCTGACTCTCCTGGCCTGAGCGCCGTGTCTCAAAGTGTGCCTGGAGTCCGTCTAACTCAGTGAGGCGTGACGGCCTCAGGGGGGTGAGCCATGCCGCAGCGGAGGAAGACAACGGAGACGACGCGCCGCTCGCTCTACGGCGCTTCGAGAGCGATCAGCCGGTACGCCCGCGAGGAGCTGGGCCTCCTCATCCCCTTTCACGTCTACATCCAGGATCCGCTCGTGGCGGAAGATGACCCACGATTCGGCTTCGATACCGAGTACCTCGTGCGCTGGGAGCCGGGCCTGGCCGACGGGCCCACGAGCGCTCGCTTTGCGGTCGTCGACTTCAGCGCGGACACGGGCACACTGGCTCCCAAGGCCGTCTGGAACGCTCGTCGCGAATGCTTCGAGGATCCGGAGGGAACGCGCCTCGACTCGGAGACCGCCGATTCCCTGCAGTTTCACCAGTTGAACGTCTGGGCTCTGCTGCAGCGCGCCCTCGAGTTCTTCGAGAGCGGCTCCGCACTCGGAAGGACCCTTCCTTTTGGCTTTGAAGGCAACCGACTCATCGTCGTTCCTCACGCGGGCTACGGGCAGAACGCCTACTACGACCGGGCCAGTAAGTCGCTGCAGTTCTACTCGTTCGATACGGAGCAGGGGCGGGTACACACCTGCCTCTCGGCCGACATCGTCTTTCACGAGTTCGGGCACGCTGTGCTCGACGGTGTGCGCCCGCGCCTCATCGAAAGCGCACAGCTCGAGACCGGTGCCTTTCACGAGTTCGTCGCCGACTTCACGGCGATCCTTCTCGTCCTGCGCAACAAGCGCTTTCGCAAGAATCTGGCGAAGGATACCGACGGCGATCTCTCGCAGGCCGATCAGCTCTCCTCGATCGCCGAACAGTTCGGCGAGGCTGTGACCGGCAATCCCTTTCTGCGGTCGGCGACCGATCCGAGCACCATGGAAGACGTCGCCGAGAGTTCTGTGCCGCACACCATCTCGCAGGTTCTGACCGGTGCCCTATGGGAGATCCTCGTCGAGCTCGGGCGGCGCTATGCAGCGGGCAGGCGCAGCCCGGCCGAGGCCTTCTCTCACGTCATTCACCGGATGCAGCGCATGGCGATCCAGCCGCTGGACCTTCTGCCCCCGGTCGATGTCACCTTTCGTGACTACGCCTTGGCCGTTCTTCGCACGGAGAAGCTCGCCAACCCGACCGATCCCAACGACTACTGCGACTTGATGTTCGAGATCTTCCAGAGGCGGGGGATTCTCGGCCCCGACGACGCGGTGGCCGACGACTACCTCTACGATCGCCCCGACTGGCGTCACGACCGGCCCGTCTGGATGCTCTCCGGCTCTCCGGAAGCCTCCTATGCGTTCCTGCACGACAACCGCGAACAGCTCTTCATTCCGGCCGAGCAGGACGTCGTCGTCGAGGCGCTCTACGAGACGCGCAAGACGGGACGCGAGGGCGGCCGGCAGCCCCGACAGATCGTCTTGCAATATCTCTGGAGAGAGCGCGTGCTGTTGGACGGGGGGCGCTTCGGCGAGTACGCCGGACGCGCGACGGAGATGCTGTGCGGCGGCACGCTCGTCTTCGATGAGTTGGGGAATCTCGAGTGGTGGACGCGCAAGCCTGGCACCACCGGTGGCGACGGCGAAGAGTGGGAGGCCGAGCAGGCGGAAGGTCTCGCGCGGCGCGAGAGACTCCTGGACAAGTTGGCCGAACGCATCGGGCGCGGCCATGTCGGCGTGGCTTTGGGCGGCAGGCACGGACTCTTCGGCGAGCAGGTGCCCCTGCTCTCGGTGTCCGACGACGGTGGCGTACTGCGCTTCAGCCTTTCTCCGCACATGAGTCTGAGTCTGCAGGACGAGGTCTACGAAGGAGGTGGCCAGTGGCAGGCGAGCTCTTAGTACGGGCGTACAACGTTGGCTGTGGCGACTGCATCTACGTGCGCATTCCGGATGCGGCCCGCGAGGACTTTCACATCCTCATCGACTGCGGCTCGAAGGAAGGAGACAGCAGCGGTGTCACTCGGCGTGCGATCGAGCATCTCGAAGGGGAGCTGCCGGATCACGCGAACGGCACGAAGCGTCTCGATCTGCTCGTCGTCACCCATCGACACGAAGATCACATCAAGGGCTTCGATCCAGAGGTCTTCCAGAACTTCCGTGTCCAGAACCTCTGGGTGACGCAGGGCATGAACGGGGACCACCCGCAGGCGCAGCAGAGTCTCGCCTTGCACGAGGCTGCGACGGGGCAGATGCAGGCGCTCTTCGATTCCGGCGCCTCGTTGAGCCCCGAACTGGAGGAACTCGCCGCGCTCTATCGCGTCAACAACGACGACGCGACGACGGCGCTGCTCGAAACGCTGCCGGAACAGAGCGGCATCGACGTCGACTTCGTCTCCGCCGGCATGACCTCGGACGACTTCGGCATCGACGTTCCCGACACGACGATCCACGTGCTGGCACCCGAGAACGACATCGACCACTTCTACCTTGGTGAGGAGCTCGACGCCACGCTCCAGGGTCTTCAGGCTGCGGCCGGAGCTTTCGGTGAGGGCTCGCAGCCCCTCGCTGAAGGCGACTTGCCGACCAACATCTCGGCGCAGGACTTCGAGGTTCTGCGCAGTCGAATGCTCTCGAATGCACTCGCCTTCGCTGCCGGTGATACCGAGATTCAGAACAACGTCAGCACCGTTCTGCTCATCGTCTGGAGAGGCAAGAGACTGCTCTTCGTTGGCGATGCAGAATGGAAGAGCAGCTTCAAAGAGGGCCGCAAGAACGCCAGTTGGAACGTGATGTGGGAGAAGAGGAAGACGCTTCTCGATGCCCCGCTCGACTTTCTCAAGGTCGGTCACCACGGAAGCCACAACTCGACGCCCTGGAAGCGCACGGCCGACTCGGATCACATCGTCAATCAGATCTTCGATGCGATCCTGCCGCTCCCGGCGGCCGGCGAAGAGCCTGCCGCGCAGTGCGTCATCTCCACGAAGCGTAAGCAATACGACACGATCCCTGACGCCGAGCTCTTGGCCGAGCTCGGTCGTCGCGTCGCCAACGTGCACGACTACGGCGAAGAGCTCAGCAACGCGGACCCCGGTTTCGACGCCGCTGAGGACATCTTCAACTTCTCGATCTCCAAGACCTACTCGAAGCCGCCGAGTCCGCGCGAGGTCGGTGAGGCGGACTTCTTCGACCAGCGCCAGCCGTCGCGCACAGACCTTCTGACGACGTCGCGAAGTTCCGGAGACATGAGCGACGCCGACGGCTTCGTCGACGTCTTGATCGACCCGTAGCCGGTCGGTCTTCAGTCCTTCGGGATGGTGGGCAGGCCGGCGAGCTGGAGGACCGATGTCCTGAGGGTCGTCAGCAGCGCCTTGAGTTCGTCGCGGTCGCGGGCGGAGTACTTGGCGTTGATCGCTACCGACACGAGGAACCGAGACAGCCCCTCGACCGTCTCGCCCTTCTCGCGGATCGACTCCTCGTAGGGCGCCAAAAGGTCGGCCACGAGTGCCCGGTGCCGCTCGTGAGAGCGTTCGATCTCTTCGGCGCCCGCCTTGCTGTGGCCGCGAATGAGATCCTCGAGGTCTCCAGACTCCTGCAACAGCTCGAAAGAGCTCCGCACCGTGTGTTCGAAGTACGCTTCGAGCTTCTCTGCGAGGCTCTCGGACTCGAGGATCTTCGTCTTCGCGATCGCGAGGTTCTGCGTCGTGACGAGTCGAATCGACGCGACCATGAGCGCATCCTTGTTCCCGAAGACGTCGTAGACCGTCTGACGCGAGACCCCTGCTTCATTCGCCACGTCCTGCATCGTGGTCTTGGTCGGTCCGAAGCGCACGAAGGTGCGAATCGACGCTTCGAGGAGCTTCTGTTCTGTGTCTCGTGGCTTCCTCATGAGGCGTCCTGCGGGCGCCGAGAAGTCTACAGAGCGGTCACTCCTTTTGGCCGGCGCCTGAGGCGGCTGTATAAGTTTACTTGAAAGGTAAATTTGTATACCTTTGGGCAACGCTTGTTCTACCTTCCGCGACATCGAGAGAACGTCCCCGGCACGTTCGACCTTCGAGCCGTTCCCGCTGCCTGCGTCGGTTCCACCGGCCGGGAGCTGATGATGGGCGGCGTCACCTTTGGAGCGGCCCTCGACGCACTCGAGCAGGCAACCGGTCGCGAGACGCTTTGGGGGACTTGCCAGTTCATCGCGCCAGCCTTCGCCGGCCGCGACTTCGTCATCGAGACCGAGGAGCTCGTGCAAGGCAGGAACCTCAGTCAGGCTGCGGCGCGCGTCCGTGACGAGGAGACTACGGTGATCGAGGTGCGCGCTGCACTGGGGGCCCGTCCCGAGGCTGCGTCGATGCCTTTCGCAAGGATGCCCGACGTCGCGAAGCCCGAGGACTGCGAGCCGAAACCCGTCGGCGACGACGCGAGCCCGGGCAACCTCTTCAGTCAGTTCGAGCGCCGACTGGCTCAGGAGAGTGACGCTGAGGGAAGAGAGTGCCTCTGGTTTCGAGCCGTCGACGACCCGCCGCTGAGCACCGCGCTCCTGGCGATCTACGCAGACCACATGCCGGGAGCGGTTCGCCTGACGCGGGGTAGCACGAGCCTCGACTGCACCCTGCGCTTTGCCTCCTTGCGTCCTAGCCGATGGGTGCTCGCCGAGACCCGGATGGAGGCTGTTGGGCCGCGGCTCTTTCACTCTTCGATGAACCTTTTCGCGGAGGACGGCACGTTGCTCGCTGTGGCGAGCGAGACGGGGGTCCTGCCGCGCGCTTCCAGAAACGAACTGCAGGAGAAGACCCCATGACACAGACCGTACTCATCACTGGCTGCTCCAGCGGCTTCGGCAGGCTCGCCGCCAGGACCTTCCAGGCGAAGGGGTGGAACGTGGCCGCCACGATGCGCTCCCCGGAGAAGGAGACCGAGCTACAGACGCTCGATCGCACGATCGTCTCGAAGTTGGACGTCCAGGACGAAGCGACGATTGCAGCGTCGGTGGCCGAGTGTCTCGAGACGTTCGGAGATCTCGATGTCGTCGTCAACAATGCGGGTTACGGCAGCAACGCTCTCTTCGAGCAGTCGACCCAGGACTCGATCCGCGGCATGTACGAGACGAACGTCTTCGGCGTGATGAACGTGATGCGCGCCACGCTGCCGCATCTGCGCGAGCGCGGGGCGGGCTGCGTGATTAACGTCACTTCGATGGCGGGTCTCATGGGCCTGCTCGGCAACTCGGTCTATTCGTCGTCCAAGTTTGCCGTCGAGGGCCTGACGGAAGCACTGGCGCTCGAGTACAAGCCGCTCGGCATTCGCATTTGCACGGTGGCTCCGGGGGCCTACCTGACGACCGAGTTCACGAACAATACGGACAACTACCTCGAGGCCGGCGACGAGCAGATCCGAGCGCACTCGCAGGCGATTCGCGATCACTTCATGAACGTGCTCGCGGGCGGCGATCCCCAGGATCCCCAGGAGGTGGCGGACAAGATCTACGAGTGTGCGACGACCGAGGTGCCAGTCCACAACCCTGTCGGTGCCGATGCAGAGCGCCTCTCGGGATTGATCGACCGGGCGGGAAGTCGTGAGGAGTTCATCGGCGCGATGGAAGGCATGCTGCTGCCGCGTTGAACGAGTCAGAGCTCCGCCCCTCGGGCGTCGAGTAGATTCGACGCACAGACCCGAACCAGGAGCTCCAAATGTCCGACGACTCGACGTACCCGCACCTCGTGCGCGCTGCCGCAGCCGAAGAGGCTGCCGGCAGCTTCTCGCACCCCTGGAATCCGAAGTCCGAGATCAGGGGCGCTCGACTGAGTGCCATGGCCGGCCTGTCGCGCACCGGCGTCAGCCTGGCACGCATCGCGCCGGGCAAGGAGTCGTTTGCCTACCACCTGCATCACCGGGAGGAGGAGTGGATCTACGTTCTCTCGGGGCGCGCCGAGGCGCGGATCGACGGCGAAACCTACGTCCTCGAGCCCGGCGACTTCGTCGCCTTTCCGACGCCGTCAGTGGCGCATCAGATGGCCAATCCGTTCGACGAAGAGCTGGTCTACTTGATGGGTGGGGAGAGCAAGGAAATCGAGATCGCCGACTTCCCCGACCTCGACAAGCGCATGATTCGGCGCGGTCCGGAGATCGAGATCTACAAACTCTCGGACGCCAAGCCGTTCGGGCCCGACGGAGAATGATCCGGTTGCACGTGCCGCCATGTCCGTCTCATTCGCGACCTTGATTCCTGGATGCCCGCCCGCCGGCCACAGCCTGCTTCAGCGAATCCGAAGGGCCTCAGGATCCCGAGGACCTCGGACGGCGCTGACACACACGGCGCAAAGTGCCCGTAGGTTCCGTCAGCACCTCGAGAAACTCGAGATCGAGCATGAGATTCTTGTGTTGCCGGGCCTCGGCCAAGCTCCGCGAGAGATGTTCCAAACGCTGGGTGAGAGATACCGGGCGTTCTTCCGAGAGGTGCTGGCCGAAGCGCGCGACGGAGCGGGCTCGGCGTGTAATACAGAGAAGGGGAGGGGTTGATGAGCTACTCGAAGTCGGTGATGTTCTGGGCCGTGGTGCTTTGTCTTGTGGGCGCACTCATGGCTGGCTGGGGTCCGCTTCTCGTCATTCAGTTGGTCGGCGCAGAGCTCGGAAGCACCGCATCGACGCTCGAGCAGCTCGGCCAGCCGGAGTCGGCGCAGAAGTGGGTCGGCTACACGGTCCTGCGGACTCTCGGCGCCCTGTTTCTCGGCCTCGGCGCGGCGCTGGTCGTCGCAAGTCGGTTGAGGTCCACCGAAGCGCGCCGCATGGTACTCATTGGGCTTGGTTGGGGTAGCGGCCTGACGCTCCTCATGGCGCTGATTCAGGTACAGGCGATCCTGTCGGTTTTCACACCGCTGACCTGGTTCGTGCCAGGGACGGCCGCTCTCCTGCTTCTGCACAGCCTCTGGCTGCTGAAGTCGCAGAAGGTGTCGGCGGCCTAGTCTCTGGTCGCCGCTACCAGTCCTGGAGCCAGCGAGGCTCGGCGAGCAGCCGCAGGCGCTCGTTGACTCGGTAAGTCCGCGGGTACGTGCCCGTCGCCTTCGCGTCTCCCGCGCGAAGGGTCAAGAGTGCGTCCCGGAGGTCCATGAGGTCTGAGGTGCTGAGCCTCGGCACGCCGGGAGCTTTGTCTCGATGGGCTCCGTAGAGCGCAGAGGAACTGTGGAGCTCTGCCAGCAGGTCTTCCGATCCCTGGAGGTATTCCCCGAGGCTGCTGTTCGGAAGGAAGGCGTAGAGCGGACCCGGGTAGAGAAAGTCGCCAGTGAAGACGAAGTCGCTGGACTGGTCGACGAGCGAAATGGAGTCGTCGGTGTGGCCGGGTGTGTAGACGACGCGGAGCCTGCGCTCGCCCAAGTCGATGTCGCTGCCGACGGCAATCCACTCGTCCACCTCGAGGGTCGGTGCGGCGACTCCTTCGGACGAGCCGAGATGCTCGGCCCAGGTGAGCTGCAGGCGATTGTCCTTCGCGCGCCGCCTGAGATGAGGGAGGTCGACGAGTGCGACGTCGTCAAAGATGATGCGGTTGCCAATGTGGTCGAAGTGAAGGTGCGAGGGCAGGAAGGTGATCGGTAGGTCGGTCAGGCTCTCGGCGACCGCCCGGATGTCGCGATAGCCGGGCCCGGCATCGAAGAGGAGTGCGCGCTGGGTGCCTTCGATGAGGTAGCTGTAGTTCTGCTGGGCATAGAGCGGCTCGCCGATGGCGTGGGTGCGCTCGTCGAGCGCTTCGACCAAGAAGTACTCGTCGAACCACTGGGCGTCGGGCGACTCTTCGACGCGGTCGAGGAGTGGCGGCGGCTCGCCGTTCGTCATCAGGCGAAAGAACAGAGCGTGGCGATTGGCGACCGCAAGGATGAGGACGAGCAGTGCGAGGACCGCTGCCGACGCCATGATCTTCTTCATGCAGCGAGCCTAGCGTGGCCGGCTTGAGAGTTCGGTGTCAGCTATCCTTCTTGCAAGAGTTCAGTAGCGACAACGTGATCCGAGTCGTGGAGGTAGTGGGAGTGAGCTACGGGAAGTCCATCGTGTTCTGGGCCGTCGTGCTGTGTCTTGTTGGCTTTGCCTTGGCCGGCTGGGCACCTTGGTTGGTGACACTGACGATCGGCGATGCGCCCTCAGTGGGCTTCGTGACGGTCGAGCAACTCGCGCAACCCGAGGTAGCTCGCGCATGGATCGGCTACACGGGGCTGAGGATCTTCGGAGCTCTCCTTCTGGGCCTTGGCGCGGCTCTCGGGGCGGCAAGCCGGCTCGAGTCGACCGAGGCGCGTCGCGTGGTGCTCGTCGGATTGGCTTGGGCGAGCAGCCTGACCGCACTCATGGCGCTGGTCCAGGTGCAAGCGATCCTCTCGGTCTTTACGCCGCGCATGTGGCTCGTTCCAGTGACGGCGGCTTTGCTGCTCGCGCACAGCCTTTGGCTGCTGCTGCGGTTGCAGAAGCCGATCAGTGCGTGAGGGCATAGATCGCAGGCGGCGCGTCGGGCAAGCTCGCTGCCTCTGTTCGCCCTGCATCGCGGCAACGATCGTGCTCGCTGCCGCTCTGTCGGTGAGTGGCTGTGTCGCCTGGATCAGTCCCTGCGCTTGGACCGAGCCTCCCGACGAACAGCCGCTCGTGATGCTCTCCGGGTCGAGCAACTTGCGCTGGCGCCCCGGCGGGCTGTCGCAGGCGAGCGACGCACGTTTCCGCACCGAGGTTTGGAGCAACGGTTATCAACGGAACCTCGCCAGCGTTGATCACGACTGGTGCAGGACGATCGGCGGTGAAGATCTCGCCGAGGTGAAGGCCGCCGCCCGAGAGATTCAAGAGATGTCCCGTGAGCTCGACGCCCAGTGGCAGGCTCGGACGCCGATCGATCCAGCTGGCGAATCCGTGATTCTGTCCGTGTGGGCCGGCTCGCGTTTTGTGCACAGCCAGTGGGCCTCGTTGACGAGCTCGACGACGAGTCCCCGGGCTCTCGCGGCCATGGACAGGGTCTCCTGCAGCCTGGAACGCACGCTCTCGCGTGGCTATCGGCGTGCCGTGCAGAAGCACCTCGACGACTACCTGAAGGCGCGGGGGCGCGCTGCTCCCTGTGCTCCCAGCGAGCCCTGACGAAGCTCTTGTGTGGTCGATTGTGCCGCCCTGCACGGTTCTGCGAGGCTGCCCGTTCGTTCCCGAAGGGCCCTGATGCGTGGGCTGGCCGTCGATCGCTGACCTGCTGTTCTGATCCGGCGCGCCGGCGACTTGTGTTGTTCGCCTCGCTTTCGAGACGAGGGGAGGATCTCCATGTTGCGGCGGTGCGGTGCACGGTCGGTCAGCGTGTTCATCTCACTGTGACAAGCTGAGAACGCCAACCAAAAGGACGAAAAAGACATGTTCCAGCTTCGACGCCTTGCGCTTGTGCTGACTCTGACGCTTCCCCTGAGCACGCCGCTGCTTGCCGCAGACTGCGAGGGGCTCGAAGAGCTGCTGCTTCCGGACGTGACGATCACCGAGGTCACCGACCTCGAGAAGCCGAAGCCTCACTGCAAGGTCGAGGGCAGGATCAGTCACTCCATCGGCTTCACCGTGTGGCTGCCGCACGAGTGGAACGGACGCTTCGCCATGGGCGGCCAGGGTGGCTTTGCCGGCGCGGTCGACAATCAGGCCGAGGCCTTCGGCCAGGTCCTGTCGAAGGGCTACGCGACGGCGGGAACCGACACGGGCCACCAGGCCAACGGACTCGACGGTAGTTGGGCGCTGCACGACCTCGAAGCGATCGCCAACTACGGCCACGTCGCGATCCATCGCGTCACCGAAGTGTCGAAAGCGATGATTGCCGCGCACTACGACAAGAGTCCGGAGACCTCGTTCTTTCTCGGCTGCTCGAACGGTGGCCGTCAGGCGCTGCAGGAGGCGCAGCGCTACCCGGACGACTTCGACGTCATCCTCGCCGGAGCGCCAGCGCTCGACTTCGACGGGCTTGCGGCCGCGTTCCTCTACATCACCCAGCGCATGTATCCGGACATGGAAGATCTGAGCACCCCGGTCGTGACGCGGGAGGACCGCACGCTTCTGCGCCAGGCGATCCTTGACCGCTGCGACGGGCGCGACGACCTCGAAGACCAGATCCTCGCCGACCCGAACGCCTGTGACTTCGATACGGCGAGTCTGGCGTGTGGCGAGGGCACCTCGGAAGGTTGCCTGACGCCGCAGAAGCTCGCCGCGATCGACGCCATCTACGACGGCCCCCGCTCTGCGAACGGCGAACCGCTGCACGTCGGCTTTCCCTTCGGAGCGGAGGACGTCGAGCTCAACGGCTGGGGCTCCTGGCTCGTCGGCCGCGAGAACGGCGCCGGCCCCGGCGTGCCGAACGCCGCCTTCGGCTTCGGCACGGGGCTCGCGAAGTACTTCGTCTACCAGCGACCGGAGTGGAGCTACGAAGGCTACGGCTTCGAGACCTGGGGCAAGGACACCCTAGCGGTGCAGAAGACGCTCAACGCCGACAGCCCCGACCTCGACGCCTTCCGC
>JBCCLJ010000029.1:0-44594 GCA_039026915.1 Acidobacteriota bacterium
ACCACCGACGTTGACGCGATCGACGAGAACGCCGGGCGTCTGGTTGAGGATGGCCCACGGATCGCGAGCGGTCGGGATCTTCTCGAGCTCGACCTGGCTGATCGAGGTGCCCTGCTGGAGCTTGCGCTCATCGAGCAGCGGCGTCTCGGAGGTGACCGTGATCGTCTCCTCGACGGCCGCGGTGAGGGTCAGCGGAATGCTCGTGTTGCGGTTGACGCTGACGGTGACGCCGGGGTACTCGATGGCACCGAAGCCTTCGAGCTCGGCCTTGATCGAGTAGGTGCCCGGATCGAGTGCGAGGAAGCGGAACTGCCCCTGGCTGTCGGTGATCTGGGTCCTGGGTGCACCGAGGCCCGAGAGCGTGACGGTGACGCCCGGAAGCGCCGCGCCGTCCTTGTCCGCGACGGTGCCGAAGACGTTGCCGGTCGGTGCCTGGGCAAATGCCAGGGCGGGAACGACCAGCATGAGAGCGATGAGGGCCAGAGTGGCCTTTCTGCTCCAACGGTCCTTCATAGGGTCTCTCTCCTTTTGGGAGTGTTCTGTCGCGCAGGCTGGGCCCACGAGGTCCGAGCGGAGACGCGACGGTTGTTGCCCGACGTAGGAGCAACCCCGATGCCGTCGTGGCCTGCGCGATTCCTTGAAACCCTCAAACTGGTCCGTGCGGAGGCTCGAGCGGGACGAGCCGAGCGGTCGACGGGGTCGTTCGGGAGGTGTCCTCGAAGGGGAGCAGCGAGGCCGTCACAAGCAGATGGCGGCTTGTCCCAGCGATCCGTTTCGATGAATCGGGGTCCGAACTTCTGGATCCTTTTCGCCGGATTTCGGGGGCAGGAGGAAGCCTGTGCCTTGTGAACGGACGCACCTCTGGGACGGCAGCACTGCCGGGCTTCGTGCGGCTCTGTCATGATCCGAGACAGTCCAGCGCTCTCACTTTCTGCATCATGCAATCGCTTCCCCGTTCCGGCCGTCTCGGCCGCTACCGCGTTCACGGCGAGATCGGTAAAGGCGGCACCGGTACCGTTTACCGCGCCACCGATCCTGATCTCGGCCGCACGGTCGCGATCAAGATCCTCAACCCCGAGCTCGCGGACGATCCCACCTGGCTGCGTCGCTTCAAGCGTGAGGCGCGGACGGCTTCTCAGGTCAACCATCCGAACATCGTCTCTCTGTATTCGGTGGAGGAGGCGGACGGTCGTCACTTCTTCACGATGGAGTATCTCGAGGGGGCGACGCTGCGTTCGGTGCTTCCGTCCGAAGGCTACGGACTCCGTGAGTTCCTCAACTTGGCCGTGCCGATCAGCCGGGCCGTCGAGGCTTCGCACGAAGCGGGCATCACCCACCGAGATCTCAAGCCCTCCAATCTCTTCGTCACCTTTCGCGGAGACGTCAAGTTGCTCGACTTCGGCATCGCACAGCAGGCCGAGGCCTCCCTCGAAGACACCACTCTCACTCAGACGGGCACCTTCGCCGGCACCGCGCCTTACATGTCGCCAGAGCAGATTGCCGGTGAGGCCCCGACCCAACGTTCGGATCTTTTTGCTCTCGGCATCCTCTTCTTCGAGATGCTCACGGGAGAGCGGCCTTTTGTCGGGCGAACGGTCGGCACGGTTTGCGCCGCGATCCTGAACGATCCGCCGTCTCAGAAGCTGCGCGACCGCCCCGGCCTGCCGCGCGCGCTGGTGGAGATCATCTACGCCTGCCTCGAGCGGTCCCCGGCGCGCCGTCCGCTCGGGGTCGATCGGGTGCTCGCCCTGCTCGAGGCACTGCGTGAAGAGAACACGGCGACCCGCTCGCTGACGCGACGGATCCCCCGGACTCGTGCCTCACGCTGGCTGCCCTGGGTCGCTCTTTCTTGCTTGGCAGTCGCTGCGGCGGCTTGGCTTGTCGTCGATCACCAAGCCTCTCGGGATCCCCTGCTCGAGGAAGCGCGGCTCGAGATTCCGCGCGGGCAGATGCCGCTGCGTCTCGGGCTGCTCGACTTCACGAGTCGTTCGGACGCCGTCGCCGTCGCCGGCCTGATGTCGACGCTCGAGGACCGACTGCAGATCGGCAGCGCGCTCGAAGTCGTTCGTAGCGAACAGGCGCTCGGTCGCAGTACCCCGACGGAGGACCTGCTGCGGCTGGCGCGACGCCTCGGCGTCGACTTCGTCGTGGTCGGAGACGTCGTCCCCGATGGCGATGAGATGGCGCTGTCGGCCGACCTGGTCGACTCGGCTACGGAGCAGCGCGTTGCTCTCAATGCCGTGCGCGCGGCTCCGGGCGACCTGTTCTCGCTCTCTCGCTCGCTCGCCGCCGAGCTTCTGCGCGGCGTGCGCGATCAGTCAGACGCGACGTCTGCGCTGCACATCGCGCGCAACGTCACCCAGAGCACCGAGGCTTACCGTCTGTACCAGCAGGCAAGCAGCTGGACACACAGCGGAGCCATCGGGCGCGAGCGGCTCGATCACCTCGAGGTCGCGCTCGACCTTTACCGGCGCGCGCAGACTCTCGATGCGTCGTTTACGGACTCCTACGCTCAGGCGGCGCTCGTGTCGCTCGACATCTTTCGCTTCGGCGGCGGCAAAACCGGACTCGACGAAGCCGTCCGGCAGTCGCTGCGGGCCTACGAGCTCGACCCGGACTCGCCGCTGGCAAACCTCTCTCGCGGCACCACCCTGCGAGTCCAGGGCAATCCGGTCGGTGCTTTGCCGTTCTTCGACCGCTACATCGAATTGGCGCCGACGCATGCCGGAGCCTACGCTGCGCGAGCGGCCTGTCGCTGGCAGCTGGCCCGCTGGCAGGGCACGGTCGACGACATTCGCGAGGCGCTTCGCTTGGCGTCACAGTCGCACGACGAGTCCGCAGCGCGCTACTTTTTCCATCTGAGGAAGTACGACGAGGCTCAGGCGCTGCTCGAACAGGCGCTACGGGACAGCCCCAACGACGCGGCGTTTGTGGCGCTCCTCGCCGAGATCGTGCTTCACAACACCGGCAAGCCGCAGCGGGCCCGCGAAGTGCTCTTCTCGATTCCCGGCACGCTCCCGGAGCCTCTGCGCTACCAGATGGTCTTCTACCACTACCTCGATCGGGACACGGGTGCGGGCCTCGAACTCTTGGACTCGATCGGTGGCTCTGCCTGGGAGCTCGACCTTCATCACTTTCCCAAGAGTCTGCTGCGCGGCCTGCTGCTCGAAGAAGCCGGCAGGACGACGGAGGCGACGGGCGAGTTTCGCGCTGCGGTGGACGAGCTCCAGACGATGGTGTCGCCCGCATCGAACGACCTGCGAGTTCTGCCGATGCTGGCCTACGCCCTCGCCTGCGCAGAACGCTCGGAAGAAGCCGTTGCGGTCGCTCGGCGAGCGATCGAGCTACTCGACGGAGCGATCGATCAGAACAACGCTGGCTACCAGGGGCGACAGATCGCCGTGGCTCTGGCGCGCGCCGGCGCGGAAATCGAGGCGATCGAGCTTCTCGGACGGATTCTGGAGCGCCCTGCGCCCCTGAGCCTCAGGCTGTTGAGCGTCGATCCTTCGTGGGATCCGCTGCGCGGCCTCGAGGCGTTCGACGCTCTGTTGAGTTCCTGAAGAGCTCGCCCCGTCCGCAAGAGAGTGCCGCTCCGCGGGTTCCTGTCGCGAGTCGCAACTCGGCGACTCGTCACTTGGGAGCACAGTCATGAAGCACACGGCTCGTGAAGTCCTGTCGCGTCAGATCCCGTTCGGTTCCCGAACTCGGTCGGCGCTGCTCGCGACGATCACCGGACTCGCCTTCCTCACGTCGGCTTGCGTCGCCCACGTTCGGCCGGTGCCGCCCCGCGGTGCAACCGTGGTCAAGGTACGCGGCGGTCACGTTCATTCGAAACGTTGTGCCCACTTTCGCGACGGCGACCGCTGGTACCTCGCGCGCGGTCACGTGCACCAGCGCGGATGCGGTCACGTCGTTCGTCGGGGCGTCTGGGTGGTCCGTCGCTGAAGCCGCGTAGACTGCGCGCATGACTCTCGACGCGCACGACGTTCGCATCTTCGTTCCTGCCCAGAACTTCGAGCTCTCGAGGCGTTTCTACGCGCGGCTCGGCTGGGTCGAAAACTGGTGCAACGGCGGTTTGGCCGAGCTCGAGCTCGCGGGTCAGCGCCTGTTCCTTCAGGACTTCTACGTCAAGGACTGGGCGGACAACTTCATGATTCACGTGACGGTCGAGGATGTCGACGCGTGCTACGCCCAGGCCAGGGAAGTGGTCGCTGAGGGAGAGTTCGAACCGGCACGCTCTCAGGCTCCGAAGGACGAGCCCTACGGCGCGCGCGTCGCCTACGTCTGGGATCCGTCGGGTGTCTTGATCCACTTCGCGCAACCGACGGAGAAGACCTGACCGGTCGGCGTGGCGGCCGTCGTCCGAGCGGGTAGGATGCGCGGCATGAAGATCCAAGACAAAGTCTGTGTGATTACCGGTGGCGGCAGCGGGATCGGCGAAGGACTCGCCGAACGCTGCGTCCGAGAAGGGGCCCGCCACGTCTACGTCGCCGATCTCGACGGTGATCAGGCGACGCGCGTGGCTGAGAAGGTCGGCGGTACCGGTGTTCCGATCGACGTTTCCGACGAGACGGCGGTTCAGGCCCTCGTCGATAGAGTCGAGACGGAGCAGGGGGCGCTCGACCTCTTCGTCTCCAATGCCGGTTACGTCACCGTCGGCGGAGTCGAGGCGAGCAACGAAGCGCTTCAGAAGATGTGGGAGGTTCATGTCCTCTCCCATCTCTATGCAGCCCGGGCCGCTTTGCCAGGCATGATCGAGCGCGGCGGCGGCACTCTGCTCAACACCGCTTCTGCCGCCGGGCTGCTTTCGCAGATCGGATCCCTGCACTACTCCATCACCAAGCACGCGGCGATCGCGCTGGCCGAGTGGCTCTCGATCACGCATCACCATCAAGGGATTCGCGTTGCCGTGCTCTGCCCGCAGGCCGTCGCGACGAACATCCGGCAAAACAGCCCGCAGGCCGACGCAATGGCCACCGGCCCTGGCGTCGCCTCGGGTGACGGAGTTCTCACCAAAGAAGACGTCGCGGACTGCGTGCTCGAGGCGCTCGAGGACGAACGGTTCTGGGTCTTGCCGCACGCCGAGGTCGCCGAGTACGCCCGTCGAAAGGGTGCTGACGTCGACCGTTGGCTTTCGGGGATGCGCCGCTTTCAGGATCGCCTCTTCGAGGGAGCGCCGTTGCCCGGCGACGTCCTCGTCGGCGAGAGCGAGAGCGACTGACGCCGTTCGGAGGCGGTGGTCCTCTCGCGTGTCGCTGCGTGCCGCCAGCCCCGGCGCAGACGGGTTTCGGGATGGGTGATCGATCGGTGCGCGTGCGAATCGGCCCTCGCTGAGGTTCTTTCGGAGCGCCTGAGTGCCTAGGCATCGCTCTCCGTTGGCCCGTCGTCGCTCGCCGTCCCTGGCGGGCGAACTCAGGCGCGAAGAAGCGTCGGTTGCTGGTGGTTCGTCCCGGGCCGCCGGGAGCGCTCCCGCGAGTCAAGGTCGATCGGTGAGCCGCTTCCTTCACGAGCGAGCTATGCTGACGCGCGTCCCGTCCTCCATCCCCTTCGCGACGCTCGACAAGGAGACGTCATGAGTAGCGTTCTCGACGAGAAGAGCACGAGGTTTCACTCCTGGCTGTTGCCGGCGATCATCTCGCAGTCGCTGATCATGGGCGGCGGCTATTCGACGGGAAGGGAGATCACCCAGTACGCCGGGCGCTTCGGTCCGCAAGGTTGGCTCGCCGTCGTCGTCATCTTCGTGGGCTTCGCGTTGCTTTCGGCGCTGGCGTTCGAGGTCGCCCGGCTCGGAGGCCACTACGACTACAAGTCCTGGTCGCAGAGTCTGATTGGTCCTCTCTGGCCGCTCTTCGATCTGCTGGTCGTCGCCATGCTGCTCTTGATCATTGCCGTGATGGCGGCGGCAATCGGCAGCGTCCTGCGTCAGACGATCGGTCTGCCGGACGCCGTAGGACTGGGAATCGCTTTCGTCTTCGTCGGACTGCTGGCGTGGAAAGGCGAACGTTTCATGGAGCGTTTCAAGACCTTTGGCAGCGTGGCGCTCTACCTGGGATATCTCGCCTTCGCCGCATTCGTCCTGGCGTCTCCGCGGCCCGTCGTCCCGGCGGCCCCTGCGCCGGTGCCTCACTCCGAAGTCCTGATCTCTTCGATTCAATACGTCGGCTACAACCTTGCGACCTTTCCGGCGGTTCTGTTCTGCCTTCATCGCCAGAAGAGCCGAACCGACACGGCGGTCTCCGGAGTGCTCTCGGGCCTGCTGATGACGCTACCGTTCGCACTGACTCTGCTGTGCCTGCTGCGCTTCTGGCCGGATCCCGCCGTCATCGACGCCGAAGTTCCCTGGCTCGTCATGCTCGAGCAGGCGGCGGGCGGCCCGTCCGCCGCGGCGCTCTGGGCGGCTCTCTTCGGCATCGTTGCGGGATGGACTCTCCTCGAGACGGCGGTCGGCGGCATCCACGCCCTCGTCGACCGGATCGATCGCAACCTCGGCGATCTTCCCGAAGCGGTGCGGCCGTCAGCGGGCCGCCTTTCGGACGTCGCCCGCGTCGTGCTTTCGGTCGCCGTGCTGGCAGCAGCACTCCTGCTGTCGCGAATCGGTATCATCGACCTCGTCGCCAAAGGCTACGGAATGTTGGCGTGGGGATTCATTGTTCTTCTCGCCATACCGCTGCTGACCGTGGGCGTCTGGCGGATTCTGACGGCTGCGCCGTCGCCAAAGGGAAGGGGAGAAGCATGAAGGTCCGATCACTTTGCCTTGCTGGCCTCGCACTCGGTTTCGCTGTCACGGGAGGCGCTGCTGCGCAAGAAGAGGGCGAAGGCATCGAGCGAGACGTCGGCTTCTCTCACAACGGCTACAGCTACTCGAGCGACTACCGCGGTCCGGGTCGGAACGGAGAGCGCGTCATTTACCGGGGCGACGGCTACTGTCAGTGGTGCGAAATCGAGCCCTTTGCCGGGGTCGGACTCACGTACCGTGGCGCGCGGCTCAGCAACGTCTTCGACCAGTTCGCCTTTCGCAAGCCGAGCCATCTCTTCGAGATCTACGACGATGCCGGCAGTCCCCTCGTCGACGTCAGAGTCGTCGTCGTGCGCGCCGGCCATGAAGGTGCCGCCGAGAGCAAGACGAACGGCTCGGGCGAGGCTCTGATCCGGCTGAATCACGCCAAGCAGACACATCGAGTGCGCATCGAGGCAGCGGGTCACCAGCCCCTCGTCTACGAGCTCACCGGCGGCGCCCTGCGTCGCGCCCATCACCGCATCACGCTGAACCGCGGTGACGAGCGGATGGCCCAGCACCAGCGGTTCGTGCCGCAGGAGCGTTCTGAACCGAGCAAGGAGGCCGCAAGGGCCTTTCGACAAGGCGTGCGTTACCGCAAGGCGGGTGACCTGGCTTCCGCCAAGGCGGAATTCGAGCGGGCGATCGAGCTCTGGCCCGTCGCTGGCGGCAAGGCCGGACGCGAAGAGTACGCACCGTACGTCGAGCTGGCCTCGCTGCTGCGAGAGCATGGGCGCACGGAGGAGGCGACGAGCGTCGTTCAGGACGGTCGCGGTATCGGTCACCAGCGTAGTCCCGAGCTTTCCGCTCGCTTCGAGTCGGCGCTCGCTGATCTCGCTGGGCTCTGAATCTCGAATGAACCCTGACGAGCTTCCGCTCACCGAACTGCTGAAGGCTCATCGCGAAGGCGACGAGCAGGCGTTCGACCAGCTGGTGCAGATCGTCTACCCACACCTCAAGAAGATCGCCGGTCGTCAACTTGCGGGGCAGTGGCAGCGCGGAACTCTGGACACGGCGGGCCTCATCAACGAGGCGTACGTGAAGCTCGTCGAAGGCGCCCCGCAGGAGTACGAGAACCGCTCGCACTTCTTCGCCGTGATCGCGCGCGCGATGCGTCAGATCATGATCGACTTCGCTCGTCGCAAACAGAGCCAGAAGCGGGGCGGCGGCGAGCAGGCCCTGCCGCTCGACGAGGCACTGACCGCCGCGGAGAAGGAGGCGGAGCAGCTGCTCGAGCTGAATGGTGCGCTCGAGGCGCTCGGGGTCGACCGCCCGCGGCTTCTTCAGGTCGTCGAGTGTCGTTTCTTCGCCGGACTGAGCGTGCGCGAGACCGCCGAAGCACTCGATGCGTCGACACGCACCGTGGAGCGCGACTGGAGCGAAGCGCGGAAGGTGCTGCGCGAGCACCTGAAGCCTGCCTGACTCAGTCGGCTTTCGGGAGAGCCAGCTCGCGGGCCAGAACCTCGGCCGCGAGCTGATTTCCTCGGCGGTTCCAGTGGGTGTCCTGCGGCCGGTAGAGTCCCTCCTGCTGGCCGGCAACTCGAAAGCTCTGCAACAGGTCGACGTAGCTGAGGCCCTGCCGTTCGAAGAAGCGACGGAGCCGGTTCTGAGGTCTGCCGACCGCCAGGGACTGACCGTCGCCAAACTCGTCGAGCACGCTCTGGCGAAGAGCGCTGTCGACCTGATACTCGTCGGGAAAGAGCACGAAGACGCAGCGCGCGCCGGTCGCTCGAACCTCGGCGTCGATGTCGGCGAGCGTCGGGCGCAAGCGAGCGAGCCAGAGCCCGAGGTCCTCCTGACGATCGTTGCGTGAGACGACGGTTCGTTTCCAGGTGAGCTCACGGAAGTCGGCCAGGGGCAGGCCCAGTCGCTCTTCGTCGAAGCGTTCGGCGTAGCGACGCAGCGGCTCGCCCGGTGCGACGGCTCCCGGGTCCGTTTCGATCGGCGAGCCGACGCTCGTGCTTCGGTACCTCCAGACGATCGTTGCGTTGCGTGCTGCGCGAGCGGCGAGGCTGTGGCGCAGGAGCGGAGAGCGGCGTTGCTCGTCGCGGGGCGCCACGGCATCGTCGGTGATGTCGTTGCCGATCGTGAGCCCAACGAGAACCAGATCGGCGTCGACGCGGCGCCCTTCGAGCTGCCAGAGCCTGAGGTAGAAGTCGGGGCTCGTCGCCGGTACGCCCAGAGAGACGATCTCGACGTCCGATCCGAGCTTCTCGTCGAGAAGCGTGTGCCACATCCACTCGTGGGGAAAGTCGTTGAAGACGAAGGAGTCGCCGAGCACGGCGATGCGCTGTGTGGCCGCTGCTTTGGTGCCCGCGTAGGACCCGGTGGCGAAGCCGCGCTCGTTGAGGCGCACTCCTCCCGCAGCGCGACCCGGGCGGAAGCCGAGCGAGCTCCCGGCGAGTAACTCTTCGGTCGTCTCCGCGTCGCCGAAGCGTCCGCTGACCGTCTCGAGATGCAGCAACGCTCCGAGTTGGGGAATGCGGCCCCGCAGGAGTCGTAAACCACCTTCGACGAGTAGGAAGATCAGGAGAAACTGCGCCAGCACGAAGAACGCGATCCTGGGCGCGCGACGGTCTTCGGTCACCGAGTCTCTCCCGAGCCTGCAGGAAGAGAGTCGTCGAGGAAGTGAGCGACGGTGGCGCCGAGCTCGTCCGGGCGGTCGTAGTGCGTCATGTGGCCCGCTCCCCGGATCTCGACGTGGCGCGGCGTCGTCCCTCGGAAGAGGGCAATGCGGCGGGCGAGCTCTTCGTCGTCCTGGGTTGCGCCGGCGATCTCGCGCCGGACCTGCCAGAACTCGCCCGCCAGTTCCGCGGTGATGAGCAGTAGTGGGGAAGAGATCCAGCCCCATCGGCGTTCGACGATGCTGCGGTCGACGGTCATCAGCGAGCTCAGGACTCGGGGATCCCACTTCCAGTAGAGGATGCCTTCGCTCTCCACCGTGCCTCGCTGGGTCAGCCGTTCGGCTTCAGCGGCGGCGAGCCGGGGGTGGGTCTTGCGGAAGTGCGCCACGGCCTCTTCCAAGCTTCCTGCGGGACGTCGGTGCGGCGGTTTGCGGAGGGTCCGCAAGGCCTGACGAGCGCGTCTCAGCTGGTGCTCTTTGGAGAAGGGAGGTCCGGGAGGACCGAGTCCTTCGATGCTGATGACGGCGCTGGCGCGCTTTGGCTCGAGCGCTGCGTACTGCGACACGATCTGTCCACCGAGGCTGTGCCCGAGCAGCACCACCTGTCGCTCACCGGCGACGGTGTCCAAGACGGCATCGAGGTCAGCGAGGTAGTGCAGAAGCGTGTAGGTGCCCGGCTGACCACTGTCGCCGTGCCCCCGAAGATCGAAGCTGACGACGTCGAAACGCTCGAGGAGCGGTGAGAGGCAGCGATCGAGCGCCGTCGCCTGATCCTGAATGCCGTGGACGGCGACGAGCAGGGGACCGCCGGCCGCACCGCCCCGGTACGCCTGAAGCTCGACGTCGCTCTGTGCGATGCGAAAGGGAGTGAAGGTGCTCTTCGTCATGCCGGTCCCGGAGCGGGCGGCGTGAAGTATAGGACGCAGAGCGTTCCAGTCTGCGGCGGTGGCCAGCGCGCGATCGCGAGTGGCCAGGTTCAGCTCCCAGGTTCAGGTCGGAGTGCAGGAATCGAGCGTCAGGATCTCGTCGATCCGCAGGGGTGCTGGCCCGTCCCGCTCCCCGGTCAGCGCCCAGCGCCCCAGCTCTTGTCGTTCGGAAGCTTCCACACCCTCTCGGGTAGAGATGCTCAGCTGCACCGGGCCGGCGGCTCGACCGCGCACGCGGGCTGCCACGTGTCGATCGCTGCGGCAGCGGTCAATCAGCACCACTTCGAGCCGGAGGTTCTGCTCCTGCACCCGAATGGGGATGCCGACCTGGGTCGCGACGTCGAGCGAAGCGCGCTCGGCAGCGGGCCCCTGCCAGCTGGCGTTGACCCGGAACGTCTGGGCGTCGAGAGTCTTGGCGTCGCTGCCGGGGGGCAGCGCCGTCAGAGCGAGGCCGAGGAGGGCGATGGACGTGAGAGTGGTGACGAGCTCGGTCCGTGTCATGTATGTGAAAGTAGCATACGGCGAGCCTGATATGTCAAATCGACATCAGTATGCCGTCGAAGATCGCGACGGCTCCAAAGACCGTCTTGAGCCCGCGCGGTGGCAGCCACGCGGCCACGACGGGACCCAGCCGCGCTCCGAACACCGCACCCAGGATGACAAATCCGGCCAGCTCCCAGGGCAGGCCTCCGAGGAAGAGCCAGTGCACCAGCGCCAGTACGATGGAGCAGAGAGCTAGCAAGACCACCCCCAGTCCGACCGCCGTCTGCGCTCCTGTGCGCTGACGCAGCATCATCCACGCAGCGACGACTTCGCCAACGCCGACCGCGGCCCAGCCGGTCAGCGCGGCGCCCGCGACGGCAGCGATCGCCAGTCCGGCTGTGGCCTCGGGAGTACCGTCCGCCGTCGTCGATCGTCGGCGCAGTGCGAGGTACAGCATCAAGACGCCGATGCCGATCGAAACCGGGCCGAAGAGACTCTTGACGAGACCGGGACTGGGCCGGACGAGAACCGTGCTCACGACGATGCCGCAGAGAAGGGCCGGCGAAAGGCGCAGAGCGAGCTCGTGCGTTGCCCCCTGCGAGGACGAGCGCATCCAGGCAAGCGCTCCGCTGCTCATGCCAAAGGCCTGCGTTGCGAGGGCGAGCTTCAGCGAGTCGACCGCCGAGAGGTCGTAGAAGAACATCATGTAGGGAACGAAGATGAGACCACCGCCGACCGCAGTGGCGTTGCCCAGGACCGCGCCGCAGAAGCCGACCAGAATCAAGCCCCAGTGCTCGGACGCCAGCCCGGCGGGATCGACCGCACGACCCCGGCAGACGAGCCAGAAGATCGCCAGCCAGAGCGCAGCGAAGGCCGCCAGCCAGGGCGACCAGTAACGAGGTGCGGGGGTGGAAGTCGACAAGACGGGAGGAGGCGGGAGGATGGTTCCGTGCCAGAATCGAGGAGTGGTGCGAGCGAGTGCAGCGGTGAGGTGGACCTACGACCGGCCGGTCCGAGAGCGTCACCCCTGCTCCCACTGTACGGTGCAGCGGCTCGTTCCGATGCGCCCAACCGCCGCACGGTTGCCGACAACCGCTCGGGATCCTCTCGGGCGGCGCCTGCCTTGATACGGAGATCGCGAACATGCCCAGAGTCCAAGAAACCAAGACTCGAGAGACCAGAGCCCGGGGGATGAGGTTCAGAACGAACGGGAGCCTGGCGACGATCCGCCGGATCTGCAGTCTCACCATGGCTTCGAGTGCCGCTCTCGCGCTCGCCAGCGCAGCTTCGGCGGCACCGGACGTCGACAAGAGCGACTACGAGCAGCTGCTGGAGAGCCGGTACGCAGGGCCAATGCTCGCCCCTCCGGGCGGCTTCGGATGGTCGATGGACACCGCAGGTTGGGATCTGACGTCCGGCAAGGTCTGGATCATGGAGCCCACGGCTTCGGGTGAGGTCACTGGCTTGGTCTTCGAAGGACCTGGACGCTTCTCCATGAAGGTGCCAGACGGACTCGAGCTGCGTCAGCTGCGTCGGTTTGCCGGGAACGAAGAGCTCGATGACGAGCTGGCCTTCGAGTTCGACGCGCTGATCGTGCGTTCGAACCAGGGCGAGACGCTCTTGGGGCTCAACCTCTTCGACACCTCAGGCGCCTCCTACGCCCGACAGACTCTGGCAGCCAACCGCCACGAGCGATGGCGCGTCGACCAGTTTCAGGACGCCGATGCGCGGTTGGTCGCGGCTCTTCGCAACCCGGGCGACATCTATCTGCGCGTCGAGATGCGCAGCAGGGAGCATGGCTGGGTGACCTTCGAGTACGACGAGATGCGTCCGGAGGAGATCGAAGTTGCGGTGATGAAGCAGGGCTTCCGCGAGAGCTGGCTGAGTCTCGATCGTCAGTCCGAACGCGATCTGGCGGGCCGACCCACGTCCGAATGGACGGACGAGGTCTCGCGTCTCTTGAGCCTCGACGTCGCCGTCGACGTGACTCAGAGCGGGCGTGGTGGCGCCCGGGGCGTTGGCGCCGTCAATCCGGTCAAGGCCGTCTTCCAGACGACGGCGCGGTACCGAGCGAAGCGCCCCGGCATCTCCGCTCTGCCGTTGCGACTCACGCCGCTGGCGAAGATCGAGTCGGTGCGCGAGGGTGACCGAGACCACGACCTGCTGCGGTACCCGATCGGCGAGGAGTCGAAGGCGATGCCGGGGTTCGTGTACGACAACTCGGCCGTCGTCCTGCTCGATCGCGAGCTCGGCAAGGACGAGGAGATCGAGCTGACCTTCGCCTACGAGTACGAGCTCGGTAACTTTGCGGGGCTGCTCTCCTGGTATCCGACGCCCGCACACATGGGCTTCGAGGAGCCGCACGATGTTCGCGTCGAGGCGACGCATCGCAAGGACTACGGCTTCAAGACGATGGGGCGGCTGATCGAGCAGCGGGAAGAGGGCAAGAACAAGGTTTCCGTCTGGGAGACGGAGGAGCCCGTCGACTCCGCTGCCTTCACGATCGCGCGCTCGCCCTACGAGAAGAGCTACGACTTCGACGGTCTGCCGCGTCTGATCATGTTTGGCACGCAGCAGGGCTACATGTCGGCCGACAAGATCGAGCAGTACTCCGGGGACATCATCAACGCGATCAACTACTTTCAGAATCTGTTCGATTCGCCGATCCGCGCCAAGGAGCTCAACGTCACGTTCATCGCTTCTGGCCACGGTCAGGCGGGTGAGGGCCTGATCCACATCTCCGACGGCATCGCGCAGGCCGCCGCGCAGGGGCGCGCGGTCGGCGGCGCTCGCGAGGCTTTCCTCGCGCACGAGGTGGCGCACGAATGGTGGGGGCATCAGCTGTCGTGGGCGAGCTATCGCGATCAGTGGCTGAGCGAGGGCTTTGCCGAGTACTCGTCGATGATGTTCGTCGAGGCCTCGCTCGAGAACGGCGCCAAGACGTTCGAGCAGATTCTCAAGGCGTACCACGACGAGATGAACGGATCGATCGGCTCGGCCTTCGGTGCGTTCGCGCGCCCCGGTCTCGCTCTGCTGAACAACGCCGGACGCAAGCGCATGGGGCCCATCGGTCACGGTAGCCGAGCCGGCACGGCCGAGTCGCCGGCTGCCTACACGTCGATGGCCTACACCAAGGGTGCTCTCGTCGTGCACATGCTCCGCAGAATTCTGCGGGCCGTGACGAAGAGCGACGACACCTTCATCAACGTGCTGCGCGATTTCGTCCGAGTGCACCAGGGCGGCTCGGTCTCCACGGCCGATCTGCAGGCCATTCTGACGAAGCACGCCAACTCCGACTGGACATGGTTCTTTGACCAGTGGATCTACGGTACGGCGATCCCGACCTTCAAAGTGAAGGACTCAGTGGAGAAGGTCGGCGACGCGTGGGTTCTGAAGCTCGACGTCGAGATGACGGACGTGCCGGATGGCTTCAAGACGCCGGTGCCGGTGCGCGCCGAGTTTGGCGGCAACAAGAGCGGCGAGCTTCTGATCATGGTCGATCAGGCGAAGAAGACCTACGAGCTGAAGCTGCCGGCGAAGCCGAAGAAGGTCGAGTTCAACTCGGGATACGCGATCCTGGCGAAGATGAAGTAGGCGGTGTCGAGCGCTCTGGCGTTCGGGGCGCGGTCATCCAGATGTGCGCGGCATCCAGCCCAGTCCGAAGTCGAGGATCTTGACCAGGCCTTCGTCGGAGATCTTGATGTTGCCGGGCTCCGCGAGAACCCCTGAGACGATCTGCTTCGCCATCCCGATCGCTTCGCTGACGGGCAGCGGGCCGTCCAACAAGATCTGATGGAGCGTCGGGCCGCTGACGAGCTCGAGCACGAGTGCCCGCGACGCCTGCGTCCGTTCGATGCCGTAGATCGAAGCGATGTTCGGGTGATTCAGAGAGGCGAGGAGACGAGCTTCGCGCTCGAGACGAGTCGAGGCCTCGGTGTCCATCGCGACCTCGGAGCGGAGAACCTTGATGGCGACTCTCGCTGCAGCTCCGGATCCGAGGCGAGATACACCTCGCCTACGCCGCCGGCGCCAATAGCGCGCAGCTGCTGATAGCCACCGATGCTCCGCGGCATGTCCACCCCGGCGCGGAGGGTGGTTTCGTCTCCACTTGCCATGAGAACCGGAGGATCATAGCTCGCGCGGTTCGGCAGGGCCCCGTCACCCGTCGCCGGAGCGCCGCTGGGCGATGCAGTCGAAGGCGCTCATGGGTCCTCACAGGTGGTAGCCGCCGTCGATCGGCAGCACGGCGCCACTGATGAACGATGCCTCGTCACTCGCCAGGAAGCCGATGACGCTGCCGACGTCCCTTGGCACTCCGATGCGTCCCAGGGCCGTGTTCGTGCGGATGTAGTCCGGTGCCTGCGGCATGTTGGTGAAGAGCTCGGCGTTGAACTCGCTGTCGAGGCCTCCCGGAGCCACGGAGTTGACGGTGATGCCGCGGTCGCCCAGGAAGCTCGCCAGGTAGAGCGTCAGGCTTTGAACAGCGGCCTTGATGGGCCCGTAGCTGACGAGGGGAGCGAACGCGATGCGTGCCGTACCCGACCCTAGGTTGATGATGCGACCGCCATCCGCCAGATCGCTCATGAGGCGCTGCGTCAGAAAGAAGACGCTCTTGTAGTTGGTCTGAAAGTTGGCCTCGAGATCTTCCTCGGTCACGGCGTCGAAGGTCGCGAGTCTCAGCGTTCCTGCGTTGTTGACGAGGATGTCGAACGTGCTCCGGCCCCAGTCGCGCAGCACTTCGCGAAAGGCCTCGACGAATTCGTCGAGCTGCGCGGTGCCGTTGAGGTCCACCTGGAGTGCTCGGGACCGCACGCCTGCCGCTTCGAGAGTCTGCGCCGTCTCGTGGGCCGCTTCGGCCCGCTCTCGATACGTGATGACGACGTCAGCGCCGCGCTCGGCCAGAGCCAGTGCGGTCTCGCGACCGATGTTGCGGCTTCCGCCTGTGACGAGTGCGGTCTTTCCGACGAGGGAATGGGTCATGAACGTGTCTCCTTTGAGTTGCGATTTAAATGTAAACGATACGTGTCGTTTTGTCGAGTGATAGTCTCCTGAGGTGCCTGACGAAAAGCCAGAGGCCAAGGCGCGACCGGTGGTGGCAGGGGATTCGGTGCCTCAGCCCTCACCCGGCCGGCCGCGCAGCCAACGTGCGCACGACGCCGTCATCGAAGCGACGCGCTCACTCCTGGAGTTACGCCGCTACGACCAACTCTCGGTCGAGGCGATCGCCTCGGAGTCTGGGGTCAGCAAGCGCACGATCTACCGATGGTGGCCGAACAAGGCGGCGATCGTCATGGAGGCGGCGAGCGCGACCGACGTCGAGATGCCTGACACGGGCTCGCTGCGCGGCGATCTGACGGCGCTTCTCGGCGGCGTCATTGCTACGGTATCGCTGCACCGCCCGGCCCAAGCGATTCGCGGACTGCTTTGCGAAGCTCAGTTCGACGAAGACTTCGCCGAGGTCTTCAGGCAGTACATCGGTGAGCGCCGATCTCTCTGCCTCGGCATTCTCGAGCGCGCTGCGACGCGCGGTGAGCTCGCTCCGGGCGTCGAGCCGGAGATCGTCGCAGACCTCTTCTACGGTGCCTACTGGAATCGCTTCCTCATCGGACACGCGCGGCTCGACGAGGAGTTCGCGAAAGCGGTCGTCGACACCCTTCTTTCGGGTGTCGCGACTCGCTGAGCGGAGTGGTCGCCCGATCTACTCGGCTCGAAGCGCTTCGACGGGATCGATCCGTGCCGCCCGTCTTGCCGGTAGCCAACCCGAGATCAGGACTGTGAGAAGCAGGGCGATGGCGGCAGCTCCGAAGGCTCGCGGATCCGTCGCCTCGATGCCCCAGAGGCGGCTCTGCAGGAAACGGGAAATCGCCCAGGCGCCGACGAGCCCCAGCGACATGCCCAGCACGCCGAGACGGAGTGCGCTCGCGAGCACGTCGCGCTCGACCCGGAAGCGACCGGCGCCGAGAGCCAGGCGAATCCCCATCTCGCGGCGACGGCGGCCCACGGTGTAGAGCAGCGTGCCGTAGAGGCCGCCCGCGGTCAGCAGGAGGGCGACCGTCGCGAAGGAGCCCGAGAGCAGCGAGTCGAAACGGCGCATCGCGGTCGAGGCGTCGATGTGGTGACCCAGGTTGCGCACCTCGGGTACCGGTTGTGCCGGCGCTGCGCGCCAGATCGCCTGGCGCACGCTCATCGCCGTGCCGTCGGGAGCCGGACCGTCGAAGCGGACCGCAAACTCGGCCATGTCGTTGCCGAAGGGCACGGCCTCGATCGGCATGTAGAGCGCCTGGCCGTGTTCCTGGTCGAGACCGAAGTGGCGGTTGTCGCCGACCACGGCCTTGACGATCATCTCCTCGTCGCGGCCGAAGAGCGACTTTCCCAGTGCCTGGCTCGCCGAGCCGAACTGCTCGACGGCGGTCTCCTCGGTGAGAACGATCGGCATCGGTACCGCCTGCGCTTCGGAGGCCGTCCACAGGGCTCCCGCGACGAGGGGGATACCGAGGCTCTCGAAGTAGCCCGTGGAGACCGGATGGCTCGAAGCGAGAAAGCCGTCCTCTTCGTTTGGTACCTGGCCCAGCCGTCGACGCCAGCAGCAGCGGCTGCCTCCGGTGAAGCTGAAAGGCATGGCAAGCGCGTAGCTGATGTCGCTGGCTCCGGGGATGAGCGACAGCTCGCGACGGATCTCTTCCATCTCCGCGACGTAGGCTTCCGGGGTCTCGAACTCGGTCGTATTGAGAGGGACCGTCAGGACGTGGGCCGCCTGCAGTCCCGAGTCTTGACGCGTGACCTCCAGAAAGCTGGTGAAGAGCACGCTCGACGCCGCGAGCAGCATCATTGCCATGGCGATCTCGCCGACGATGAGGCCGCCGCGAAGAGCTCCGATTCCCTGGGACTCCGTGGAGGCCCGCTGCGACAGACTGCGGTCGGCCTGGCCCGTCGTGCGCAGTGCTGGAATCAGGCCGAAGGCGAGGACCGTGGCTCCTGAGAGAAGCGCGGCGAAGGCGAGAACTCGAAGGTCGAGCACGACGGCACTCTCGCGAGGCACGGCATCGGGCACGGCACTCAGCAGACTCTTGACGGTGAATGAGGCGAGGATGACGCCGAGAGCGCCGCCGACGATCGCCACGATCAGGCCTTCGAGCAGCAGCTGGCGAACCAACGAAGCCGTGCTGGCGCCGAGTGACCGGCGAACGGCGATCTCGGGGCCGCGGGTGAGTCCCCGGGCCAGGAAAAGATGGCCGACGTTGGAACAGGCGATCGCGAGCAGCAGGCCCACGGCGCCGAGGAGCAGGTGCAGGCTCGTGCGGACGCCGCGTACGGTCACGTCCTCGAGTCGACTGATCGGCGGTAGCCAGAGATTCTCCTCGCGGTCGCGGTACTGCTCGGGCGCCTCCTTGTCGAGTCGCGTCAAGAGCTGTTCGACTTCGCGTTCCAGATCTTCGGGCACGGCGCCGGCGCTGAGCCGACCGGCGACCTCGAGCACGTAGGTGTCGTGGCGGGCCAGCTCTTCCCTGCTCCAGTCGAGAGGGCGGTAGAGGTCGATCTTCGGACCGGTCAGCGCCTCGGGGGTACTGAAACGGCGGTCGACGACGCCGACGATGGTGACGGCCTCGCCGTCGAGCCGAAGGGTCTCGCCGACGACCTGCGGATCCGCTCCGAAGAGCCTCGTCCAGAGTCCGTGGGAGAGCGCGACCCGGTCGGCCGTCTCGAAGTCTTCGCGGTTCAAGAGGCGGCCGCGAGCGGCACGCGCGCCAAACAGCGAGAAGAAGTCTTCGGTGACGTTGGCCACGTAGAGCTGCTTTGGGTCGCCTTCGCCGGTCAGGTTGGTCGTGCCCGACCACGACCCGGCCCAGCGCTCGACGCTCGGCAGCTCTTCGAGCCCACGGAAGAGGGGCCCGGTATGCGATCCGTCTTCCAGCACCACGAGGCGCGACGGAGTCGGATAGGGCAGCGGTCGCAGGAGAATGTGGTCGACCAGCGTGAAGATGCTGGTGACGGCTCCGATTCCCAGCCCGAGGAGCAGGATGGCCGTGAGAGCGAAGCCGGGCGAGCGGCGCAACGTCCGCGTTGCGTAGACGAGGTCCTTCGACCAGGCCCACCAGGTCTCTCGGCGCAGCGCGTGCGGCAACAGGCGTTCTGTGTGTTCGGTCATGGCAACCCCCAGGAGTCCGATGAAGCAGCGAAGGAAGAGAGCGAAGCGACCCGATCGCGAGTCCTGATCCGCGGCGAGATCTTCGAAGGTCTCGAGCATCGCGGAGCCGTCGCTCTCGCGGATCGACCGGGGTAGGAGGCCCAGCAGGCGTCCGTAGAGCCTCACCGAGAGCGGCGCTCGCATCACTGCTTGCCCCCGGCGAGCGCCGGACGCGTCTGCTGCAACAGCCTCTCGAGACGCTCGACTTCAGCGTGCAGAACGAGACGCCCCGAGCGCGTCAGACGATGTGTTCGGCGGGTACCGTCCCGCTTCGGCTCGTCCTCGATCCAGCCGGCGTCGCGCAGCCGGCGCAGCGCCCGA
Organism: Acidobacteriota bacterium; assembly: GCA_039026915.1. Taxonomy (GTDB): domain Bacteria; phylum Acidobacteriota; class Thermoanaerobaculia; order Multivoradales; family Multivoraceae; genus JBCCLJ01. Next base: position 19,314 of record JBCCLJ010000029.1, read on the forward strand.
TAGAGGTTCGCGGGGTCGAGACGAACGTCGTCGTCCGACCGGTTCTCGACCTCCTTGATGAGGCCGTAGCCGTGATTGGGGCCGTCTGCGAGAACGGCGAGGATGAGCAGATCCCGTGGAGCCAGCGGGAGCTTCGGTGCGCGTCGTGTATCTGTCATTTGACGGATAGTACGGCGTCGCGCTCTCAGGGTTGCGCGGTGGCGAGACGCGGTGGGAGGCCGTACACTGCCTCCATGGGCGACGAGAGAGCGGCCGCACCGCTGTGGTCTTGGTGCGCCGCGCTGGCCTTCGCGCTGCTCGCGTTTGCTCTGCACGGTCACTTCGGACTGACTTGGGACGAGGGGGTTCAGGCGGAGTACGGCGAGCTGGCTCTCGCCTACTACTCGTCCGGTTTCCAGGACGTCCGCTACCTCGACTTCCTCGATCTTCGGCACTACGGTGCGCTCTTCGAGGCGCTCTCGGCCATGACCTACGACGCGGAGTCGTTTGGGAAGTTCGCCCGGCGGCACCTGCTGACGGCGGTCTTCGCGTCGCTCGCCATCCCGGCTTTGGCAGGGTTCTGCCGCGGCACCGGCGTGCGCGGCTTCGGAGCGCTGGCAGCGTTGGCGCTCTTCGTTCAACCACGGTTCTTCGGCCACGCCTTCGGCAACTCGAAGGACATTCCCTTCGCCGTCGCTGTCGTCTGGTTCCTCTGGGCCGCGACGGTGCTGTGGGCCGCACTCGTGCGGGGAAGAGCCGGCGGGCGCGAGGTGCTCGCCTGCGGCGCCGCTGCCGGACTGGCCCTCGCTCTGCGTCCCGGAGGTCTGCTCGTCGTCGGGGCGCTCTTCGTCATGGTCGCTGCGCTGGCGGTCTGGTTCGCCGACGATGCCCTGAGCCAGCTACGTCAGCGAAGCACGCTCGGAGCCGTCTTCGCCGTCTCGGTCATCGCATGGCTGGTGTTGGTCGCCAGCTGGCCCCTCGCCCATCGGAGTCCGCTTCTCGAGCCGGTGCGCGCCGTCACGCGCAGCACGCAGTTCGAAGGCGTCTATGCCGTGCGCTTTGGAGGAGAGGTCTTGCCGAGCAACGAGGTTCCGGCAACGTATCTGCTGCACTGGCTTCTCGTCGTGACGCCTCTACCGGTCCTGGCGCTCGCCCTCCTCGGCCTCGGTCGGCTCGCAAAGCGTCTGTTCAACGACAGGTCGCGAAAGCCCGAGCTGTTGGTACCAACGGCCGCATCGCTGTGGCTGTTGTTGCCGCTCGGTGCTTTCGTCGTGCTGCGGCCGAATGTCTACGATGGCCTGCGCCACTTCCTCTTCGTCCTGCCGGCAGTGGCTGTGCTCGCCGCCTACGGTGGGGTCGGTCTGCAGCGCCTCCTCGAACGGCAGGTACCCAGAGTCTCCTGGCTCGCGGTGGTGGCGCTGCTGCTGATGCCGGTCGGATCGCTCCTCGCCCTGCACCCGTATCAGTACGTGTACTTCAACTCCGCCGTCGGCGGTGTGGCTGGAGCGAGCGGCCGCTACGACACCGACTACTGGGCCGCCAGCTACGGAGAGGCGCTCGACTGGGTCGCCCGGCGGGTCGAGAACGCCCCGGCCGGACGCCAGTGGGTCACCGTCCTCGACTCGACCTCGTACCTGTCGCCTCTGGCGCGACACTACCGCAGGCCGCATCACGTCGTTCTCACGGCCGATCAGTACGCCGACGTTCGCGACCGTCTACCGGTCGTCGACTTCTGGATCGTCGGCAACCGAGCCGGCTGGGGGACCCTCTTTCCCGAGGCCGACTCTCTCCACGTCGTCGAGCGCCAGGGCGCGGTTCTGGCCTCGGTCCTGCGACCGACCGGAGCGAAACCGTGACGACCGGTCGACGGCGCGGCCTCTTCGCCGGGGCTCTCGCGGCCGCGGCGCTGGTTCGACTGGGGACCTGGCCCAGCGTCTCTCGAGACGGCTGGGTTTCATCGACCGCCGTCGACGGCTTCTACCATCTGCGGCGCGCGTTCCTGATCGCGGAGGACTTCCCTCACGTGCCGCAGACGGACGAGTTGATGAGCGTGCCGACCGGCGCAATGCTGCAGTGGCCGCCTCTCTTCGACATGCTTCTCGCCCTCGTCGGTCTCCTGTTCGGCGGTGGAGAAGCGGGCCTCGAGAGAGCTGGCAGCGTTCTTCCGGTCGTTCTTGGTCTGATCGAGGTTGCGATGGTAGGACTCGTCGCCAGCCGTCTCTTGGGGCAGCGGTCGGCAATTCGCGCGGCCTGGTGCGCTGCACTCCTTCCCGGCGTTGCCGCCTTCAGTCTCCTGGGCCAGCTCGACCACGACTCGCTGATCGAGATCGGCTTTCTCTTGGCGCTGGCCGGTCTCGCAGGTGCTGCGCACGAGCCGCAGAGCAAGCATCGCTACGGCTTCGAGGTGGCGGTCGGCTTGGCGATGCTGGTGCTGACCTGGGCCGGATCCCCGATCTATCTGGGCCTCCTGGGACTTCTCGGCGTGGTCTTCTGGCTACAGGGCAGCAGCGGTGCCTGTCGAGCTCTGGCGGTGGGCGGCTTCGTCGCTGCCGTCGGCACGGTTCCGGTGGTTGCCGCAAGCGTCTGGACGTTGAGGCAGGGCGCTGCCTTCGAGGGGCTTTCGCTGCTGCACTCTCAGCTGCTCTTCGGGCTCGCGGCGCTCGGTGCAGCGGGCGTGTGCGTTACCGGTCCCCGATCGCCGGAGGGCGACTGGGCGCGGCCGCGGTGGGGCGCCGACGTGCACCGCTCCTGGCTTGCGCTCCTCGGCCTGGCGCTGGCGACGACGCTCGTCCTGCTCGCCTGGGTACTTCCGGCATTCGTCGAGGGGCTTCGCTTCCTGGGCCGCTCGGAGCCTTTTCTCCAGGAGGTTGCGGAGTCTCGGCCGCTCTTCTTCCTCCTCGGTAGCTTCGATCTCAAGCCGGCCCTCGTTCGTCTCTCGATCGTGCCGCTGGTCGGCGCAGTGCTTCTCCTCAGCGCGCGGGCTCACCTCTCCGCTGGCGGTCTGGTGGCGGCCGTCTGGGCTGGCTACGCGATCCTGGTGGGTGTCGTCCAGGCTCGCTACACGCACTCGGCGGCGATCGCGGTCTGCGTGCTGTTCGCCCTGATGCTTCAAGTTCTGCGCAGGAGCGGAGCCTCGAGAGTCGGTTTGCTCTGTTGCGTGCTCTTTGCTCCCTGCGCAGCCGGCTACGTTGCCTTGCCGGGTTTCGACGGTCTGCGCATGTACGGGCGGCCCGACATTCTGCGGGCGAGCGGCTACGCGGAGCTCTTCGACTACCTGCGCTCGCAGCCGCCGTCAGCCGCTTGGCTCGACCCGGAGGCGGAAGCGCAGGACAGCGTCCTGGCGCCGTGGACGGTGGGGCACTGGCTCCAGTGGATCGGGAGGCAGGCGACCGTCGTCGGCCCCTTCGGGCCGCAGGGGCAGCCGGAGTTCAACCCAGGAGTCGCGCTCTTCGTCGAGGAGGATCCCGGTCGTTTCGCTGCGGGCGTCGAGCGCCATCGGGTGCGCTGGATCGCCGTGCGGGCGCATCCGCCAGCCTGGCAGGGGGCGCTGCGCATGGCGCGGCGAGATCCGTCGGACTACTTCGGCGTCGACCCGGCCACGGGTCGCGAGTATCTGCAGACGGAGCGACTGCTGCGCGTCGTCACCTTCGGACTCGCGTTCGGCAGCGTCGGCGAGACGAACGGTCGGCTCGCGCCCCACGGTCTCCGGTTGGAAGAGGTGGCGCGGAGCTCCCGGGCTGCCGTCGGTCCGCTGGGAGAGGTGCCTCTGACGCGACTGTATGAGGTGCATCGCGAAGGAGAACCGCTGCCGCCGGCCCGGGCGAGCGCTCCCTCGTCGGTCCCAGGCGCTCGCTAGCCTTCAGCCCGCGAAGGCCAGATCGCGCCAGCCTTGGCTCACCGGCTTGGACTTCGTTGTCGTGAAGCTCCTGCTACGCTTGGAAGGAAGTGAAGGAGTCCGCTATGTCCAGCCATCGCCTCGTCTCGGTGCTGCCGTACCTTCTGAGTCTTGGCCTCTGCGCCTCGGCGACGGCGGCCCAGGAACCGGCGTCGTTGCCAGAAGCGCGAGCATCGGAGACGCGAGAGTCGGAGACTCGAGCCTCCGAGGAGAAGATGAGGACCGCCTGTGCCGAAGGTCTGGTGGCTGCTCTCGACTGCCGTCGTGTGCTGATCCCGGAATCCGCCGAAGAACGCATGCCCCGCAGGTCATGGATCGTCGAGGCCTGTGCGACGGGACTCGTGGCACGGCAAGTCTGTCTCGAGGGTCCTCGGCTGCCGGCAGGCTGGCCCCTGACCGTCGAGCAGCGGGCCGAGGCCCAGGCCGAACTCCGGCACAACTGCGCTGCGGGTTTGCTGCCGCTGCGTTTTTGTCCCCTAGCGGAAGAAGGCGAGGATCCCGACGTGCCCTGACGATAGCCACGGGTCGAACGGAAGGCGGGATTGCCGGCCAGGGCGGAAACCTGGCTCGCGGGCCTTCGCGTCAGTGGCCGAAGTCGGCGGCGTTCTTGAGCATATGGGCGGCGCCGTGTGGGCCGTCGAGCACGGCGTCGGTACCGAAGAGGCGCTCCTTCTGGCCGCCGAAGAGCGCGCGATGAGCGGCGAGCGGTGCCAGCTCGGCGGCACGCTGCAGAGCTGCTGGCAGCAGATCGTCGAGTTCGAACGCTTCTTGCACGACGCCCGCCGCGCGACCCGTCTCCCCGGTCCACCGCCGTGAAAGTTGCACGGTCTCGTAGAAGACATGAGCCGGTAGCTTGTGGCGGAAGAGCGCGAGCTCCGGCGTGGGAATCGTCAGCCCGAGCTGCATCTCGTTGGCGCAGAGGAAGCCTCGGTCGGCGCGCATGAAGCGCAGATCGTGGCAGAGAGCGCACATCAGGCCGGCGCCGAAAGCGTGGCCGTTGATCGCGCTGAGGGTCGGCACCGGGAGGGTGATGATGCGACCCATGAGCGCCATGAACTCGGCTCCGAAGATCTCGCGGTCACCACCCTCTGGATGATCGTCGGGCGCCTGCACCCAGGCCAGATCGAGACCGTTGGAGAAGAACTTCTCGTTGAGCGAGCGCGTGACCAGCGCGGCCGGGCCCGTCGACGCTTCGACTTCGTCGAGCGCTTCGGCGAAGGCGCGCACGAAAGTCGTGTTCCAGCGGTTCTCGTCAGCGGCCATGGCCAGGACGAAGACATCGCCCTCTTTCGTCAGATCGATCATCGTGGGTCCTCAGTAGTATGGGAAAGGCTATACGACGAACCGCGTCAGGCACAGCGCCGATCGGAGGCTGCTTCTCGTCCCTAGGCTGTTGTAGATTGCACCCTCTCGACCTTTGGAGACCCTGGATTGGCTGCGTCTCGGCTAGCGTGTGTGCTCGGGTGCATTGTCCTGTCGGCCTGGGCCCTTCTACTCTCGCCGCAACGCGACCAGCTGTTGGGAGCCTACGTCCTGTTCTGGATGACAGCTCTGCTCGTCTACGGGATCGAGAGAACCTGGAAGCGAGAAAGCTGGAGCCGTTCGTTGACGGCTCTCGCGATGGCTCTGGAGAGACGAGGTGCCTTCTTCTCCAATCCGGAGAGCGAAGTCCAGAAGTTTGTGATCGTGCGGATTCTCTTTGGGCTGCTGCTGATCCGAAGAAGCTCGAACCTGCTCTTGTGGAGGTTCCCGGAAGACGTCGCGGACCCGTTGATGAGTGGCGCCATGTGGGCTGGGCTGACGGCCGCCGTTCTGGTCACCGTCGGGTTGTTGACGCAGGCCGCTTTGGTCTACTTCATCCTCGTCGACTGGCAGATCGGTGAGCGGTACTTACAGACGAGCACCCTCGGAAATGATGTTGCGGCCATGCTCGCTCTCTTGCTCATTCTCTCGAACGCGGGCGCTCATCTCTCTGTCGATCGCCTCCTGTTGAGGAGGAGATCAGTGGCGGCAAGCTTGCTGACTGCCGTCTATTACGAAGATGGCATGCCGTCGAAGAACGCGCTCATTCTGGCGAAATTCGGGGGCGTGCTGAGTTTCGGTCTGGTCTGCCTGTACTCTCTCGCTCAGCACTTGAACGAGCCCGCTTGGATGACCGGAACCGCGGGACCCTTGCTCCTCACCAATAACTTCATGAGCTCGGTGCCCCGTGTGTTTGAGAGCTTCTTTGAGCGCGGACCGTGGGCTGTCTTACTGGGACGTATCTCGCTCTGGCTGATGATCCCTTGGTTTGCATTCTTCATCCCGTGCGTGATCTTGGGCGGCTGGTTCCGTAGGTACGCCATCGCCTGGGGACTGCTTTTCTTCCTGATGAGCTTGACCGTGCTGCAGCTGGGCAGTCTCGCCGAGTTCGAGCTGTTGTTCTTCGCAGCGCTCTTCTGGCCGACGGCGAGCACACCGTCCACAGAACGCTCCGAGACCGCGCTACTCGACGATGCGATCGTGCCCGTCTTCTCACACTTGGCTCTTCTGGCGTTGATTTATGTCGTCATGCTCCCTGCACCCTTTCTCGGCTGGAATGGTCCGCTTGGAGCAGAGCGTTTCAAGACGTTGAACAGAACGGTGCGGCGGATTCCGCACATCTACGGGATCGCGCCGATCAACGTATTCAACGAGTCGGACCTGCGTCTTGCCGAGAACTGGTTCACGCTGAGTCGCGTGAGTCGCGGCGGCGGGGAGGAGCTGCTGCCGATCCTCGATACCGACGGCAGTCGTCTTGCGATGCACGCTTCGGACCGTGTCTACTTCGGCCATACGGCACGTTTCCGGCGCAGGCGCGTCGGGCTCGACGGTTGTGGCTACGAGCGAGAGCGCCGCTGGGTGAATCGCTTCATTGACTTCGACGCCGCTACAGAAACCGCCTCGTTTGTCTATCGGCAATACCACCAGCCGCTGGTTTCCGCTGACGAGATACTGGCTGGTCGTTTCGACCAGCCGCCTGTGGAGCTGGTGTGTGAGCTGACTCTCTCCAGAGAAGATCTTGAGAAGAGGCGAAGGAAGCGAGGGCCATCACGGTGATCGAGACGCGCGACCTTCGCGCAGGTTCCTTGCTCATTGCCGTCGAGACCGCTCTGATGGTCCTCGTCGTCGCCGCCTTCGGCGGCCGCCTGGTCAACTCCTTAGCAGCGTTGGCTTTTCTTCAGGCCGCCGTGTCTGTCCCAGCCTTGATCGCGGTGAGAGATGCGGCCAGTACCGATTACCAAACGCTGCGCGCTGTTCTGCTCAGTCTTTTGGTTTCGACTCTTTTTCTCGGTTTGGTGACACATCTGCCGTCACTAGCGTTGCTCGTGGTCTACGCAGCAATCGTGACTCTTCTCACTCGCCGGCTTTACCGGAGTCCGGCTTCTTCCAGCGGCTCACCGTCTTCTGTGGATCGCTGGCTCCCGCTCGGGTTGTGGCTCTTGCTCGCTGGCGGAATGCTGACGTTCGATCACGGTGGTAGCGAGCAGCATGGAGGCTGGCTCTTGGCCTACTCCAACGTACTGACAGACGGATTCCCGCCGGGTGATCCTTTCTGGGCAGGCGAGAAGCTGACCTACCACTACTTCTACAACCTGCTTGCGATCTTGATGACCGACCTCATTCCAGTATCGCGGGTCGAGGTGCTTCGGCTGGTGTTACCCGTGTTCCTGCTTCTCGTGTCCACGAGGAGTCTGTTTGCGTTGGCCAGCGCTCTTTCCGGCTCACGCGCCGCCGCCGCCGCCGCGGTCACCTCTTTTTTCGCGTTCTTCGGCTACGGTCCCATCTTCTACACGATGTTCCAGACAGCTTCTCTGAACATCTCGTATCGTCTCCCCTCACTTCTGCTGGCTCTGGTGCAGTTTCTCGCCATCCTCGACCTTCTGCGTCCTCGGGAAGCCGTATCGTCTCCTCGTTGGATTCTCTTTGGCACTCTGCTGTTCGGAGTTTCCGGAGCCCGCGCGAACGTACTGCCGCTCGTTCTTTGCGGGTTGGCTTTTGCTTTTGCGCTCGCCCTTCTTCGCACCCGGTCTTTGACGAAGCTGCCGAAGTGGATCGCAGGCGCGCTCGCCGGCACGACTGCGGTTTTCTACTTGTCCTATCTTCTCTTCTACAGCGGCTCGATTCTGGGCTCCAACATCATGGAGATTGCTCCTCTCAATGACTCGGTGACCGTGACGAGCCAGGGGCAGCCGTCTCCTGTCTATGTCCTGCTTTCCGGAGTTCTGCCTGCAAAGGCGGCTGTTGCTTTGTTCATTGCGATCGTGGTCCTGGTGAAGCAGATGGCATTTGCTCCTTTGGCCCTAGCGCATGTGCGGTCGCTTTGGAGCTGGGAAGACGAGTCGCCGTTCGATGAGATCGTTCTCGGCGTCTGGATTGCGGGAGTCAGTGTCCTCGCGCTCTTCGAGAATCTGACCAATGAGCAGTGGGCTTTCTTCTACTTCGCGAGCTTGGGTCTGACTCTTCTGGTTCTCTCCCGGGTCGACTTCAAGGTGCCCAGCAGCTCGGGTCTGCGCCTCTTGATGGTTTTCACGACCGTCCTGCAGCTGACGTACTTCGGCTGGCGCATGCGAGAGAAGGTCATCGAGATTCCTTGGTTCGACGAACAGACCTGGACAGCCGAGGCCGACCTGGCGGAACTGGCTGACTTCGTGACCGCGCGTGGTCGCGAGACCTGGCTCGTGAATTCGAGCTCACCGCCGCTGCTTCGCGTAGCCGCTCTTTCGCCGTATGCCCGGCTCTACGTAGACCGGCAGTTCGAACGCGCTGCCCGTAGCCTCCAGCATCCTGAGATCGAGCGGCGCATCGAGCTACGCAAGCAGCTCGACTGTCGTCAGCTGAGGTCTCTCGCGGAGAACGCCGGCGTGGATCTGCTCGTGATCGACCGGCTGCGCGAGGATCGCGCTCGGCAGCGCAAACCGCGGGACTGCCTGCGAGAGGTCCTACGCGCGGGACGGCTACGGGTTCGGGAGCTTGTGCCTGAAGAAGACGTCTCCGAGGTCGAGCGGCCCTAGGGGGACGAGTCTCCCTTTCTGCTGAAAGGCAGCGTCGGCAACGTCACCGTGAGATCACCGACCGGCTCTCCGATCAGAAAGGACTGCAGAAGGCGGCGGTACTCCGGCGATCCGAGCTCTCTCGACTCGTGTCCGGCGGAGAGCACCAGGACCTGCACCGCGTCGCGCAGTCCTGCTGCGACGTCATCGGCGTTTTCCGGGGGAGTCCGGGGATCGACCTCGCCGCTGACCAGAAGAGTGGAAACGGAGCTCTGCAGAGGCTTGCGGAAGGCGCCCGGGAGCCGACAGCCGCGGCAGGGACGACACGCCTCGGGAAAGTGTGGCGCCAGGAGGGCGTCGCCCAACAGGTTCTCGGGCTTCGTCCGCTGACGTTCGATTCGCTGCCACCGCGCTTCGGAAGAGGAGGAAGCGCAGTCGGTGGCCCAAGGCATCGGATCAAGGCTCGGAGTGCGCACCTCGAGTGCCATCTCGGCGAGCTGCGACCAGTCACCGTCGGTGAAGCGGGCGAGAGCGAGCGGAAGGTCGGCAGCGGCTGGGGACTCTCCCAGGCGAAGGGCGACGAAGAGCTGCAACTCGAAGGGACCCAAGCGCACTCGGCCGGGCGAACGGCCGAACCGCTCCGCGAGGTCGGCATCGAAGGCAACGCTGATCTCGTCGGTTCGCAGCCGCTGCAGAAGTGCTCGTAGCGTTTCGAGGAGATCCGGCGTCAGCTCGCGGCAGACCGAACTCGCGCGGCAGTCTTCTGAGAGCCGCTCGAGACGGGCCTGCGTGACGTCGGGCAGCTTCCAGGTGTCGTCGGGACCCTCGACCCTCACGAGCACGGCGCGTTCGACGCCCTCCGGAGCGAGCCGCAGGTAGGCGAGCCCCAGGTGGCTACCGTAGCTCGCACCGTAGAGCGTCACCTTGCCGAGGCCGAGCTCACGGCGGACGAGCTCCAGGTCGAGAGCCGCTTCGTGCGTGTTGAGAGTTGCGAGATCGACGCCGCGGTCCTTCCAATAGGACCAGACGCCCTCAGCGACCGACGCCAGAGACCGCACTGCCTCGTCGCGCGACACGGAGCGATCGAGAGGAAGGAGTCGAGGCGGCGGCCCGCCGTCGAGCCTAGGCTCGCTGCCGCCGACGCCGCGCTGGTCGACGGCAATGACGTCGGCTGTCTCGAGCAGGCGCAGCTGAGGATGTGTCGCGAAGCGCCCGACGAGCTCGGCTCCCGGCCCTCCCGGCCCTCCCGCCAGATAGAGGATCGGCGGTCCGGGGTTCGGATGACTCGTCCGATACCGAACGACCCTCAAAGCAAGAGTAGGTCCGTCCGGATCGGCGTGCCTCACGGGGACCCGGACCTCGGTCACTTCGCCGCGCAGAACGCCGCCGTTGAACGCTTCGCCCTCGAAGACCTGCCATCGCTCGCTGGACTCGGCCGTCGAGCTGACGAACAGCAGCAGCACTGCGACGCCCGCAGACTTCGTGCCGGTCCACCCGAAGCCCCGCGGCGCGCTCTGTGGCTTACGGATTCGGTCGTAGGCCCAGGTGAGGAAGTAGACGAAGAGCGGTAGGCCGAGTGCGGCGAGAGCCAGGGCGCGCCAAGGAATGACCCATTCCAGGGGTAGATTCGACGATTCGAAGAGTCCGATGACCGGAAAGAAGCCGGCCGGCACTGCGAGAGTGCAGCCCAGCGTGGCGAGGTAGGCCGCTCGCGCCGCACGATGCTGACGCTGCGTCGCCGGCGCCGCGCCGAGGACCTCGAGGAGCTCCTCGTCCCGTCGGGATTCGGCGGCGGACAGCGACGTGGCGACGAGCAGGACGATGAGTCCGGTGAGCATGCACAGCCCCAGGGTCAGCTGGTAGAAGCCCTGTGTCGGCCGTCGCTTCAGGAGCTGCGCGTCGATCTCGGTGCCCGCGGCCGCGGCCGCCAGCTGCCTCGCCGCCTCGATCTCCTTGTCTGCGACGGCTTGCGGGAGCCGGATCAGCCACGGCGTCACCGTGCGGTCGAGTGGAGGGCCGGCTGTCCAGCCGCGCGTTTCCGCGGTCGCTCGGTCGACGAAGAAGAGGGGATCCCTCACGGTCTCGCCCATCGAGACGGTCGTCACCGGCAGCGCTGCCAAGGGCATTCCGACGCGCCAGGTGGAGAGTTCCACGGCGTCGTCGATCTCGGTGGACTCGTCCCGTCCCAGAAGACCCAGAAGGCCTGCGTCGGGTGCGCCCAACTGCAGGAGGTGGCCCTCGCTCCCCTCTGGGCGGCGGTCAACGCCGAGAGCTCGCAGAGCCTCGTCGTCGCCGATCGCGATCCACTGCCCCCGAGTCTCCGGATCCGAGCCCGCCTGGCGTACACGGATCGGCTCGGCTCCGAGATAGGCGGCCTGTAGAGGGGCTGCGGCCGACGCCTGGAGGGCTCCCTCGATCTCTCGGGAGACGGACTCTGCTGCGGGTCCTGCAACCAAGAGCTGATCCGTTCGGTAGGTCTGCGGAAGCTCGTCGATCTTCCGATCGATACTCGCCGTCAGGAGTGCCACCGTGACGCTCATCGACATGCCCGCAAGAATCGCGGTCACGACCGGACCGTTGCGTCCACGAAAGCGCCCCGCGTCGCGTACCGCGAGTCGCCAGGCGAGGGGTAGCCGACTTGCGCTTCGGGCCAGGAGGGCAAGGAACGTCGGACTGGCGATGCCGAAGCCGAGCATGCCGAGGATCGAGCCACAGATGATGGCCGCTGCACCGAGAACGGCGGAAGTGCGCGGAGCGAAGAGAAGGAGGCCGAGGCTCACAACGATGCAGACCGCGCCGACGACGCCGAAGAGGACGCCGCGATCGCCTCGCGGTCGCCGGCCGCTCAGCGATTCCTTGATCGGGCGACGGCTGGCGCGGACGGCGGGCACCACGCTGGCGAGCAGAGCCGTGAGGACGCCGACCAGCAGGCCGGCGACCGCCGCAAGCCAGTGAATCTCCAGAGGTCCGTTGATCCGGCCGTTGAGCGGGTCGAGGAACGGGTGTACGGCGAGGGCCCCGAGCAGTCCGAACGCCGATCCGAGAACTCCGCTGGCGAAGGCCAGCAGGGCCGAAGAGACGAGAAGAGAGAGCCCGATGGCATTCGGGGTCGCGCCGGCGGCCGCAACCAGTCCGACTTCGACTTGACGCCTCTGGAGACCGACGAGGAAGGCTGCCGCCATGATCAGGCTGGCCTCGAAGAAGCCGACGGAGCCGAGAATCGCGACGACCCATGCCGCTTCGTCCGTCGATGCCTGGACCTCTTCGCGAAGGAGCACTTCGTGCCCCGCCGCACGGAGGGCCTCAGCGGTCGTTTCGCGGGCGGACTTCGGGAGCTTCGCCAACGTGAAGCCCTCGCCTCGGTGTTCTACGGCGGCTGCGGTGCGTAAGAGAAAGGGCCGATCGAGCGACTCGGGGTTGACGACCTCTCCGGCAATCCTCCGCCAGCCGCCGTAGTCGAGTAGAACGTCGTCACCCACTTCGACACCGAGGCTGTCGAGGAGCCCGGAAGAGAGCGCGACTTCGCCCGCGTTCACCGGCAGCTCACCCGAGACGAGGTCGAAGAAGCTGGCTCCGAGCGATGCAGACTCGGCGAGCGGTGCGATGGCGATCTCCTCGACCTGGAGCTGCCGCTGCGCTCGCCCTTCTTCTGCTCGAGTGCGGACCGAGCCGACGCCCCAGAGGGAGAGAGCCGTCGTCGTCGCTTCGCTCAGGATCTGGTGCGCGGCGACGAGCTCCTCGTAAGAACTGGGAAGCTCGACCATGAGATCGGCATCGCCCATCGTCTGGCGGCGCCTCTCCTCGAGTGTTTGCTCGGTCGTGCGCCCGAGGATGGAGCCGCCGACGACTGCCGCAACGGGGATGGCGATCAAGAGCGCGAGGAGCGTGGTTCGACGCACATGCCTCTGCATCTCCCGAAGCTCGATGCGCAGCAGCGCTCGCAGGCGGTAGAGGGCGCGTTTCATCGCTCGGTCCGCGGTGCCAAGCCCGTGGGGCCCGGGAGCGGCACGGTTGCCGCAGACGGTGCCGTCGACTCGTCGAGGATTTCGCCGTCGCGCAGAAAGAGCACGCGGTCGGCCCATGCGGCGTGGCTCGAATCGTGGGTCACGAGGATGACCGTCTTGCCGGCCTTGCAGTGCTGGTGCAGGAGTCGCAGGATCCGCTCTCCGGTGACCGAGTCGAGAGCGCCGGTCGGCTCGTCCGCCAGCAGGACGGAGCGGCCGCCGACGAAGGAGCGAGCGATGGCGACGCGCTGTTGCTCGCCACCGGAGAGGTCCTCGGGAAAACGATGTGCGAGCTCGCCGATTCCGACGCCGTCCAGAGAGCGCTGGGCCTGCTCGCGACAGCCCTTGGGAGACTCGCCGTCGAGCTCCATCGGCAGAGCCACGTTCTCGAGCGCGGTGAGTCCGGGGAGGAGATTCAGCTCCTGAAAGACGTAGCCGAGACGACGCCTTCGCATCTCGGCGATCTTCCGTACCGAGAGGTGAGCCAGATCGTGCTCTTCGAAGAGCACTCGGCCGGCCGTCGGGTGATCGAGTGCGCCGGCGAGAGACAACAGAGTCGACTTGCCCGAGCCGGAGGGGCCCATGATGGCGAGAAACTCGCCCTTTCGGATTTCCAGATCGATCGGGCCCAAGGCGCGAACGGTCTGCCCAGCGGACTCGTAGTCGCGGACAGCATGCTCGAAACGCAGAACGGTTTGAGTCGAGTGGATCATCGCTTGACTCCCGCTCGCCGTCGGATGGCTTCCTCACAGAGGTCGAGCCAGTCCAGCTCGGCCCGGGCCTTCAAGATGAGCGAATCGAGTAGGAGGCACCAGGGCAGCTGCGTCTCGGGGTCCGCGTCGCGTTTGGTGACGGTGTAGCCCTGGAGGCGCTTCATCGTCTCGACGCGCTGGACGCGCAGGACCTCTCGTGCGTCCACCTCTTCGGTCGACACCGCGAGGAGGACCTTGAGAGCGAGCTCGTCGCGGGACGGTGGCTCCAGAGCGACGGGCTCCGCGTACCAGTCCGAGAGCGCCTCGCGACCGGTGGCGGTCAGGCGCCACGAAGGCGTCTCCGACGCCGAGTCCAGCGGCTCGATGAGGGCGTCGCGCTGCAGCCTTCGCAGCGTCGTGTAGACCTGACCGACGTTCAGGCGCCAGACGTCACCGGTCGTGTTCTCGAAGCGGGACTTGAGCCCGTATCCGTGGGCCGGCTCCTCGGCGAGGAGAGCGAGAAGGCTGTTTCGAATGGTCAAGTGCGTGCTCCGTGATGCAGTTACTCAGTATGCATACTGAGTAACTATACGGAGCACACGCGAAGAGGTTAACGCCGCAGGGAAAATCCTTCGAAGACCCGACCGAACGCGAGCTTGCCCGGATCAGAGCTCCTGAGCGAGCGGGACGTCGTCAGCGGCTTCGCGCTTGCCGAGCCACGACGACTCGCGCAGGCGCTCAGCCAACGGAACCAGGCTCGAGTAGGTGAGCGGGATCAGCACCAGCGTCACCAGGGTGGAAGCCGTGAGACCGCCGATGACGACCCGGGCCAGCGCTGCCTGAATCTCTGCGCCGGGGCCGATGCCGAGGGCGAGCGGTGCCAGTCCGAGAACAGTGGTCAGCGTCGTCATGAGGATCGGGCGCAGTCTCAGTCGGCTCGCCTCGGCGACGGCATCGCGGAGGGCCATGGCCGTCTCCCGGCGCAGCAGATTGATCGTGTCGACGAGAACGATCGCATTGTTGACGACGATGCCGATGAGCATGACGAGACCCATGACGCTCTGGAGGTTCAGCGTCGTTCCCGTCAGAAGGAGTGTCGGGACGACTCCCACGAGCGCGACCGGAACCGCGACCATGACGATCAGTGGATCGATGAAACGTTCGAACTGAGCTGCCATCAGCATGTAGACCAGGGCCAGAGCCATCAGGATTGCGACGAAGAAGTCCCGCTGCGATTTCTGCTGCTCTTCGTACTGGCCGCCGAAGAAGAGAGAGAATCCCGCGGGAAGCTCGAGGCTGCTCAGGTCGGCGCGCACCCTCTCGACGGCGTCGCCGAGTGCGAGGCCGGATTCGAGAGAGGCGGTGATGTAGGCGACACGCTGGCCGTCGACGCGCTGAATGCTGCTCGGCCCGCGGTCACGCTGGCGATCGACGACGGTCGAGAGAGGGATCTGAATCCCTGCCGGTGTCGTCAGCGAGACGGCGTCGAGGTCGCTGGCGGTCAGGCGGTCCTCCGAACGAAGGCGTACGACGATCGGATACTCGTCGCCGCCGTCGCGCAGTCGTCCTGCCTCGACGCCCCCGACGTTCGCCTGTACCGTGCGGGCGACCTCCTGAACGGACAGGCCGAGCTCTGCAATGCGGTCGCGGTCGAAGAGCAGGTTCTCCTGCGGCTGACCCTCGCGGCGGCTGACGCGCACGCCGGTGATTCCGGGCAGCGCTTCCATCTTCTTGCGGATGATCGAAGCAAGGGCGTCGGAGCGCTCGAGATCCCAGCCTCGCAGTTGAAGCTGGACGGCTTCGTCGCCGCCGCCCGAGCTGAAGACGCGGCGAAGGATCCACATGCCGGGCTGCGCGTCGACGCGAATCTCCGCGCCGGGGATCGAGTGTTCGACGTCGCGGCGGATGGCATCCGCCAGCGCGGAACTCGACATCGTCCGGTCTTCTTGCGGTACGAGCTTGAGCTCCAGAGAAGCGTTCGATCCCCAGACTTCCGTCGTCGAAAACTCGACATCGTCAGACGGGAGTACGGCGAGTACCTTCTGCTCGAGCTCGGCCAGGTACTCCATCATGACGGCAATGTTGGTGCCTTGCGCCATCTCCAGCGAGATGTCGATCTCGTCGGCGTCGCTCTGCGGCGCCAGCTCGACGGGAATCGTCGGGAAGAGTGCAAGAGCACCCGCGAGGAGTACTGCCGTGGCCGCGAAGACGACGAGACGATGATCGAGAGCTCTGCTGAGAATGCCGGAGTAGGTCGACTCGAGCCTCTCGGTGAGCTGCGAACGTTTGCCCTGGGGCTCTGAACGACTGCGTACGCTCAGGAAACGCGCGGCAAGCATCGGCACCAGCGTCAAGGCGACGAGCAGCGAACAGGCGAGAGCGAAGACGACGACCAGAGCGAGTGCCTGAAAAAGCGCACCCGAGGTGGAGCGGGTGAAGACGACGGGTAGGAAGATGACGCAGCTCGTCAGCGTCGAAGCGACGATCGCACCGGCGACCTCTGAGGTTCCCAGGGCCGCAGCCTCGTGGGGCGGCATCGACTGCTCTTCGCGCTTGCGCACGATCGACTCCAGCACGACGATGGCGTTGTCGACGATCAGGCCGACGCCGAGCGCAAGCCCTCCGAAGGTCATCTGGTTGAGCGTCAGTCCGCCGAAGTAGAGCAGGGCGAACGTCGAGATGACGGAGATCGGAATGGACAGCGCGATGATGGCCGTACTCGAACGGTTGCGTAGGAACAGGTACAGCACCACGACGGCGAGGAGCGAGCCCCAGAGGGCCGAGCTGCGCACGGAGTCGATCGACTGGCGAATGAACTCGCTCTGGTCGGAGAGGATCGAGAGGTGCAGATCTTCGCGCTCGGCGTTGATGCGAGCCACCTCGGCGCGCACGGCATCGGCGACGGCCACGGTGTTGGCGCCGCTCTGCTTCTGGATGCCGAGGCTTACCGAGGGGAGTCCGTTGACGTCAACGAGCCAACGGACGTCCTCGTAGTCGTCCGAGACGGTGGCGACGTCGCGAACGCGCAGCGGTAGACCCTCGGTGTTGCGGATGACGGTGCGGCCGATCTCGTCCAGCGTGGCGTACTCGCCCACGGCGCGAACGTAGAGATCTTCGAAGCCGTCCTTGACGTTGCCGCCAGGAGCCGTGAGGTTCTCGCGCACGAGAGCGTCGCGGACGTCGAGAGCGGTCAGGCCTGCTGCGGCGAGGCGGTCACGCAGGAGATCGACGCGAATCTCCCGGTGGACACCGCCGCGAACCTCGATCGTGCCCACGCCCGGGATCTGCTCGAAACGGCGTGCGAGGTCGTCTTCGAGGAGTCGTGTCAGCTCCTCGAGCGGGCGCGTGGTGGTGACGGCAATCCCGACGACCTCGGATCGGTCGAGGTCGAGCTTCCAGATGCGCGGCACTTCGGCCTCGAGCGGTAGCTCGGCACGCAGGTCGTCGAGCGCTGCCCGCAGGTCGTTCGCCGCTTCGTCGACGTTCGTTCCGCGAGTGAACTGGAGCGAGACCCGGCTTACGCCTTCCTCGGATCTCGAGGTGATCTGCTCGAGGTTGGGGAGGCCGGAGACGGCGTTCTCGACGGGATCGGTGATGACCTGTTCGATCTCCTCGGGGCCGACGTTCGGGTAGCTCGTGAAGACCGTCAGGCTGGTGAACTCGATGCTCGGAAGCAGGTCGACCGGCAGGCTCCGGAAGGAGACGACGCCCAGTGTGATGAAGATCAGGAAGACCATCGAGGTCGCGATCGGGCGACCGATGGAGAGCTTGGTGATGCCGTTCATCGCAACCTCCTCGTCAGATGGAGGCGGTCGAGACGCGCTGGGAGCTCTGGGCCGCTTTCAGTGCTTCCTGATGGCCGGGCGGCTCCGCGCCGTACTGGCGAGCCATTCGCTGCTGCTTCTCCAGGAAGCCGCGAAGGAGGTCCTCTTTCTGCAGATTCTGTAGATCGAGCACTTTGTCCCACGACGTCGTTCGTACGCGGGCCACGGCGGAGTCGCCGTCCGACAGCAGATTCTGGCCGAGCGTGACCACCCAGTCTCCGGGCTCGATACCCGAAACGCCGACCGTAAGGCGGCCGGTCGCGAGGATCTCGACGGGCACGAACTTCACCGCCCAGGGTGGGCCTTCGAGTCCGCCATTCTGGGAAGTGGTCTCCGAGCCCCCGGTGTCGGCGGTGCGTTGCGGCCCGTTCGGCGGCTCGACGACGTAGACGCCGACCAGTCCGGTTCCCGGGTTCTCCCAGAGGCTGCTCGACGGTACGAGGGTCGCTTCCTCACTGTCGCCGTAGAGCACGTCGACCGTGGCGAACATGCCGGGACGGAGGGCACCCGGATTGGCGACGTCGATCTCACCGATGGTGCTGAAGCTGCCCTGCTGAAGGAAGGGTGAGACCCGCGACAGCTTCGAAACGATCGTCTCTTCGCCCAGTGCAGAGGCGCTGATTTCGACCGACTGACCCGCCTCGACGTAGCCGAGCATGCGGTCGGTGAGCGGGACTTCGACGATCAGCGAGTCGAGGTTGCCCAGCACGAACAGGAGCGAGTTCGTATCGGCCAGCATGCCGACCTCGGCGTTGCGTTGACCGACATTGCCCGAGACCGGCGCGCGGATGACCGTGCGCTGCAGGGCGGTCCTGCTCTGGTCGGCGCTTGCGCGAGCCTGCTCGACGCGCGCGTCGGACTGCTCGGCGCTCGCCAGCGCGGCCGCTAGGCGCGCCTCCTGTGTCTCGAGCTCGACGCGGCTGATGAGCTCTTCTTCCGCAAGACTGCGGGTGCGCGTCACCTGCGCCTCGAGCTCGTCGATGCGTGCACGCGCCTCAGCGGCTGCGCCTTCCGCCAGCCGTACGTTGGCCTCGGCTTGGCGCAGCTGCTCACGAAACTCGGCGTCGGCGAGGCGCACGAGAGGCTGCCCCTGAAGGACGGCTTCGCCGCTTCGGACGAGCACTTCGGCGACGGAGGCGCTGATCTCCGGGTAGATCTCGACCTGATTTTCGGCCTTGGCGATGCCGCTGAGTCGTTCACGGAGGGGCAGTGACCCGGTGCGGGCGGCGACGGCCTCGACCGCGGGAGCAGGAGGCGCTTCAGAGGTGCGGTCGGCGCGGCCCTCGGTGGAGCAGGCGGGAAGGAGGAGGGCGCTCGCGGAGAGGAGTGCGAGCAGGCAAGGCCTTGTTTTCACAGGGAGTACGCTCCGATCGAAGGATCCAGCGGGAGAGGTGTCGAGCTGCACGGGAAGGACTTGCGCCCTGCCATGTGCTTCGTTCGACGAGCTTGGGCGGATTCCTGTTTCGGCGAATCGGAAGGGCGCCAAAAGTCCTGTTCTGCCTTTGTTTGCGGCGGCCCGAGACGCTGAACCCCAGCTAGTCGAGCGCCGGGAAGCCGGCGGGGTCGCTCTCGTGCATCATCCCGTAGGCGGTCTCGACGATGTCCAGAGCGCTCGGCTTCGAGAAGAAGTTGCCGTCGCCCCCGTAGGCCGGACGATGCTCGCGGGCCGTCAGGGTGCGCGGTGGTGCGTCGAGCGAGTCGTAGGCCTGCTGCTCTTCCAGGACCTTCTGCAGGAGAAAGGCTGAAGCGCCGCCCGGGACGTCTTCATCGACGACCAGAAGCCGGTTCGTGCGCTCGACCGACGCGGCAACCCGATGATGGCGGTCGAAGGGGAGGAGGCACTGCGCGTCGATCACTTCGAGCTCGACGCCGAGATCGGCGAGTCGTTCGGCGGCTTCCAGGGCGATCGTGCACAGCGCGCCGTAGGTGAGCAGCGTGATGTCCCGGCCTTGGCGGAGGGTCTCGGTCACGCCGAGCGGCACCGTCATCTCCGTCAGGTTGCTGGGTACGCTCTCTTTGCGTCGATAGCCGTTGAGGACCTCGACTACGAGGCCCGGGTCGTCGCCGCGCAGCAGGGTGTTGTAGAAGCCCGCGGCGCGCGTCATGTCGCGGGGCACGCAGACGTGCACCCCGCGCACGTTGTGCACGATCCCGCCCATGAGCGAGCCGGAGTGCCAGACGCCCTCGAGACGGTGACCTCGGGTCCGTACGATGAGCGGAGCGACCTGGCCGCCGCGCGATCGCCAGCGTAGCGTCGCGACGTCGTCCGAGAGCAACTGCAGAGCGTAGTGGAGATAGTCCAGGTACTGGATCTCGGCGATCGGGCGCAGGCCACGCAGTGCCAGCCCGATCGCCTGCCCGAGAATCGTGGCTTCGCGGATGCCGGTGTCGGCGATCTGGTGCACGCCGAACTGCTCCTGAAGGCCCAGCAGGCTCTGGTTGACGCCGCCCAGCTGGCCGACGTCTTCACCGAAGGTCAGCACCCGCGGTTTCTGCGCGAAGACTGCGGCGAAGTAGCGATTCAGTAGCTCGGCCCCGGGAACGCGGGGAGCGTCTTCTTGGAGCGCCGGGGGCTCGAGCTCGACGTTCAGCGCCTTGCTACCGATGACCTGATCGCTGAAGAGCTCCTGGTACTGCACGCTTCGCTCTTTCTTCCAGGCGGAGAGAGCGGCGCGTGCCGGGGAGTCCTTCGTGCGAGTCGCCACCAAGGCGGCGTGCGCTGTTTCGAGAAGATCGCCTCGTGGCCTGACGATGTTCTGACGGTCGAGCGCTCGCGTGGCGCTGTCGAGGTCGTCGGAAGCGCCGGGGTTCTGCTGCTCGAGATCCTGGAGGAGCGCCCGCAGTCTCGCAGCGTCCGCTTCGAACGACTCGAGGTAGGCCTGGTACGCGGCCTGGACCTCGGACTGGACCCACGCGGCCTCGCTGGCCTCGATCTCGTCGAGCGCGGCAGCCGGAGCGACGTCCGCTCGAATCATCCAATCGCGCATCTGCGGGAGCGGGTCGAACTCCCGCTCCCAGGCCAGGCGCTCTGGCGATTTGTATCGCTCGTGACTGCCCGAGGAGGAGTGCCCGAAGGGCTGGGTCAGTTCGGTGACGTGCACGATCGCCGGCACGTGGTCGCGCCGCGCGGCGGCGACCGCGCGACCGTAGACGTTCAGCAGGTCGGGATAGCTCCAGCCGGGAACCCGGAAGAGCTGGTAGCCGGCACCGCCGCGACGGCGAAAGCCCTCGAGCAGCGAGCTCAGGTCTTCGCCGAGAATCTGGTCTTTGTTGGTGACAGAGATTGCGTAGCCGTCGTCGAAGATGCTGATCACGGCGGGAACGTCGAGCACGCCGATGGCGTTGAGTGACTCCCAGAAGAGGCCTTCCGAGGTGCTGCCGTTGCCGATCGTTCCGAACGCGACCTCATTGCCGTGATCGGAGAGGCCCGCGGACGGGAAGCCTCCTTCGCGGTACAGCTTGGAGGCCTGCGCCAGTCCGACGAGGCGAGGCATCTGAGCTGCGGTCGGCGAGAGGTCGACGGCACTGTTCGGCTGCTGCGTGAGATCGCGCCAGTGACCCTCGGCGTCGAGAGAGCGGCTGCCGAAGTGGGTGACCATCTGGCGGCCGCTCGACACCGGTTCATGCTCGAGGTCGGCGTGTGCGTAGATTTGGGCGAAGTAGCTGCGGACGTTGGTGAGACCGAGCGCGAGGAGAAGCGTCTGGTCCCGGTAGTAGCCGGAGCGCCAGTCGCCATCGTGGAAGTTCTTTGCGATGGCCAGCAGAGGCAGCTCCTTGCCGCCGCCGTCTGATCCGAACTTGGCTCGCCCGCTCTGCACCTCCTTGCGAGTGTGTGCGCTCATCTCCCGGCTGCGTACGGCCAGACGATAGTCGTGGAGGATGGCGTTGCGATCGATGTCGACGGCGTCGATGTCCAGTCCGTGAGGACCCGTACCGT
Organism: Acidobacteriota bacterium; assembly: GCA_039026915.1. Classification (GTDB taxonomy): domain Bacteria; phylum Acidobacteriota; class Thermoanaerobaculia; order Multivoradales; family Multivoraceae; genus JBCCLJ01. The sequence continues at coordinate 40,657 of JBCCLJ010000029.1, forward strand.
CGGGCTCGGAAGGTCGGAATGTGGTCATTGTTTTGAGTCGCTACCTCGGCTGAGCGGGCAGTGTACCTCTGTCGGTCGCGAGGAGTCCGGCATTCGGGCATGATGGGCCTGAAGGACATCCTCCACCCGGGAGTTTCCGTTGACCGATCGAAAACGCCGTCGCGCTCTGCGCTCCGTGAAGTGGCCCCTGGGACGCCTTCGTCTCGCGTCTCTCTGGACTCTGATCGCTCTTTGTTGCGCGGCCGGAGCTCCGGCGGCGGCTTCCGCCTCGGAAAGCACCGACCTGCTCGGCCGGGTCCAGGAGATCCTGACTCGGCACTTCTACGATCCGAAGGTACGCGAGCTCGTCCCCGGGCTGGTGGCGGAGGCCCGGCGCCGTCTCGAGCCGGGAGCGGGCGAGGAGCGCCAGCGCGAGGTCGCCTTCGAGATGCTCCAACAGATCGACGTCTCTCACCTCGGTCTGCTCTCGAAGTCCACCCACAAGCGCATGTTCGACGAGCTTTGGCGCCGTCGACATCCGACCGTCGGTTTCGAGCTCCTCCACGTCGAAGGCGACTACTACGTGATCAACGTGCTCGAGGGAGGACCGGCCGAGGAGTCCGGCCTGCCCGAAGGCGTCCGCGTGCTGACTCTGTCGGGAGAGCTTCCGGCGGCGAGTGGCCTGCTCGACTTTCGAACCGACGATGCTGCTCTTCCAGATCCGCCGCAGCACTACGTCGTCGCCGAGCTGGGCGACTGCGTGATGGTCGAATTCGAGGACGCCGCAGCCGACGCGGACGTGCAGTCGGTCGAGGTCTGTGCCGACGACTACTCCGCCTTCGAAGCCTTCCGTTCGAGCGCCGGCGTGCGCGAGATCGAAGGCCGACGCGTCGCCTACGTTCACCTCTGGTACGTCCACATGGCCGGCGTTGTGCCGACGCTCGAGCGCTTCTTTCGAGACGACTTCGCCGAGGCCGAGGCGCTCGTCTTCGATCTGCGCGGGCGGGGCGGAAGCGCCGCGGTCGTCGAACGGATCCTGGCTCTCTTCGGTGAGGGGCTCCTCTGGAACAAGCCACTCGTGGTCGTGGTCGACGGGCGTAGCCGGAGCGCCAAGGACGTGCTCGCCTACGAATTCAGAGAGCGAGGCCTCGGCGTCCTGGTCGGGGAGCGCACGGCGGGAGCGGTGATTCCAGCGATGTTCAGTGAGGTGGGGGAAGACACCTACCTGATGTTCCCCGCACGGACTCTGGGCGCCTACACCGCGCTCCTCGAAGGGGTTGGGGTCGAGCCCCACGTGGCCGTCGAGCAGAGTGCTCGACCGGAGCCGGGCGACCCGATTCTCGATCGTGCCTTCGAAGTTGCGGTCGAGTGGCTCGAGGGGCGTTTCGAACCGCCGACGCTCGGTCTGGAGGAATGACAGAATGTCGCCTTCCATTCTCTGCTTCGAGGAGTCGCCGTGACGCTCAACTCATCCGCGACCACCCGGTCGCTGCACGATGTCGATCGCGCCAGCTCGCTGCATCCCTATACGCAGCTACGCAAGCATCAGGACGACGGACCGCTGATCATCACGGAGGGCCAGGGCGTCTACGTTCGCGACAGCGGCGGCCGTGAGTACCTCGACGGTATGGCCGGGCTGTGGTGCGTCAACGTTGGCTGGGGCCGCCCCGAACTGATCGAGGCCATCCGCACTCAGTCGGAGCGGCTACCGTTCTTCCACAGCTTCGGATCGATGGCCAACGAGCCTGCGATCGAGCTGGGTGAGAAGGTCATCGAGCTGGCTCCCGAGGGGATGGCGAGGGTCTTCTTCGGCTGCACCGGCTCCGATGCCAACGACACGAACGTCAAGCTCATCTGGTACTACAACCAGCTGCGCGGCAAGCCAGAGAAGCGCAAGATCCTGTCCCGCCGAAGGGCTTATCACGGCGTGACCACCGTGGCTGCATCGCTGAGTGGTCTCGAGTCGATGCACGCTCCGTTCGGCTTGCCGCTTCCTGGATTTCTCCACACCGAGTGTCCGCACCACTATCGCGAAGCTCCGGAGGGCATGAGCGAACTCGAGTTCTCGGCCCATTTGGCGGGCACTCTGCGCGAGCAGATCGAGAGGGAGGGTCCCGAAACGGTGGCAGCGTTGGTCGCCGAGCCGCTGATGGGTGCCGGCGGCGTCATTCCGCCGCCCGACGGCTACTGGGAAGCGATCTCCGCCGTTCTCGAGGACTACGACGTGCTGCTGGTCGCGGACGAAGTCATCTGTGGCTTCGGGCGTCTCGGGTCGTGGTTCGGCAGTGATACCTATGGGCTGAAGCCGGACTTCATGACGATCGCCAAGGGCCTGTCCAGCGGCTACGTGCCGATCTCGGGATCGATCGTCTCGGAGCGCGTCTGGAAGGTGCTCCTGGAAGGCCAGAACGACGGCTACCTTGCACACGGCTTTACCTACAGCTCGCACCCGCTGGCGGCCGCGGCGGCTCTTGCCAACCTCGACGTGCTCGAAAAGGAAGATCTGCCGGCCAACGCCGCGCGTGTCGGTGCGGTTCTTCAAGGCCGCCTGGCTGCCCTGCGCGATCACGCGTTCGTCGGCGAGGTCCGCGGCAAAGGACTCATCGCGGCGGTCGAGCTGGTCGCCGACAAGGCGAACAAGACACCGTTCGCACCCGAGCTGAAGGTGGCCCCGCGCATGGCTTCGCTCTGTCTCGAAGAGGGTTTGATCAGCCGCGCGCTGCCGGAGTCCAACGCTCTTTCCTTTTCCCCTCCGCTCGTCCTGACCGAGGAGGAGGCCCACTTGATCGTCGATCGTTTCGAGAGCGCTCTGGTGCGGCTCGAGGCGACGCTTTGAGGCTGCCTGGAAGATGACTTGGACCCTCCGTCGCGGCGGTATCGCTGTAGGAGTGCTGCTGCTCTTCGGTCTGAGTTCGGCGCTGGCGCAGGAGAAGGAGCAGAGCCCGACCGGGCCGCAGGCCGAGCGCTTCGTCCGCGAGGCGCGGGTCGTCGCGATGCGTAGCGTCGGGAGGGGCTCGAGCCGCTCGCGTCTCGCCCTCCTTCGATCTCGCCGTGAAACGCGTCGTGCGATCTGGAAGACGGTCGGTAGCGACGACCCCTACGCGCGCAACGAGGAGGGCGACTCCTACCGCCACGAGGTCGCTGCGTTCGAGGTCGATCGCCTGCTGCAGCTCGGCCGAGTTCCAGCGACCGCGTCGCGTCGCGTCGGCGAGCGCACCGGGTCGCTCCAGCTCTGGCTCGAAGAGGCGGAGACGGTGACCGCGGAAGATCTGGAGAAGCTGAATCAGAAGGCCGAGGAACAGCTCGCGAACATCCTGCTGCTGCGGGCGCTCATTGGTGCAGCTCCCGATTCGGATCTGCTGGTGTCGCGAAGCGGCGATCTCTTCACGACGGATCACGCGTCGGCCTTTCGGGCGGACGCCGCGGCGCGGCCCGAATCACTGGTGCGCGTTTCGCAGAAGGCCTTCGACTCTCTCGACGCCCTCGAGAGGCCCGTCGTCGAGAAACGCCTGCGGCGTTGGCTCTCGGACGACGAGCTCGAAGGAGTGTTGCGCCGAAGGACAGAGCTCCTCGAGGACTTTGAGAGGCGCCGCCGGAGCTCCGGCGACGCCTCGGTCTTCCTCCCTTGAGTTTTCACAGAGCTCAGGGGTGCATCAACGGCCGTCGCGGTTGCTCCGGCTCTTGAATCTGAACGATTCAACGGCCGTTGCGTTGCTCCGGCTGTTGAATCTGGACGATTCAACGGCCGTTGCGTTGCTCCGGCTGTTGAATCTGGACGATTCGACGGCCGTTGCGTTGCTCCTGCTGTTGAATCTGGACGATTCAACGGCCGTCGCGTGGCTCCGGCTGTTGAATCTGGACGATTCAACGGCCGTCGCGTGGCTCCGGCTGTTGAATCTGGACGATTCAACGGCCGTCGCGTGGCTCCGGCTGTTGAATCTGGACGATTCAACGGCCGT